>NZ_JBHXMU010000043.1:0-53256 GCF_042720685.1 Kitasatospora sp. NPDC058492
GGTCGCGGCCCGGCTTCCGGGCGCCCGTTCGCCGAACGGCGCTGTCAGGCCAGGCTGGTGAGCACCGCCGGGTCGTACGGGACGGTCCGGGCGAGGTTGCCGCGCAGCGCCTTGGCGGCCCAGTCCGGGTTGGCGAGCAGGGTGCGGCCGACGGCGACGAGGTCGAACTCGTCGCGCTTGAGGCGGGCCAGCAGCTCGTCGATGCCGGTCACGCCGGCCTGGCTGGTGTAGCCCTGGGCGAACTCGCCCTCGCCGTACTGCTGGTCCAGGCCGACCGAGCCGACCGTCACGGCGGCCTTGCCGGTGAGCTTGCGCGCCCAGCCGGCCAGGTTGAGGTCGCTGCCGTCGAACTCGGGCTGCCAGTAGCGCCGGGTGGAGCCGTGGAACGCGTCGACCCCGGCGTCGGCCAGCGGGGTCAGCAGCTGCTCCAGCTCGGCCGGGCTCTGCGCGATGCGGGCCCCGTAGTTGCCGACCTTCCACTGGGAGAACCGGAAGAAGACCGGGAAGCCCGGGCTGACGACCGCGCGGACGGCCTGCACGATCTCGGCGCCGAAGCGGGCGCGGGAGGCCGGGTCGCCGCCGTAGCGGTCGGTGCGCCGGTTGGTGCCGCTCCACAGGAAGTCGTCGATCAGGTAGCCGTGCGCGCCGTGCAGTTCGATGCCGTCGAACCCGAGCCGCTCGGCGGTCGCCGCGGCCTCGGCGAAGGCGGCCACCGTGTCGTCGACGTCCCGCTGGGTCATGGCCCGCCCGGCCGGGGCGCCGTCCAGGCCGATCCCGGACGGGCCTTCGGCGGGCGGCTCCGTCCCGGTGCGCACGACCCCGGTGTGCCACAGCTGCGGGATGATCCGGCCGCCGGCCTCGTGCACCCGCTGCACCACGCGGGCCCAGCCGGCCAGCGCCTGTTCGCCGTGGAAGTGGGGCACGTGGTCGTACGCGCGGGCGGCGGCGCGGTCGACGTAGGTGCCCTCGGTGATGATCAGTCCGACCTGGTGGGCGGCCCGGCGGGCGTAGTACTCGGCCACCTCCTCGCCCGGCACGCCGCCGGGGGACTGCATCCTGGTCATCGGGGCCATCACGATGCGGTTGGGGACCGTCAGATCACCCACGACGAACGGCTCGTCCAAGCTGGACATGCTTTTCTCCCGAGTTCTCGGCACTCATGGTGTGAACATTCCGTGTGCGCCCTCTCCGTTGCTCCGGCGAATCGCCGCCGGGTCGCGCGGAAAATGCTGTGGCCGGATGCACATGGGTAACGCACGATTATCGACCCTGTTGATCGCGGCGTCCAGCGGGTGCCGTCATCCGTCCTGCATTGCCTCAGGCGATGCAGGGCATCGACACAATCATGTTGACCGTGTCCGGGAGATCACGGATAGTGGTGCAGGTGGTTCCGCGTCGCCTTCTGGGTCGCAACTGGAGAATTGATTCCCTTGCCGACCAGTGCCGCGGAAAGGAATTTCCCAGGAACGAAAGGTGGCGGAACCCAGGGTGAGCGAGAGTCGCCTTACCGCGCAGATTTCCCACGACTTGGACGGCAAACGGGCCGTGGTCACCGGCGGCAGCCGGGGCATCGGCGCCGCGATCGTGCAGCACCTGCTGGACGCCGGAGCCACCGTCGTCACCTCCGCCCGCAACCCCACCGAACACACCCCGTCCGCGGCCAAGTTCATCCAGGCCGACCTCAGCTCGCCGGCCGGGGTGCGGGCGTTCGCCGACGCCGCGCTGGACTCCCTCGGCGGGGTCGACATCGTGGTCAACAACGCGGGCGGCTGCCGGGCCTTCCAGACCGCGCTGGAAATCGAGAACGACTGGCAGTACACGGTCGACATCAATTTCCTGGCCGCCGTCCGGCTCAATGCCGCACTCGTGCCGGCCATGCGCGCGGCGGGCGGCGGGGTCATCGTGCACCTCTCCTCCATCGCGACCATTTCCTCCTACCCGATGATCCTGCACTACGCCGCCGCGAAATCCGCGCTGGAGGTGTACAGCAAGGGTCTCGCGGTCGAGTTGGCGCCGGACGGAATCCGGGTCGTCGCGATCTCCCCGGGAAACGTGATGACTCCTGGGGCGGATGAGGCACGCGACAAGATCGTCGACTATCTCGGCATGGAATCCGAGGGGGACTGGGCCGACGAGGTCCCGCTCGGGCGGATCGGTCAGACCGAGGACATCGCCGAGGCGGTCGGCTTCCTGGTCTCCCGGCGCGCCTCGTGGATCACCGGCAGCAACCTCGTCATCGACGGCGGCAAGAGCGCGTCCCTGTGACCGCCCGCCAGGACTGGAAGGACTGACACGATGACCGCGACAGAAGAAGGGCCGCGGGCCTATCCGTTCGGTCCGGCCGAGCAGCTCGACGTGGACCCGAAGCTGGCCGAGGCCTGCAGCGCGCAGCCGGTGCTGCGGGTGAGCCTGCCCTACGGCGGCGACGCCTGGCTGGTCACCCGCCACGCCGACGTCAGGACGGTGCTGGCCGACCCCCGGTTCAGCCGGGCCGCCGCCGCCGGCGAGGACGTGCCCCGCATCGTCTCGGCCGGCCTGCCCCGCACCTCGATGCTGAGCATGGACCCGCCGGAGCACAGCCGGCTGCGGCGCAGGGTCGCCAACCCCTTCACCGTGCGCCGGGTCGAGGCGATGCGCCCGCGCGCCCAGCAGATCGTCGACGAACTGCTCGACACCATGATCGCCACGGGCTCGCCCGCCGACCTGACCCAGATGCTGACCTGGCCGCTGCCGATCACGATGATCTGCGAACTGCTCGGCGTGCCCGTCGAGGACCGCGACCGGTTCAACGCCTGGGTGGACGGCCTGCTGATGCTCTCCGACCCGGCCCGCTCCGCACGGGACCGCGGGCACCTCAACGACTACCTCGCCGGCCTGGTCGCCGAGCGCCGCGTCGAGCCCACCAGCGACCTGCTCGGCGAACTGGTCGCCGTGGAGGACGAGGAGAACCGGCTCACCGAGGAGGAGTTGGTCAGCCTCGGGGTCAGCCTGCTGTCCGCCGGCCAGGAGGCCACCGCCAACCAGATCGGCAACTTCGTCTACACGCTGCTGACCAGGCCCGACCTCTGGCACGAGCTCGTCGCCGATCCCGGCCTGATCCCCGACGCGGTCGAGGAGCTCTCCCGGATCATCCCGATCAGCGCCACCGCCGGCTTCACCCGGATCGCCACCGAGGACGTGGAACTGGGCGGGCAGACCGTCCGCGCCGGCGACGCGGTGGTCACCGAGTTCTCCCTGGCCAACCGGGATCCGGAGGTGTTCGACCGCCCCGAGGAGATCGACTTCCACCGGGGGATCGTCCCGCACGTCACCTTCGGGCACGGCATCCACCACTGCCTCGGCGCGGCGCTGGCCAGGATGGAACTGCGCGTCGTCCTGGACTCCCTGGTGCGCCGCCTGCCCGGTCTGCACCTCGCCGTGCCGGCCGACCAGGTCACCTGGCGGACGGAACGCCTCATCCGCGGAGCGGACGCGCTGCCGGTCGCCTGGTGAGACGCCCGCCGGCCGGAACGACCGCCCGGGCCCGACGGGCCGGCGGCCGCTCCGGCCGGCCCGCCCCAGGTCACACGTCGACATCAACCGGATGCCGGACATCACCCGGACGCTACGGGAGGACTCAGCATGGCCGAACCACCGGAGGCGATCACCGCGGCCGTGCGTGATCCGGACAAGGGACTCGCCGAGGCCATGGCGGCCATCATGGAGGGCTACGGCGACCGGCCCGCCCTCGGCGAACGCGCCCGGGAGCCCGTGACCGGGCGCCTGCTGCCCCGCTTCGAGACCGTCAGCTACCGCGAACTGTGGGCCCGGGTGCGCGCCGTCGCCACCGAGTGGCACCACCACCCGGACCACCCGCTGAGCGCCGGCGACCGGCTCTGCATCCTGGGCTTCACCAGCACCGACTACGCCACGCTCGACCTCGCGTGCCTGCACGCGGGCGTGGTGGTCGTGCCGTTGCAGTCCAGCGCGCCGCTGTCCCAGCTGGCGCCGATCGTCGCGGAGACCGAACCGCGCGCCCTCGCGGCGAGCATCGAGCGGCTGGACACCGCCGTCGAAGCCGTCCTCGGGGCGCCCTCGATCCGGCGCGTGATCGTGTTCGACTACCGCCCCGACGTCGCCGAGCAGCGCGACGCCCTCGCATCCGCCCGGCGGCGCCTGGCCGGGGCCGGCCGCCCGGTGGCCGTCGACCCGCTGGCCGCCGTGATCGACGCCGGAGCCGGCCTGCCGCCCGCGCCCCTGTTCGTCGCCGCCCCGGGTGAAGACCCGTTGGCGCTGCTCATCTACACCTCCGGCAGCACCGGGACCCCGAAGGGGGCGGTGTACCCCCAGCGGCTGGTCCGCACCGCGTGGAACGGCTTCAGCTACGGCGCGGAGGACGCACCCCCGGTCAGCGTCCACTACATGCCGCAGAGCCACCTCGCCGGCCACTGGGCACTGATGGGCTCGCTCTCCCGGGGCGGCGTCGGCCACTTCACCGCCAGGAGCGACCTGTCCACCCTGCTCGACGACATCGCCCTGGTCCGCCCCACCGAGCTGACCATGGTCCCGCGCATCTGCGACCTGCTCTTCCAGCGGTACCGCAGCGAACTGGACCGGCGCTCCGGCGAACCCGGCGACGTCGACACGGCGGTCAAGACCGACCTGCGGGAGAACGTCCTGGGCGGGCGCGTCACCAAGGCCTTCTGCGGCACCGCCCCGCTCTCCGCCGAAGTGGCCGCCTTCGTCGAGTCCTGCCTGGGCTTCCACCTGTACACCGGCTACGGCTCCACCGAGGCCGGCGGGGTGCTGCTCGACTCGGTGGTGCAGCGCCCGCCGGTCATCGACTACAAGCTGGTCGACGTCCCGGAGCTCGGCTACTTCCGGACCGACTCGCCGCACCCGCGCGGGGAACTGCTGCTCAAGACCGCCACCGCCATCCCCGGCTACTACAAGCGGCCCGAACTCACCGCCGAGATCTTCGACGCGGACGGCTACTACCGGACCGGCGACATCATGGCCGAGACCGGGCCGGACCGGCTGGTCTACGTCGGTCGCACCAAGGACGTCCTGAAGCTCTCCCAGGGCGAGTTCGTGGCCGTCTCCCGCCTGGAGACCGCCTTCGTCGCCAGCCCGCTGATCCGGCAGGTCTTCGTGTACGGCAACAGCGAGCGCGCCTACCCGCTCGCCGTGGTCGTCCCCGCCCCGGACGCGCTGGCCAGGGCCGGCGGGGACACCGAGTCGCTCAAACCGCTGCTCATCGAGTCGCTCCAGCGGATCGCCAAGGAGGCCGAGCTCAACTCCTACGAGATCCCGCGCGACATCCTGATCGAGACCGAACCCTTCAGCGCCGCGAACGGCCTGCTCGCCGACAGCCACAAACCGCTGCGCCCCCGGCTCCGGGAGCGCTACGGCGAGGCCCTGGAACGGCTCTACGCCGAACTCGCCGACGGGCAGGAGCGCCGGTTGCACGACCTGCGCCGGGCCGGGCCCGACCAGCCGGTGCTGGACACGGTCGGCCGGGCCGCCCAGGCGCTGCTGGGCTGCGCGGGCGCCGAGTTGAGCGCCGACGCGCACTTCACCGACCTGGGCGGGGACTCGCTGTCCGCGCTGTCCTTCGCCGCCCTCATGACGGAGATCTTCCGGGTCGAGGTCCCGGTCGGGGTGGTGATCAGCCCGGCCAACGACCTGGCACGGGTGGCGGGTTACATCGAGGAGCGGCGCCGCTCCGGCGCCGCGCGGCCCACCGCCGCCTCCGTCCACGGCGAGCACGCCGCCGAGGCCCGCGCCGGCGACCTCACCCTGGACAGGTTCCTCGACGCGGCGACGCTCGCCGCCGCCCCGACGCTGCCCCGCCCCGACGGCGCCGTCCGCACCGTCCTGCTCACCGGGGCCACCGGCTACCTCGGCCGCTTCCTGTGCCTGGAGTGGCTGGAACGGCTGGCGCCCGCGGGCGGCAGGCTGGTCTGCGTGGTCCGCGGCGCCGACGCGGCCGTCGCGGCGAAGCGGCTGGAGGCCGCCTTCGACAGCGGCGACGACGAACTGCTCCGGAGGTACCGGGAGTTGGCCGACGGGACGCTGGAGGTGCTGGCGGGCGACATCGGCGAGCAGCGCCTCGGCCTGGCCGAGGACACCTGGCAGCGGCTGGCCGACACCGTGGACCTGATCGTCCACCCGGCCGCCCTGGTCAACCACGTGCTGCCCTACGACCAGCTGTTCGGGCCCAACGTCGTCGGCACGGCCGAACTGATCCGGCTGGCACTCACCACCCGGCTCAAGCCCGTCACCTACGTGTCCACCGTCGCCGTGGTGGCCGGCGCCGCGGCCGCGGCCCTCGACGAGGACGGCGACATCCGCGCCACCAGCCCGGTGCGGCACCTCGCCCGGGGCTCCGGCGGCGGATCCGCGCCCGGATCCGACGGGTACGCGCAGGGGTACGCGACCAGCAAATGGGCCGGCGAGGTGCTGCTCCGCGAGGCCCACGACCTGTGTGGACTGCCGGTCGTCACCCTGCGGTCGGACATGATCCTCGCGCACGGCAGGTACCGGGGGCAGCTGAACGTGCCCGACGTGTTCACCCGCCTGCTGCTCAGCCTGCTCGCCACCGGCATCGCCCCGGGCTCCTTCTACCGGGGCGGCGGGCGCGCCCACTACGACGGCCTGCCGGTCGACTTCACCGCCGAGGCCGTCACCGCGCTGGGCGCGCGGGCCACCGAGGGCTACCGGACCTTCAACGCGCTGAACCCGCACGACGACGGCGTCTGCCTGGACACCTTCGTCGACTGGCTCATCGAGGCCGGCCACCCGATCCGGCGGGTCGACGACTACGACGACTGGCTCGCCCGGATCACCACCGCGCTGCGCGCCCTGCCGGAGAAGCAGCGCCAGCACTCACTGCTGCCCCTGCTGCGCGCCTTCGCGCGGCCCGGGGAGGCCGTCCCCGGGTCGGCGATCCCCGCCGCCGGGTTCCGGGCCGCCGTGCGGGCCGCCAAGGCCGGCGCCGACCAGGACATCCCGCACCTGTCGGCGGCCCTCGTCCGCAAGTACGTCACCGACCTGCGCCACCTCGGCCTGCTTCACCGCTGAGAGCACCACCGCACCACCGCGCCACCATCCCCGCATTCGACCCGACGGACACAGGAGTTCGGCATGGCACAGAGCATCGGCGAGACGGTCATCTCGGGTCTGCGGCGGCTGGAGGCGAACGACTTCGCCGGCTTCCGGGCGCTGTGCACCGAGAAGGCCACGGTGTGGCAGAACGACGGCAAGGACGAGCAGGCGATCGACGAGCGGCTCGTGCACTTCAAGGCCTTCGCCGCCGGTGTCGAGTCCCTGCGGTTCGAGGTCCTCCGCCAGTTCGAGAAGCCGGACGAGGTGCTCCAGCAGCACGTCATCCACCTGCTGTCGGCCGACGGGGTCGTCCAGGAGGTCCCGACCGTCGTGTACTTCCGGTTCGAGGGCGGCCTGATCGACCGGATCGAGGAGTGCCTCTACACCGTGCCGAAGGGCAGCACGGCCTGACGGACCGACCGCCCGCGCGGACCGGGCGCGCGGGCCCGGCGAGCAGCCGCCGGCCGCCGGGGCGGCCCCCGCTCAGCCGTCGGCACGCCCGGCGGTGAGCAGGACGGGGAGCGACCGGTGGCCGTTGGAGATCAGCGACGCGACCGGGCTCAGCTCGGCGCCCGGGGCGAGCGTGAGGTCCGGGAAGCGCTCGAAGAGCTTGCGCAGCGCCGTCCCGGCCTCCATCCGGGCCAGCGGCGCGCCCAGGCAGAAGTGCGGGCCGTGTCCGAAGGCGAGGTGGTCCTTCACGGGCCGGGTGACGTCGAAGACGTCGCCGGTGGTGCCGTACCGGCAGGGGTGGCGCCCGGCGGCCGCGTACGAGGGGAGGATGACCTCTCCCCGGCGGATCGTCACCTCGTCCGACAGCCGGATGTCCTCGATGGCGAAGCGCAGCGGCAGGTGCGCCAGCGGGGCGTCGCGGCGCAGTGCCTCCTCCACGACGTCGCTCCACCGCGCCCGACCCGCCCGGACCGTGGCGAGCTGCTCGGGGTGGGTGAGCAGCAGCGCGATGCCGTTGTCGATCAGGTTCACCGTCGTCTCGTAGCCGGCCGAGACCACCAGCAACAGGGTGTCGCGGAGCTCCTCCTCGGTCAGCGCGGCGCCGTCGCCCTCGGTGTCGCGGGCGGCGATCAGCAGGGACGTCATGTCGTCGCCCGGGTGCCGGCGCTTCGCGGCGATCAGCCCTTCGAGCATGGCGAAGAACGCCGCCGCGTTGGCCTCGGACTCCTCGGGCGTGAGGGTGGTGGAGAAGACCCGGTCGACGATGTGCCGGAACCCCTCCTGGAGGTCGTCCGGCAGGCCCAGGAGCCGGCTGATCACCTGGATCGGCAGCGGGTAGGCCAGCCGCTCGCGGAGGTCGACCGGCACGCCGGGCGGCGTCGCGGCCAGGTCGTCGAGCAGCGCGTCGGTCAGCTGCTCGATGCGCTCGGCGAGGGCGCCGATCTGACGGGCCGTGAAGGCGGAGCCGACGAGCCGGCGCAGCCGGCGGTGGTCGGCGCCGTGCGCGTTGAACATGTTCCGGACGGTGATCCACAGGGCCAGCGGCCAGGTGGGGACGACCTCGGCGAAGTCCGGCCAGTGCTGGTGGCCGTCCTTGGAGACCCGGGGGTCCTTGAGGAGCTCTTCGAGCAGGACGGGGTCGGCCACGGCCCAGGCCTCGACGCCGAGGATGTCGACGGGTGTCGCCGGGCCGCGGGCGCACAGTTCGGCGGTCTCGGCGTCACGGTCGCGGCCGGTGGGGTCCAGGACGAGGCGGGGGCGGTCCAGCGGGCGGTCCATGGGGCTCCTTCGCTCGGGTCGGGGCGGGCGGGAGGCGCCGGAACAGCGCACCGGATCGAGGATGCGGCCGCGACCCCGCCGCAGTCGAGAGGGCGTTCCGGTCCGGCGTGGCGGGCGTACGGCAGGAGCGGTGCCCGACCGTCAGGCGGGCGCTGCGGCGCGGGACTCCCGGAGGCTGCGGCGGGCGGCGGCGGTGACGAGCAGGATCCAGAGCAGGCTGAGGCCGCCCAGGGCGTAGACGCCGCCGTGCAGGAAGGCGAGGTCGAGGTCCGTGCCGGCCGGCGGGGCCCAGCCGTCGGGGTCGACGAGGACGGTGGTGGTGGTGCCGGCGGAGGAGGACCCGGAGCAGCCCGAGCCCTGGAACTCGGGGTGCGGCAGCGGCTTCCCGTCCGTGCGGCGGATCGCGCAGGACCAGCTGATCCGGCCGCTGCGGTCCTTCGAGCTGTGGGCCTCGGTGACGACGACCTCGGTCCGCTCCCCGCGGTGCGCGAGCACCTCCGCCCGGATGGTGGTGGGTGGCAGGGCCAGCAGCAGGATCCCCAGCAGGACGCCGGGCCAGAGCACCCAGCCGGCGGCCCGGACCATCATCAGCCCGCCCAGGGAGGTGATGAGCACCAGCACGGCGAGGATCGTGAACAGGGCGGAGTAGTCCGGGTCCACGGCGAGCGCCATCAGGCCGACGAGCAGCAGCGGGGCGAGTACCGCGACCAGGACGGCCGCCCGGCGGATGGTGCGGGGTGCGAGCGGCTTGTCCTTCCGGGGCTTCCGCTTGGCGCTCTTCGGCCGCTGGGCGGCGGCGGCCGCCGCGCTCAGTGGTCTCTTCTGCTTCTTCCTGCCCTGTGCCATGTGGCCCCCGTTCGGTGCTGCGTCGGACTGCTCGCGACAGTCTGACCTGCGGTGCGGGGGTGCGGAAGACCGGGGGCCGCAAGCCGTCACGGCCGGCCGGGTCAGGCCGGTCAGACCCGCCCGAGTCCGGCCTGCTCCAGGTCGAGGTCGCGCTGGAGGCGGCGCAGGGTGGTGTCGCTGATGAGGTGTTCCTCGTAGAGGCGGTGCAGCCGGGCGTTCTGCACGGTGATGACCTCGCGCCGGAGTTGACGGTAGGCGGCGTCGGCGGTGGTGCCGTCGGGGGTCTCGGGGGTGCGGTCGAGGCGGGCGGCGAGGCCGCGCCGGACCCGGTCGATCGCGGTGTCGGGCATGACCTCCAGGGCGGCGAGGTGGTCGACGTGGTCGAGGGCGGCGCGGTTGAGGGCGTCGCGGGCGTCGTCCTCCTCGCGGGCGGTGTGCTCGGGCTCCAGGGCGAGCCCGGAGCGGTGGACCACGGCGGCGAGGGTCAGGCCCTGCACGACCAGGGTGAGGACGACCACCGCCGTGGTCAGCACCAGGACGAGCGGGCGCCCGGGGATCCGGTTGCCGTCCGTGGTGAGCAGCGGGATGGACAGGGCCGCCGCCAGCGGCATGACGCCCCGGGTGCCGGCCCAGGTGACGACCCCGGCGACCCGCCAGGACAGCCGGCCGCGGGAGGGCTTGACCCCGCGGGTCAGCGGCAGCGTCCACAGCACGCGGACGGCGATCAGCACGGCCGCCAGCGCGAGCGCCTGGAGCGGCCACCAGCCGGTGCCGGCCGGCAGGTCCCGGACCAGGGCGGGCAGTTGCAGGCCGACGATGCCGAAAACGACGCTCTCCAGCAGGAACACCACCACCGCGGAGACGGCGTGCAGTTGGAGCCGGATGCGGGCGTCGGTGAGGCGGTGGCCGGAACGGCCGAGCAGGACGCCGGCGACCACGACCGAGGTCACCCCGGAGGTGTGCGTGGACTCCGCGAGCACGTACGCCGCGTACGGGGTGACCAGGGCTATCACCGTCTCCAGGACGGGGTCGGCGGTGCGGCGCCGGATCAGCCACACCAGGCCGGCCACGGCGGCGCCGACCAGGCTGCCGCCCCCGCCGAGCAGCAGGAGCTCGCCGCCCGCCGCCGGCAGGTCCACCGTGCCGCCCACGGCCACGGCGACGCCGACGGCGACCTTGAACAGCACCAGCGAGGTGGCGTCGTTGAACAGGCTCTCGGCCTGCACCAGCACCTGGACGCGCCCCGGCAGCGCCAGCCGGCGGCCGAGCGCGGTGACGGCCACCGGGTCGGTGCTGGACAGGACGGCCCCCAGCACGAACGCCATCGCGGGCGGGAGCCCGGCGACGGCGACGGCGACGAAGCCCACGGCGGCGGCGGAGGCGAAGACCAGGCCGAAGGAGAGGATCGTCACCGGGCGCCACACCGTGCGCAGATCACGCAGCGACAGTTCCTCGGCGGAGGAGTAGAGCAGGGGCGGGAGCACCACCAGGGCGATGGCCTGCGGCGGTACGTGCAGCGCGGGCACGCCCGGGACCATCGCGACCGCGAGGCCGACCAGGACCAGCAGGGAGGGCGCGGGCACCCGCAACCGCTGGGCGAAGGTGGCCACGCTCGTGGCCAGAACCACCAGAACCAGAACGATCCCCACGGCGCGCATTTGCGGAAACGACCCATCACGACGATCGGGGTCGCCGCCGCCCGAGCGCTGCAGTCGTCCCCCGAGCCGACCAGACTTCCCGGCACACCGCCAGTCATCTTATCGGGTCGTTTGCGCGGGACGGCAGGGTGCCCGGCCGGTCGTGCCTCAGCGGCGCCCGAGCAGCCTCGCCAGGAAGCCGCCGCCCTTGCCCTTCGTCCGGTCGCAGGCGCAGCGGCCGGACTTGGGCACCCCGGCGAGCACCTGCTCGACGTGCATGCCGCACCCCGCGTAGCTTGCCTTGCCACACGTCCGGCAGGTGGTTCGTCGACACATCGCGCTGCTCCTCACGTCGCACCCCCGGATGGGGCGGCCAGTTCTTTCAGGATACCCCACCCGGTATTTTTGGACGTGTGCCCCGGGGTCGGCGGATCGGCGCCCCGGACCCGCCGTGCCCGGCCGGGGCTGTCCGGCCTGGCGCGACGGGCGTTCCTCGTGGTGTGCCGTGCGGTCAGACGGCCTGTAGGTAGAACAGGTCCGGTCGGCTGTCCTGGACGATCTGGTAGCCCAGGCCGTCGCTGTGGTTCTGGGCGGCGACCCACTTGCCGGAGTTCACGTTCTGGAGGGCGAAGCGGTTGCTGCCCGGAACCTTCGCCATCCAGAACGCCTGGTTCTCGGGGACGACGTCGCCGCAGCCGACCGTGATGATCCAGTTGCCGTCGTCCTTTCCCCAGCGGTCGACGACCATGCACCAGCCGCGCCAGCTGTCGCGGAAGTACACCAGCTCGCGGCCGTCGGAGGCGTGCTTGCGACAGACCTGCCACTTCTGGTTCGACTCGTCGCCCCAGAAGTACTGGATGACCGAGCCGTGGTTCCCGGAGGAGAGGGCGACGGTCAGCGGCCGGTCGGCCCCGGCGGTGTTGATGCGGTAGAGGCCGGGGTCGCAGGGGTACTCGCTCTCCGGGTCCGCGGCGAGTGCGGTGGCCGACGTGGGGGCGGCCAGGGCGGCGGGGGAGGCGGTGAACAGCAGGGCGCCGACGGCGGCCGCCGTGCCGAGGACGTTCAGCGGGCGTCGGGCCCGGGAGCGTCGAGGGTGCGGTTCGGGCATGGTGGACTCGCTTTCGCAGCAAATGGGTTGGGTCGTTTCCGCGATCCTGGGCATCAGCAGACGAGTCGCGCCCGGGCGGCCGCGCGCAGGGTGCCGGCCGGCTCCGGGTAGGCGCAGGAGACGGTGCCCTGCTCCGGGACGTCGAAGGTGGTGAAGGTGCCGGGGCCGTTCGGGCTGGTGTTGATCCAGTAGCCGGTGTTCCCGCTGCGGGCGCAGATGTAGCGGACCCACTCGCCGGTGACCTTTCGGGTGCCGCGGTAGAGGCCGTAGTAGCCGGGGCTGTTGAAGTTCACGGTGTCGGTGACGGTGGTGGTGCGGGTGGTCGATTTGGTGTTGGCCACGGAGAAGCCGACCTTGACGCTCACCTTGGCGAAGATCGCCTTGAATTCGGCGCTCACCTCGGTGCTGGTGTTGATCGTGGTGCTCACCGAGTCGACCTCGCTGAGGGTCTTGGTGTAACTGCCGGTGGTGCCGGGGGTGATCGCGACCGCGAGGAAGTCGGTGACGGTCGGTTCGACCCGGGCGGAGGCGATGTCCTCCCACAGGTAGTCGCGGGCGGGGTCACAGGTGGCGGTCGGCGGTGTGGTGTCGGCGTGTGCGGGCGCGGCGCCGAGGCCGAGCCCGGTCACCGCGACCAGCGCGGCGACTCCTGAGGTGAAGGCGGTGCGCCGGGTGCGCGAGCTCATGAGGGTGCTCCTCCGCTGGAAATGGGTGCACTGCGAGCCGTCATGTGCATGACGTGAATCCCCCGTGGGGAAATCTTCACGTTCGCGGCGGGGTCGCGGCCATCCCAGATTCCTGGGGGCGTACGGCGGGGCGCGCGCCTGGGGCGCGGGGCCCCGGGTCAGCAGCGCCCCCCGCCGAGCATGATCCGCGCGATCAGCTCCTGCCGGCTGCCCACCCCGGTCTTGGTGAACACCGACTTCAGGTGGTCCTGCACCGTGTACGGCGTCATCGCGAGCAGCCGGGCCACGTCCCGGGTGTCGCTGCCGCGCACCAGCAGCAGCGCCACCTCCTGCTCGCGGGCGGTCAGCCCGTACGCGGCCAGGTAGAGCGGCATCACCTCGGCCGGCGAGGCGAGCGTGGCCACCACCGTCACCTCGTCGGCCGCCGCGTCACCGCGAAGCGCCGATCCGTGCAGCAGGTACCAGCGCTCGTCCCGGGTGCGGACCCGCACCGGTGTCTGCGGCGCGGCCAGCCCGTGCGCCGCCCGGCGGGCGTGCTCGGCGGCCATCGCCACGGAGGTCGGGACGCTGAGCGAGGTGGGGGTGGGGTCGGCCAGCCGGGCGAGCAGGTCCTCGGCCGGGCCGGACATCGCCCGCAGCCGGTTGCGCCGGTCGAGCAGCAGGACCGCGGGCCCCGCGCCCTCCTGGTCCGGCGCGCCGGCCGGAACGTGGCTCGCCCGCAGCGCGTTGCCCAGGTGGCGGGCGGCGGCGCCGGCGAGCTCGCGCTGGCGTCCCAGGTAGGGGCCGCGGTCCGGGGCCCGCATGAACGCCGCGCACCCCCACATCCCGCCCGCCGCGTCGAACACCGCCCGCAGCTCGTCCCCGAACCCGGCCGGCGCCACCTGCTCCCGGAACCGCACGCTCTCCTGCGGGCGCCCCTTGGTCGCCCGGCTCAGCGTCTCCGCCTGCACCCCGCTGCGCCGGATCTTCGGAAAGGTCGCCAGGTCGTCCTCCCAGACCTCCAGCCTGACGGCGTGCTCGTACGCCGTCAGGCTGAGGTCCTCGCTCTGCACCGAGTTCACCAAACCGGTCGCCGGATCCGCCGTGTGCCAGCACACCGCGTCGAACTCCAGGACCGGGCGCAGCAGTTCGTCCGCCCGCCGGAACACCTCCGGCGTCGTCAACCCCTCCCCGGCGAGCTCCCGCATCCCCTCGATCGCCGACCGCGCCGCCACCCCACGAGCCCCACGTAATCCCATGGCGGGAAGCTAACACGCTGTTCGTACCCCCACCCACGCGCCGATCGGCGGGGTCCGCCTCCTCCTCGCGGTGGTCCGACGGCCCCCGGCATCATCCTGACGTCCCGTCATGCCGGCCGGGGGCGGCGTGTGCCGGGGGATCAGCCGGGCAGCGAGTCCATGAAGGAGCTGACCGAGAAGACCGCCTTGCCGGGGCCGGCCGGGCCGTAGCCGGGCGGGGAGGAGAGGCCGAACTCCTCCAGGGTGGCACGGTAGGTCTGGAGCAGGCGGATGTGGTACTCCAGCGGGGCGCCCTGGGGGTTGGCCTTGCCGAGCGGAGTGGTGGGTTCGGGGCACCAGGTGGTGAAGCGGGGCACCACGCCGTGGGACATGAAGAAGCGCAGGCCCTCCCGGGTGGAGGCGATGGCCTCGTCGACGGTGGTGAAGCCGAAGGGCTGCGCCATCTCGACCCCGGCGACGAAGTTGGGGATCACGTTCTCCGGGCCGAACACCTCGGTGGAGTCGAGGATGCGCCGGTGCCACTCGTCGCGGCCGACGTAGCGCTCCTTGCCGGGGCAGTACAGCTCGAACAGGCGCTTGTCCCAGACCTCGAAGTTGGGGTGGTAGATCCGCACGCCGTAGTCGTGGAAGCGCTGGACGTCCTCGCGCGGCAGGGCCTGGGCGACGACCTTGCCGATCCAGCGCCCGGGGAAGCGCTCCTCGATGGCCTTGGCGTACCGGCCGTAGAAGTCGGCCTCGTCCCGGCCGCCGACCTGCGAGGTGATGGCGCCGCCGGTGAGGGTGTACGCCTGGGAGGCGCGGGCGGTGTCGTGGCGGTCGATGAGCTCCAGCGCCTCCAGCACCTCCTCGACCGGCTTGACCCCGGTGTAGGGGCGGCCGGCGGCCTTGTGCTGGCGCCAGTTGTGGTTGATGTCGCAGTACTGGCACTCCTCCTTGGCGCCGAAGTACTGGCAGACCCGGAAGACCGTCAGGTAGATCAGGTAGCCCCACTGGATGGTCGGGGCGACCTCCATCACCGACTTCCCGTTGGCCAGGGTGTGCCGGTAGTAGTCGGGCATCGGGGGCAGGCCCACGTCGGCGATCCGCGCGCCGTCGAGGTACAGGCCGAGCGTGCCGTCCTCCCCGGCGCCGACCCGGTACGGCGAGTCCGGGTTGACGCGCACCGACACCACGGTGCGGCGCAGCCCGTACGGGCCGCCGGTGAGCACGACCTCCTCCGGCGGGCGGTTGAGCGCGGCCGCGCCGAGTTCGGGCAGGGTGCGGTGGTCGAAGGAGAAGATGAAGTACGACTTCGGCTTGACCTCGCCGCTCCCGTCGGCGCCGGTGCTGCCGCTGAGGGCGGACTCGTCGAAGGCCATGCCGCCGCGCAGCAGGTCCTCCTTGATCACGGCCTCCCGGGGCACGTCGGGGAAGCGCTCCATGAGGTCCTCGACCAGTGCGGTGCGGCTGCGGCCCTGGGTCTCCATGTGCTGGTACGTCCTTCCTGGCCCCGTTCCGTCACGGGGTCGTGGCCATTCTTCTCCCCCTTACACCGGCGGGCGCGGCGGACCGATGCATGAGGAGGCGGCGTTTCAAACGCCATACGGGCCCACGTTCACCTGATCGGGTGTAGAAGATCGTCCGGAACGTTTCCGAACCGGCCCCCGCGCCTACGGTTGTGAACCGAGCGAGACGGGGGCGCGTTCGAAGACCGCCCGCGCCGTCGGCCAGGTGACAAGCCGTCATGTCTTGCGATCCTTCATCAGAGTCAGAGGAGGCTCCATGCCCCTGTGTACCAGAGCGGGGACACCCTTCGAGCGCACTGCCGCCGCGGCGGTGGGGTCATGAGCTCCTCGGCGATCGAGCGGATCCTGCGCGGGCCGAGCGGCCTGGGCACCGCGGGCCTGAACCTGGCACCGAGTCCCCCCGTCCCGACCGCGCCCGCACCCAACACCCACGTGCCCGGCGTCCCCGCGTCCGACAGCCCCGCGCCGGGCGGTTCCAAGCCGGGTGGTTCCAAGCCGGGTGGTTCCAAGCCGAAGCCCGGCGACGCCATCCCGGGCCTCTACCACCACCCGGTGGCCGAGCCCGACCCGGTGCGGGTGGAGGAACTGAGCCTCAGGATCAAGGCCTGGGCGCTGGACGAGGTCGAGCTGTACCCGCCGGACTGGGAGAAGCAGTTCGACGGCTTCTCGACCGGCCGCTACATGGTGGCCTGCCACCCCGACGCGCCCAGCGTCGACCACCTGATGCTCGCCGCCCGCCTGATGGTCGCCGAGAACGCGGTCGACGACTGCTACTGCGAGGATCACGGCGGCTCACCGGTCGGCCTCGGCGGGCGCCTGCTACTGGCGCACACCGCGCTCGACCCGCTGCACACCACGCCGGAGTACCACCCGGAGTGGGAGGCCTCGCTGCACGAGGACGCCCCCCGCCGGGCGTACCGCTCCGCGATGGAGTACTTCACCCGGGCCTCCACGCCCTCCCAGGCGGACCGGTTCCGGCACGACATGGCCCGGCTGCACCTCGGGTACCTCGCCGAGGCGTCGTGGGCCGAGACCGAGCACGTCCCGCAGGTGTGGGAGTACCTGGCGATGCGCCAGTTCAACAACTTCCGCCCCTGCCCGACGATCACGGACACCGTCGGCGGCTACGAGCTGCCCGTCGAACTGCACGCGCTACCCGCCATGCAGCGCGTGATCGCCCTGGCCGGCAACGCCACCACCATCGTCAACGACCTGTACTCGTACACCAAGGAGCTGTCCATTCCCGGAGTGCACCTGAACCTGCCCGTGGTGATCGCCGAACGCGAGGACTGCTCGCACCGGGACGGCTACCTCAAGGCGGTCGAGGTCCACAACGACCTGATGCACGCCTTCGAGGCCGAGGCGGCCGCGCTGGCCGCGGCCTGCCCCGTCCCGACCCTCGTACGGTTCCTGCGCGGTGTGTCCGCGTGGGTCGACGGCAACCACTTCTGGCACCGGACCAACTCCTTCCGCTACACCCTGCCCGACTTCTGGTAACCACCGTTTCCGGCAGCCATCCCTCTTCCGTTGATCACCCGCTAGGAGCTGACGCATGTCCCTGACCGACGACATCACCACCCCCGCCGACACCGCCGCCATCCCCGGGCCGGCGACTCCCTACCAGGGCGACATCGCACGCTACTGGGACCACGAGGCACGGCCGGTCAACCTTCGCCTCGGCGACGTGGACGGCCTCTACCACCACCACTACGGCATCGGCGACGTCGACCAGGCCGCCATCGGCGACCCGGCCGACAGCGAGCGCGAGAAGAAGGTGATCACCGAGCTGCACCGCCTGGAGTCCGCGCAGGCCGAGCTGCTCCTCGACCACCTGGGCGCGGTTCCGTCCGACGCCACCCTGGTGGACGCCGGCTGCGGCCGCGGCGGCTCGATGGTGATGGCCCACCAGCGCTTCGGCTGCCGGGTCCAGGGCGTCACGCTCTCCGCCAAGCAGGCCGAATTCGGCAACAACCGGGCCCGCGAGCTGGGCATCGGCGACTTCGTCCGCTCGCAGGTCTGCAACATGCTCGACATGCCGTTCGAGACCGGCCAGGTGGCGGGCTCGTGGAACAACGAGTCCAGCATGTACGTCGACCTGCACGACCTGTTCGCCGAGCACTCCCGGATCCTCGCCGTCGGCGGCCGGTACGTGACCGTCACCGGCTGCTGGAACCCCGCCTACGGGCAGCCGTCCAAGTGGGTCTCGCAGATCAACGCGCACTTCGAGTGCAACATCCACTCCCGCCGGGAGTACCTGCGGGCGATGGCCGACAACCGGCTGGTGCCGCAGGCCGTCATCGACCTGACCCCCGCCACCCTGCCCTACTGGGAGCTGCGCGCCACCTCCTCGCTGGTCACCGGCATCGAGGAGGCGTTCATCAACTCCTACAGGGACGGCTCGTTCCAGTACGTCCTGATCGCGGCCGACCGGGTCTGACCGGTTCTGGCCGGGCCTGACCGGTCCGACAGGTCTGACGGTCCGAGCGTGACGGTGGCCTCCCCGCGGGTGCGGGGAGGCCACCGCCTTCGGCTGCTGCCCGGCTACCGCCCGGTCACCGCTGGGTGAAGGTGAGGTGGGTGACGCCGCTCGGACTGGTCACCGCCTCGGTGCGGAAGCGCTGCTCCAGGCCTTCGAGCCCGTCCCAGAGCCGCTCGCCGCGGCCGAGGACGATCGGCACCACCACCACGTGCAGGTGGTCGATCAGGTCCGCCGCCAGGAAGGCCCGGACGGTGCTCGGGCCGCCGCCGATCCGGACGTCCTTCCCGTCGGCGGCCTCCCGGGCCTGGCGCAGTGCCTCCTCGGGCGTGGCGTCGAGGAAGTGGAAGGTCGTCCCGCCCGCCATCTCCAGCGTGGGGCGCGGGTGGTGGGTGAGGACGAAGACCGGGGTGCGGAACACCGGCTCCGGCCCCCACCAGCCCTGCCACTCGTGGTCCTGCCACGGGCCGCGCTGCGGGCCGAACTTGTTGCGCCCCATGATCTCCGCGCCGATGCCGTCGCTCCAGGTGCGGGCCATCGCGTCGTCGACGCCGGTGTCGCCGCCGGTGTCGCCCTCCCGGCCGTGCATCCGCCGGAAGGTCCGGGTCTGGAAGAACCAGCCGTGCAGTCGGTCGCCGGCGTGGCCGAACGGCGAGTCGAGGCTCTGCCCCTCGCCCGTTCCGTAGCCGTCGAGCGAGATCGAGAAGTTGTGGACGCGGACCAGGGACACGGGAGTTCCTCCGGTGCTCGGTGCTCCGGCGCGGACCGGGCCGCGCCTGCTGGACGGCCCACGCTAACCCGGGCGGGAGCGGTACAGCCGTCACGCTATTGTCGTGTCTTCTTCACCCGAAGCTCGCCCTGGTGGGCGATGCTTCGTCCGACCGTCCGGGAGGGGCGGCCGGAGGCACATCCGCACTTGGGGGGACAGTACCTGTGACCGTACGCCGCACCGCCGCCGCCATCCTGGCGGCCGGCCTGCTCGCCGCTGCCGCGGCCCTGATACCGGCGACCGCCGACGCGGCGCAGGACGCGGCCGCGAGCGGCCCGGCGGACCTGCCGTTCGGCTCGGCCACCACCGTCGGCCTGCACAACACCTACGACCCGGCGGCCTACCCGTACCTCGCCCAGGGGCTCGACACCGGCACCGGGATGATCGAGCTGGACATCTGGACGGACATCGTCACCAAGGAGTGGAAGGTCAGCCACTCCAACCCGCTCGGCAACTCCAACAACTGCACCGCCGCCAGCACCCCGGCTCAGCTCTACAGCGGCGGCGCCAACAAGAACCTGGAGAACTGCCTCGACGACGTCCGGGTCTGGCTCGGCGCCCACCCCGGCGCCGGCCCGCTGGTCGTCAAGCTGGAGCTGAAGGCGGGCTTCTCCGCCAACCTCGGCATGGGGCCGACGGAACTGGACACGCTGATCGCCGCCCACCTGGGCCCGGCCGTGCTGCGCCCCGCCGACCTGCTCGTCAAGCCGGGCGGCGGCTCGTACGCCGGCGTCGACGAGGCGGTGCGGGCCGGCAACTGGCCGAGCCGCGCGGCGCTGGCCGGAAAGGTCCTGCTGTACGCGATCCCGGGGACGGTCGAGGAGAGCAACCCCTTCGACACCCTGCACACCGATGTCGAGTACGGCCGCCACCTGCGCGACCTCGCCGCCGCGGGCCGGATCGGCGACGCCCAGCTGTTCCCCGCCGTGCACGGCGCCAAGACCGGAGACCCGCGCGCCGCGTACACGGGCGCGGACGCCGGGATCCGGCCCTGGTTCGTGGTCTTCGACGGCGACGCCGCCACGTACCTCAACGGCGTCGACACCGCGTGGTACGACCGCTCGCACTACCTGCTGGTCATGACGGACGCGCACAACGTGGCGCCCGCCATCAGTGCCACCGACCCGACGGCCGAGCAGGCCCGCGCCCGCACCGAGCAACTGGCCCGGGCGCACGCCAGCATCGTCTCCAGCGACTGGCGCAAGCTTCCGGCCGTCCAGTCCCTGGCCCTGCCCCGGGGCTGACGCCGAGACGCCGGACGCGCCACCGGGGCGGTGAACGCCCCGGTGGCGCAGGCGTGTCCGGCCTCGGCTTGGCTTGGCTCGCCTTGGCTCAGGGTGCGGGCCCGGACCGGCTGCTTTCCAGGTCAAGTCTGTTGTGAGTACGTCGAGTTGACCCGAGATGAAGAGTTGGATCAGGGCTTTCGGCGGGCCGGTCCGGTCGCCATGCTGGTTGTCATGACCCGAACTCTACGCGCGTGGAAGTCCCGCGCCGCCGCCGTCACCGCCGTCGCCCTGATGACCCTCGCGCCCGTCGCGGTCGCCACCGAGGCGCACGCCGCGGTGAGCGGCTCGGTGTGCCTGTCCGCCCTGCCGTCGCAGGCGCGCACCACGCTCAACCTGATCGCCTCCGGCGGGCCCTTCCCGTACAGCCAGGACGGCGTGGTGTTCCAGAACAAGGAGCGCGTGCTGCCGAGCCAGTCCTACGGCTACTACCACGAGTACACCGTGGTGACGCCCGGCTCGCCGACCCGCGGCACCCGCCGGGTCGTCACCGGCCAGCGCACCCGCGAGGACTACTACACCGGCGACCACTACGTGACCTTCCGCCTGATCAACTTCGGCTGCTGACCACGCTGTTCACGCTCCAGGGCTCCCGGTACCCCCGGCGCAACGGGGGACCGGGAGCGCCGCGCCGTCGCCGTGTCACACCTCGGTGAGCGCCCTGCCCGAGGGCTGCGCGGCCGCGCGCGGTAGCGTCGCGGCACTGTCCGAGGGGCCCGACGGGGGCTCCGTCTCCCGGGAGGTTTCCGTGCCGCAGATCCTGGTCGACCACTCGGCCGGCCTCGCCCTCGACCAGGCGGGCTTCGCCGAGGAGGTCCACCGGCTGATCGCCGCGGTGATCGACACCACCGTGGCGGACTGCAAGACGCTGTTCCGCCCGGCCGGGCGCCACGTGGTCGGCGACGGGGCGGACGGGCGCGCGGTGGTGCTGGTGGAGATCAAGATCCTGGCCGGCCGCAGCACCGCGCAGCGTGCCGAGCTGACGGCCCGGGTGCTCGCCGCGCTTCAGGCCCGCCTCGACGTGCCCGCCGCGATCGGCGTGGAGGTCACCGAACTGGACCGCGAGACCTACCGCTTCGTCCACCACCCCGGCCGGTAGCACCACCCCGGCCGGTAGCACCGGCCCGCCGGGGGCGGCGGACCTCGCCGCGTCCGATACCGCGGCACCCCGATCGGTGCCATGCTGAGGCCATGACAGATCGGACCGGAACCACCCCGCCGCCCGAGGAGCCGCAAGCCGGCCGGAGGCGACGGGAGTTGGCCGCCGCCACGGTGGGCTCGGTGGTCGAGTCCTTCGACTGGAACATCTACGCCGTCCTCGCCCCGTACTTCGCGGCGGACCTCTTCGGGCACGGCAAGGGCGGGGTCAGCGGCCTGCTCGGGGCGTACGCGACCTTCGCGGTCGGGTTCGTCGCCCGGCCGGTCGGCTCGTACCTGATCGGGCGGCTCAGCGACACCCGGGGGCGGCGCTTCGCCCTGACCCTCGGCATGTCCGTGATCGCCGCCGCCAGCCTCGGCATCGCCGTGCTGCCGGACCAGCGGACGATCGGCGCCTGGGCGGCGGTCCTGGCCGTCGCCGCACGGGTGGTGCAGGGGCTGGCCTTCGGCGGGGAGGCGCCCAGCGTCGCCGCGTACGTGACCGAGACGGCCCCGCCCCGGCACCGCTTCGCGTTCAGCTCGGTCTCCTACGGCGGGATCATCGTCGGCTCGCTGCTCTCCTACGGGGTGCTCGCGCTGCTGCTGCACACCCTCGGCAAGTCCGGTGTGACCAACGGTGGTTGGCGCTGGGCCTTCGTGGTCGCGGCGCTGCTCGGGCTGGCCGCCGTCTGGGTGCGCCGGGCGGCCCCGGAGAGCGCGGAGTTCCGCCGCGCCCGGGCGGAGTCGACGGGTGCCCGCCCGCCGTTCCTGCGGGTGCTGCGCGAGCACCGCTGGGCGGTGCTCACCGTCTTCCTCAACACCCTGGGCGGGACGGTCGGTTACTACTTCGCCCTGGTCTACCTGCCGCAGTACGCCGCCGCCTACGGGGTGGTCGACCGGGAGGAGGCGACCTCCTTCATGACCGTGGTGCTCGCGGTGGTGCTGGCCACCATGCTGCTCAGCGGCGCCGCCGCCGACCGCTTCGGCCTGCTGCCGGTGGCCCGGGCCGGGTTCGCGCTGCCGGTGCTGTTGGTCCCGGTCCTGCTGATCGGGCTGCGGCAGGGCTGGCTGCCGTTCCAGCTCGTCGCCGTGCTGCTGGGGATGCTGGTGGCGACGGTGCTCGGGACGCTCAACGTCTTCACCGGCCTGCTGTTCCCGACGGAGGTCCGCGCCCTCGGCCTCGGCGTGGTCAACGCGGCCACCATCGCCGCGTTCGGCGGCTCCTTCCCGCTGCTCGCCGAGTGGCTGCACGACCACCACCGCCTCGGCCTGATCCCCGGCTACGTCACCCTCTGCACGCTGGGCCCGGCGCTCGGCCTCGTCACCGCCCTGCGGGTGCCGTCCTTCGTCGCCGCCGTGGGGGCCCCGGCGGTCAAGGCGCGCAGCGGTCGGGTACCGTCCCAAAGCGGCTGACGTTCGATCACCTCCTGTGGTTGAGTGGGACGGGAACGAACGTGCGGAAGGGCAAGACATGGAGAACAGCGGTCCGGACGGCTGGCTGACCGGGGTCCGGTTCGAGGAGGCGCCGCAGGTGGACCTGCGCACCGACCGCGCGCACCCGGCCCGGGTCTACGACTACCTGCTCGGCGGCAAGACCAACTTCCCGGTGGACCGCGAGGTCGGCGACCGCATCCTCGGGGAGTGGCCCGGCTCGCGCGCCGCCACCGTCGAGGCCCGCGCGGTGATGCACCGGATGGTCCGCCGGCTGGTCGAGGTGCACGGCGTCCGCCAGTTCCTGGACGTCGGCACCGGCATCCCCACCACGCCCAACCTGCACGAGGTCGTCCAGGCCGTCGACCCGTCCTGCCGGGTGGTGTACGTCGACAACGACCCGATCGTGCTCGCCCACTCGCGCGCGCTGCTCACCAGCACCCCCGAGGGCCGCACCGCCTACGTCGAGGGCGACCTGCGCGAGCCGGGGAGGTTCCTCGCCGATCCCGCGGTGGCCGCCACCCTGGACCTCGACCGGCCGATCGCGCTGACGCTGATCAACATCGTGCACTTCCTCTCCGACGAGGCCGCGCACCCGCCGGTCCGCACGCTGGTCGACGCCCTGCCCTCCGGCAGCTTCCTCGCGCTGACCGCCGGCACCGCCGACTCGATTCCCGACCTGGTCGCGATCGGCTCCCGCCGCTACTCGGAGGCCGGAATCGAGAACCACCTGCGCCCCCGCGCGGGCGTCGAGCGCTTCTTCGCCGGGCTGGAACTGGACGACCCGGGCGTGGTGCTGATCAACCGCTGGCACCCGGAGCTGGGCGAGGGCCCGGTGCTCGGCGACCACGAGGTGGCGGCCTACGCGGGGCTGGGCCGCAAGCCGTAACGGCTTTGCGGCTTAACTGCCCTACGGCTTAACGGCCTTAAGGATTAATTGCCCTACGGCTTCTCCGCTCTACGGTGCCATGGTGAGCCCCGCCGCGCCCGCGTCCCGGCTGAGCACCACCGAGCGGATGTGCTCCAGGGCGCGGGCGTAGTCGGCGCGGCCAGGGTTGCGGCGGACGGCCTCGCGCAGGTCGAGCACCCGGTAGGGCGGACCGAGGTCGGTGATCTGCGGGACGAACTCGGCGCGGCTCACCGTCCATCGCAGCCCCGGCCGGGCGGGCGGGGTGACGGTGAAACGGGCGAGGGAGCTCCAGTTGCCGCGTGGGTCCTCGGCGCCGTCGTAGGTGAACATGTGTCCGGCGAGCTGGTCGCCGAGGCCGTAGACCGTCCAGGTGTCGCCGATCTTCTCGTAGGCCTGCGGGATGTGGGCGTGGGTGCCGAGGATCAGGTCGATGTCGGGTTGTCCGGGCGCCGGTTCGACGGCCAACTCGCGGGCGAGGGTGAGCTGCTGCTCGTTCGGCGCGTCCTGCCACTCGGTGCCCCAGTGGACGCTGACCACCACGAGGTCCGCGCCGTCCGCCGGGCGGCGCGCGCGTCGGCGAGGATCCGGTCCCGGTCGATCAGGTTGACCGCCCAGGGCCGGCCCTCGGGCGGCGCGATGTCATTGGTCCCGTAGGTGTAGGCGAGGTGGGCGACGGTGGCGCCGCCGGCCCGGAGCAGGGCGGGCCGGCCGGCCTCGTCGGCCGTCCGGGCGGAGCCGGTGTGGGCGAGGCCGACGGCGTCCATGGCGTCGAGGGTGCGTCTGATCCCGGCGGGGCCGTCGTCGAGGGTGTGGTTGGAGGCGGTGTCGCAGGAGGCGTAGCCCGTGTCCTTGAGGGCCCGGGCGACGTGCGGCGGGGACTTGAAGGTCGGGTAGCCGGTGTACGGTCCGCCGTCGGCGCCGTAGACCGTCTCCATGTGGCAGATGGCCAGGTCGGCGCCGCTGGCCAGTGGTTTGATGCCGGCGAGCATGGCGGTGAAGTCGTATCCGCTCCCGCCGGCGTCCTCCTTGGCCTGCTGGATGATCTCGGTGTGCGGCAGGACGTCCCCGGTGGCGACCAGGGTGAACGGTCGCGGCCCGGTTGCGGTGGGCGTCGCCGTGGCGGCGGGCGGCGGGGCGGTGTCCGGGGCGCCGCAGCCCGGGAGGGCGAGGAACAGGGCGAGGGCCGCGGTGGCGGTCCGGCGGTGGGGCAGCAACATCGTCGGCTCGTCTCACGATCGGAAGGTGTGACTGGCCATCCGACTATGCGAGGCCCCGTCGACGGACCGCCGGACCCACGCCCGCAGGTCACCCGGGAGGCGCGTCACCCCCTGTACTCGGACGCCCCGAGTGTGGTGACATATCCATGTCAACTTCGGGGTCGCGCTCGAAGCGCCAACGCGCTCGGAACGTCAAGGCGCTCGAAGCGTCAAGGCGCTGGGAACGTCACCGCGCCGGCCCCGGCTCCGTGGACGATCGAAGGGGAAGCCCATGCTGCTCCGTGTACTGGCCACGACCGGAATCGCCGCAACCCTGTTCGCCTCGCCGGCCCTCGGCGCCGGCGCGCTCCCGACGCCGCCGGATCGGATCGTCATCGACGTCGCGACCGTCAACGGCTCCGGCTGCCCGGCGGGGACGGCCGCCGTGGCCGTCTCCCCGGACAACACCGCCTTCACCGTGACCTACAGCAGCTACCTCGCCCAGGTGGGGGTCGGCTCGAAGCCGACCGACTTCCGGAAGAACTGTCAGCTCAACCTGCGGGTGCACGTCCCCCAGGGGTTCACCTACGCGATCGCCTCCGCCGACTACCGCGGCTTCGCCCACCTGGAGAAGGGTGCGAGCGGCACCCAGCAGGCCAGCTACTACTTCCAGGGCGACCCCGCGACCGCCCAGCTGAGCCACCACTTCAACGGCCCCAAGGACGACAACTGGCAGGCGACCGACACCGTCGACGTCGCCGCTCTGGTCTTCGCCCCCTGCGGCGAGGAGCGCAACTTCAACATCAACACCGAACTGCGGGTCGGCGCCGGCAGCTCGGACCCGAACAGCACCACCAGCTTCATGACCATGGACTCGACGGACGGCAGCATCAACACCGTCTACCACCTCGCCTGGAAGCAGTGCCCCTGATCCCCGGCGCCTGATTCTCGGCGCCTGACCCCCGGGCCCTGTGCCCGACCCCCTGAGCTCGACCCCCTGCGCCCGGCCCCGGCGGAGCCCCCGACCCCCGCCGGGGCCGACGCATGCCCTCCGTCGTACCGGTGGTGACCGTCCGTCATATCGATCGTTTCTGCATGCACATGTCTGTACAGTGCTCCGGGTCGACACCCCCACTCGGCAGGCGGAGCTCCATGACGATCGCACGCAGGTCCATTCTCAAGGGCACATCCGCGGCCGGCGCCGCGCTGGTCGCGGGCGGTGCGGCCGCCCAACCGGCCGCGGCGGCGGACCCGGAGACAGGCCCGGAGACAGGGCAGGAGGCGGGGCCCGCCGCGAGCCCGCTGCTCCAGTCCACCCCGCACCGGACCGGGGCGCCCAGCGTGAGCGGGCTGCACCTGCAGTTCGGCACCGACCCGTCCGCCGACATGACGGTCTCCTGGATCACCCCGCAGTCCGTGCGCCGCCCGCAGGTCCGGCTCGGCTCACCGGACGGCGGCCTCGGCCGGGTCGTCGAGGCGCAGACCCGCACCTACCGGGACGCCCTCGGCAAGGAGGAGGTGTACGTCCACCACGCCCGCCTCACCGGCCTGCGCCCCGCCACCACGTACCTCTACACCGCCGGCCACGACGGTGCGAGCCCCGAGCCGGGCTCCTTCACCACCGCCCCGCGCGGCCGCGCGCCCTTCACCTTCACCAGCTTCGGGGACCAGGCCACCCCCAACCTCCGCCGCCAGGTGGTCTTCCCCGACGGCATGCCGTCACCGCTCGGCAAGTACCCGGTGTTCACCAGCAGCCAGGTCGGCACCCCGCACTCCGCCGACATCGTCGCCGCCGTCGAACGCGTCGGCCCGCTGTTCAACCTGGTCAACGGCGACCTCTGCTACGCCTCCTACAGCGGCCGGCACGGCCAGAGCCGCACGCTGACCTGGGCCGACTGGTTCATCAACAACAGCCGCTCGGCCCGGCTGCGCCCCTGGATGCCCTGCGCCGGCAACGGCGAGAACGAGGCCGGCAACGGCCCGATCGGCGCCCTCGGCTACCAGACCTACTTCGAACTGCCCGACTCCACGGCCGCCGACGACGCGGAGACCCGGGGCATGTGGTACGCCTTCACGGTCGGCTCGGTGCGCTTCATCAGCCTGGCCAACGACGACGTGGCCATCCAGGACAGCGGCGACCACTATCTGCGCGGCTACTCCGGCGGGGCCCAGCAGCGCTGGCTGGAGCGCGAGTTGCGGTCGGCGCGGAGCAGCCGGGCGATCGACTGGATCGTGGTCTGCATGCACCACCCGATGATCTCCAGCTCACAGCACGGCGCCGGCAGCGACCTCGGCATCCGCGAGGCCTGGGGCCCGCTGTTCGACGCCTACGGGGTCGACCTGGTGGTCAGCGGCCACGAGCACTACTACGAGCGCTCCCACCCCGTCCGCGGGACCCTGCCCAACGACACCCGCACCCCGGTGCCGTCCGGTACCGACCTGCACACGGTCGACACCAGCCGCGGCACCGTCCACATGGTGATCGGCGCCGGCGGCAACGCCGCCACCACCCAGGACGACCTGTTCGGGGAGCCCAAGGGCCGGGTGGTCGTCGCGCTGGAGGACGCGCCGCGCCCGCCGGCCCCGTACCGGCAGTCCGTGTGGCTGACCGAGGACGCCCCGTGGGCCGCCGTCCAGGACCGGCAGCACACCCACGGCTTCGCGGCCTTCGACGTCGACCCCGGCGACCGGCGCGGCGGTCTGACCAGGATGCGGGTGACGTACTACACCTTCGACGGCCCGCACGGGGACCTCACCCCGGTCGACACCTTCACCCTGCAGCGGCCCCGCACCGACCGCCACTAGCGACGGGCCGTCAGCGCCGGAACAGGCCGGTCAACGTCCGCCACCAGCCGCGCCGTTGCGCCGGGATCCGGACGGCGGCCGGTGCCTCCGCCTTCTCCACCGCCTCCGCCTCCTCCACCGCCACCGTCGGCGCGGGTTCGGGTGCGGTGACGGCTGCCGGGTCCGGGGCGTCGACCGGCTTGGAGTCGGGGTGCGGCTCGATCTCGCGCGGGGTGAACTCCACCGGCAGCTCCACCAGGTGCCGGGAGATCCAGGCGGAGGTCCAGGTCAGCTCCTCCTCCGGCACGGCGAGCCGCAGGTCCGGCAGGAGGGTCAGCAGGATGTCGATCCCGGCCTCGGCGACGGAGCGCCCGATGTCCTGGCCGGGGCACTCGTGCGGGCCGGCGCCGAAGGAGAGGTGGGAGCGGTTGCCGTACAGCGGGGTGGCCAGGTCGGGCCGGACGACCGGGTCGACGTTGCCGGCCGCGAGTCCGAGCAGCAGCAGGTCACCGGCCCTGATCTGCTGCCCGCCCAGTTCGGTGTCGACGGTCGCCCAGCGGCCGGCCACCAGCGACATCGGCGGGGAGTCCCACAGCACCTGGTCCAGCGCCTCGCCCAGGGTCATCTGACCGCCGGACAGGTGGGCGCGGAACCGGGGGTCGGTGAGCACCATCTTCAGGGTGTCCGCGATCAGGTTGACGGTGGTCTCGTTCGCGGCGAGCAGCACCACTCGCAGGTGCTCCATCACCTCGTCGTCGGTCAGCCCGGCCGGGTGCTCCAGCAGCCAGGTGACCAGGTCGCCGCCCGGGTCCTCGCGCTTGGCGGCCATCGTCCGGCGCAGGCTCGCCACCACGTACTCGTTGCTGGCGATGGCCGTCTCGGTGCCCTTCATCAGGTCCCGGGCGGCGTTCACCAGCTGCGGTCCGTACTCGTCGGGCATGCCGAGCAGCTGGGTCATGACGAGCATCGGCAGGTGCTCGGCGAACTGGGTGACCAGCTCGGCCCGGCCGGTCTGCCCGACCACCTGCACCAGCTCGGTGGTGAACCGCCGGACGTGGCGGCGCACGCCGCGCCGGTCGAAGCGGTTCAGGCCGTCCAGCACGGCGCCGCGCAGCCGCCGGTGCTCCTCGCCGTCCGCGAACACGCACAGCGGCTGCCAGGCGATCACCGGCATCAGCGGGGAGTCCATCGGGACGTCGCCGTCGCGGAACGCCGACCAGAGGCGGGAGTCGCGGGAGAACAGGGACGGCGAGCGCATCGCGGTGATGTTCGCGCCGTGGCCGAGGATCAGCCAGGCCGGGAGGTCCCCGTGCAGCAGGACCGGGGCCACCTCGCCGTGCTCGGCGCGCAGCTTCTCGTACAGGCCCGCCGGGTCGGCCTCGGCCTCCGGCCCGTACAGGCGCCGGACGCCGCCGGGGCCGAACGGTTCGAGGGCGTGCCCGTGGGCCGGGCAGCCGGGCGGCGGGGTGGGGGCGGCATCGTCGGGGAACGGGGTGCTCACGGGCTCTCCGGGGTCGGGTGGGGTCGGCGGTGCGGACGGGGGGTTCGGCAGGCGGGGCGCGCGGGCGGGCATGGCCGGCCCGGTCAGCGGGCGGTCGTCAGCGGGCGGTCGGAGCCGCGAGCTCGTACAGGTACCGCATCAGGGTCATCAGGGTGTCCCGGCTGGACTCGCGGCTGCGCGCGTCGCAGGCCACGATCGGCACCTCGGGCGGCAGGTCGAGGGCGGCCCGCAACTCGTCGACCGGGTGCGCCGGCGCCTCCGGGAAGTCGTTGACGGCCACCACGAAGGGCACGCCGCGGTCCTCCAGCCGCCCGATCACCTCGAAGCTGACCTCCAGCCGGCGGGTGTCCACCAGCACCACCGCGCCCAGGGCGCCCTCGAACAGGCCGTTCCAGAGGAACCAGAACCGCTCCTGCCCGGGGGTGCCGAACACGTACAGCACGAGCTGGTCGCTGATGCTGATCCGGCCGAAGTCCATCGCCACCGTGGTGGAGGTCTTGCGTTCGACCCCGGTGGGGTCGTCCACGCCGACCCCGGCCTGGGTCATGGTCTCCTCGGTGGTCAGCGGGCGGATCTCGCTGACCGAGCCGACCAGCGTCGTCTTGCCGACGCCGAAGCCGCCCACGATCACCACCTTGACCGCCATCGCGACGGAGTCCGGCAGCAGGTCCGAGGCGGCCGGCCCGACCACCGTGTCAGAGCCTTTGAAGTCCATGGATCACCGCCTCCAACAGGGCACGGTCGGGAAGTTCCGCCTTGGGGACGGCGGCGCGGGCCTCGATCCGCCCGTCGTCGAGCAGGTCCGCCAGCAGCACGGTGACGACGCTGGTGGGCAGTTCGAGGTAGGCGGAGACCTCCGCCACCGAGAGCGGCGAGCGGCACAGCCGCAGGATGGCCGCGTGCTCGGGCTGCATGGTGGGCGTCGGCTCCGCGCGGGAGACGATCAGGGTGACCAGGTCGAAGACGCCCGGTCCGGCCGGGCCGCTGCGGCCGCGGGTGATCACGTACAGGCGGGCGGGGTCGGGGCCGTCCCACCCGTCCTGGTCGGCCGTCGTCATGTGCCCGCCTCGCTGTGCTCGTTCATGTGCCCGCTCCGCGGTGCCGGGTCAGGCGGTCGCGGTCGCGGTCCCTGTCGCGGTCCCGCTCCCGGTCGCGGTCCCGCTCCCGGTCGCGACCGGGACGGCGCACCGCCCGCCGCTCCGGCCGGTTCACGCGACCACCTCGGGGTTGCGCGGGGGAGTGGCCAGGTGCTCGCCGATCCGGGCGACCAGGTCGCGCATCTGCTGGCCCACCAGTCCGGCGTCGACCCCCTCGTCGGCGAGCACCGCGAGGTACGCGCGGGAGGCGGCCGCCATCAGGTAGAAGAAGCCGCCGTCCACCTCGATCACCACCAGCCGCATCGAGCCGTCGCCGTGCGGGAACTCCTGCCCCACCGCCGCGGCCAGGCTCTGCAGCCCGGCGCAGGCGGCGGCGAGCCGGTCGGCGGTGTCCGGATCGGTGCCGTGCTGGGCGATCCGGAGGCCGTCGCCGGAGAGTACGACGATGTGGCGGATGTACGGCACGCTGTCCGCGAGGTCCTTGAGGATCCAGTCCATGTTGCTGCGGTGCGGAATCACTGCTCGCCTTTCCCTGCCGTCTCTTCACTGGTCTGACCGGCCGAACTCGCAGCCGGCCCATGGCCGTTGATCCCCTCGGTGAACGCCTCCAGCCAGAGGCCGGGCTGTACCGGCTCCTTGGCGTGACGCCCTCCAGTCCCCGGGGCGGGGCCCGCGGCGGGCCCCGAGGCCGGGTTGCCGTACTGTCCGGCGGTCCGGGCCGAGCCGGGGTAGCCCGCCGGAGGGGTCGGCGGGCGCCGCCGCCGCTGCGGCAGGCCGTTCGCGGTGCGCTCGGTCACCACCACCTCGTCGTCCCCCGGGCCCGGCCCGCTCGGCGCCCACGGACCGGACGCCCCGAAGGACGGTCCGGCGGACGGCCCCGTCATGCCGGTCGTCGCCGCCCGCGCCCCCCACGGCCGCGACGGGGCCGCCGACTTGGGCGGGTTCGCCGGGAGCGGCCGGGGGCCGGAGAACGCGCCGATCCCGTGCGCCCGCCCGGTCGGGGGCGCGGTCGTGACCAATTCCTGCGGCACCACCAGCACGACCCGGACGCCGCCGTAGGCGGAGCGGCGCAGCGAGATCTGGAAGCCGTACGCCTGGCACAGCCGGCCGACCACCGCGAAGCCCAGCCGGGGCGACTCGGTGAGGTCGTCCAGGTCCTTGGAGACCTGGGCCTCGCGCAGACTGCGCTCGGCGCGGATCCGGGCCTCGTCGGTCAGGCCGAGGCCGCCGTCCTCGATCTCGATCGCTATGCCGCTCTGCACCTCGGCGGCGCTCAGGTGCACATGGGTGTGCGGCGGCGAGTAGCGGGTGGCGTTGTCGAGCAGTTCGGAGACGGCGTGGATCAGCGGCTCGACGGCCGGTCCGATCACCGACACCTGGGCCACCGGGTGCAGGTCCACCCGCTGGTACTCCAGGATGCGCGACATGCCGCCGCGCAGCACGCTGTAGAGCGCCACCGGCCTGGTCCACTGACGGCCGGGGCGGGCGCCGGACAGGACGGCGATGCTGTCGGCGAGGCGGCCGGTCAGCGCGTTGCCGTGGTCCAGGCGCAGCAGGTCGTCGAAGACCGCCGGGTCGTTGCCGTGCCGGTCCTCCATCTCGCGCAGGTCCTTGGCCTGCCGGTGGATGATCGCCTGCACCCGGCGGGCGATGTTGACGAAGGCCCGCTCGGCGGAGTCGCGCCGGTTCACCTCGTCGTCGACGGCGACGATGATCCCGCGCACCACCGACTCCAGCGCGCCCCGGAACTTCGGCGCGGCCAGCGGATCGCGCACCTGGTACGACCGGGCCAGGCTGTCCATCGACGCGCCGTACCGGGCCCGGGCCACCAGCCTCGGCAGCTCCTCCTTCGCCAGCCGCACCGCCTCGGCCTCCTGGCCGGCCAGCCGCCGCTGCAACTCGCCCACCTGCCGGGCGTGCTGCTCCCGCAACGCGGCCAGCGCACGCCCCCGGCGGGCCGACTCGGCGGCCACCACGGCCACCAGCACCGTGCCCGTCGCCCCGCACCAGAGCACCTCCGCACGGACCCCGGCGGACACCACCGCCGCGGCGGCCGCCACGGCCGCCGCCATCACGGCGGTGGGCAGCAGCCACCCGAGCAGGGGCGCGGACGGCCGTCTGGCGGGTGATGATCCAGCTCGAAGCATTCTCGGCATCCTCAAACGATCGGAACGGTACGGGGACGGGCGACGGCCGGCGCCGGAGGCATGGTGATGCAGCATAGCCAAGTTCAGGACAATCCTGACGGAAACTCAAGAATCCAGCTGTACAGCCGACTTGTCCCGCCGTGCCGGACATGCCGGACATCTCGCACACCAGTCTCAGCCCCGGCCGGCCGCCGTCCCGCCACCAGGCTTCTCGCCCCGCCCCGCCCGCACCGCCAACCCGCCCCGGATTCGCTCATGCGAAGGGTTTCTTCGCCAATTCCCCGTTCCGAAAGACAAGTTCGTGCTACGGGACGCCCCCTGCGCCACCCCCGACCGGACGGCCCAAGGGAAATTCCGGCGCGAGACCGCATCCGTCTGCGCTCCCGCCCTAGGGTCAGCGCATGAACGATCACGGCCGAACGGCGGACCCCCTGGGCCAGACCCTGTGCCGACTCATGGGTGAAGAGACCTGGAAGAGCATGCTGGCCGAGGCCTTCGAGCGCCGGCATCCGATCGGCGCCACCCTGCTGCGCCAGGCGGAGCCCGGAACGCACGTGCTCGCCCTGCTGAGCGGGGTGGCGAAGGTGACCCGACGGGAGCGCACCGGAGACGTCAGACTGCTGGCGTTCCGCGGCCCCGGCGAACTGCTCGGCGAGGTGGCCGTGCTGGACGACGGGGTCCGTTCGGCGAGCGTCCAGGCGATCTCGGACTGCACGGTCGCGGTCCTCACCAAGGCCGCGTTCCTGCGGTTCGTCACGGACCGGGACCTGTTCCCGGTGATGGTCCGCTACGCCATCGGCAGGCTGCGGGAATCGGACCTCGCCCGCAGCGGCGGCGACATCGTGGTCCGGCTGGCGGCCGCCCTGGCCGCCCTGGCCGACGTCTCCGCGGACCCGGCGGGGCCGCCGGGTCGGTGTACGGAACTCGCCCTGACCCGCGACGAACTGGCCCAGCACCTCGGGGTGTCCCGGAACACCGTCACCGCGGGCCTGGCCGAACTCGGCTCCCACCAGGTCCACGCCGGACGGAAGTCGATCGTCATCGGCGACCTGTCCGCGCTCCGGCGGGTGGCCGGCGGGGCGCGTGACTGACGCGGCGCCGGCCCGCTCGGAGGGGGCTCGCACGACTGATGCCGCGTCAGTTCGTGTGACGGGCGTCACCAGGTTTCCGCACTGAGCGAGCACACCGCACGGCGCGCGCTCGCGAAGCTTGGGGCACACGGTCCGCACGGGAACCACAAGGAGCACAGATGTCGCAGTCCGACCAGCCGATGCCCGAGGCCAGCGCCCTGCCCTACAGCCGGAGCCGCCAGCTGCCGCCGTACCGGGGCATCGTGGCCGTCGACGCCAAGGACTTCACCGGCTACCCGGCCATCGAGCACGGCATGATCAGCCAGGCCGTCCCGAAGGTCCTCCAGTGGTCCTTCGAGCGCGCCGGGCTCGCCGAGGTCTGGCACGGCCGCCGGTTCCCCGCCTCCACCGGCGACGGCTACGTCTTCGGCTTCGACCCCGCGTGGATGCCGTTCCTGATCCACCCGTGGCTGCACACCCTCCAGGAGGTGCTGACCGAGTTCAACGTGCACTCGGTCGGGACGGTGCGGATCCGGCTGCGGGTCAGCCTCCACATCGGGCCGCTGCCCGACTCCGGCGGCGAGTTCGACGGCAACGGCACGCCCCGCAACGACACCCACCGCCTGCTCGACTCCCGCCCGGTGAAGGCCATGCTGGCCGCCTCCAACGAGAGCATCACCCAGGTCGCCGCCATCCTGTCCGACCGCTGCTACCAGGACGCGGTGGCGGGCGGATTCACCGGCCGCCACCCCGACCACTTCATCGAGGTGCCGGCCACCGTAGAGGGCAAGCAGTTCGACCAGCGGGCCTGGCTGTACGTGCCCGCGCCCTCGGGGAACCTCTACGACCGCCGCATCCTGGGCGACGCCGTGGTCGGGGAGCACGAGCGGGCGCAGGCCGCGGCGGCGGAGCCGGCGGCCGGGCAGGCGGACGGCGGCCGCGCGGGGAGCGGGCCGGTGAGCTACCGGGCCGACCGCGGAAACGTGAACGGCGGCGGCACGGTGCACGGCGGCCAGCACGTCACCAACGTGGAGGGCGGCCAACAGGTCACCAACGTGGAGGGCGATCAGCGGGTCACCAAGGTGCGCGGCGACTCCTTCGGGGGCGACTACGTGGCGGGCCACAAGGCCGGTACGGTCCACGGCAACCAGGGCGACACCTTCCACGGTGACAAGAAGGAGCGCCGCCGGTGAGCGCCGAGGAGCGGCCGTCCGGCGCCGGCCAGTCCGGCGACCGCCCCGACGGCCCGGCGTCCAACGGCCCGGCGCCCGGCCAGGACGGGACCGAGCCCGGATACCCGGACCCGGACGACGCCGACGACTTTGCCGACCCCGACCGGGAGTTCCTCAGCCGGCTCGGCCGCTGGGCGGCCCCCGGTGGGCCCCATCTGATCTACGCCCCGAACGGCAACATCAACACCGGCGCGGTGCACGGGGACCAGCGCGTCGAGAACGCCGGCGCGACGTCCGCCCCGGGCGGCCCACACGTGGAGGCGCACGAAGGCCCGATTTCCGCACTGGAGATCCTGGATGCGCGGGCCGGCTTCGCCCAGCCCGAGTGGTTCCCCTCGGCACTGCGGCAGTTGGACACCGGCCTGCTGTTCCTGGCGGGCGAGCCCGGCACCGGGCGCCGCACCGCGGCCCTCAACCTGCTGTCCCAGCACAGCGGGCACAGCATGAAGCTGCGCGCGCTCGACAGCGACGAGGACCTGTCCACCTGGCGCCCCCGCGACGCCGAGGCCCGCGGGTACCTGGTGCACGGCCTGCTGCCCACCCTCCGGCTGGGCCCGGCGGTGGTCGCCAACCTCCGCCGCCTGCTGGCGGATGCGAGGGCGCGCATGGTGGTCATGCTGCCGCACGACCCGGACCTGCTCCGCAGCCTCGCCCGCGACCTGGACCTCACCCCGGTGCGCTGCGTGCCCCCGCCGCCCGGCGCGGTCTTCGAGGCCCGTCTGGAGGCCGCCGTCCCCGACCCCGACCGGCGCCGGCACCTGCTGGAGCGGCTGCGGCCGGGGCTGGACGACCTCCTGGCGTCGGAACTGGTCCCCGCCCAGGTCGCCGAACTGGTCGCCGAGGTGGCCAGGGCCGGCGACGAGGGCCCCGACCTCGCCGATCTCCGCAGGCGGCTCAGCTTCCTCGCCGAGAAGGAGGTCCCCGACCTGCTGAAGAAGCTGCACGACGACCCGGACGGACTCGCGTTCCTGCTGGCGACCAGCGTCTTCGAAGGACTCGACCACCGGATCGTCCGGGACGAGGCCGTCCGGCTGCTCAAGCTGGCCGACGGCCGTCTCGACTCCGTCCTGCCGACGGGTGGTGACGACGGCCAGAGCGGCGTGGTGAGCCGGGAGGCCCCCCGCCCGAACCCGCGCTTCGTCTTCCGGCGGTCGCTGGACGAACTCCTGGCGACCGTCCGGGCCGAGTGCGCGCCCGGTGAGATCCGGGCGACCTCCCGCTACACGTACACGGTGGAACCGGTGCGCTTCACCCGGCACCGCCAGGCCGAGACGGTGCTGCGGCACGTCTGGCGGCAGTACGGCGAACTGTCCGGGCTGCTGACCGAGTGGATGAAGGACGCCCCCAGCGGGGAGCCCGAACTCGCTGAGTCCGTCGGCCGCGTGGTGGGTATGGCTGCCAGTTGGGGTGGCAGCAGGCGAGCCTTGGACCACATCTCTGAGCTGGCGGGGTCGGACCGCAGGCGGAGCCGCAGCACCGCCGCCTTCGCGCTGAGTATGGCGGGGCAGGACCCGGTACTGGCCGGAGAGGTCAAGTACCGACTCAGGTATTGGAGCCGCGCGAGCAGCTGGCGGCTGCGCGCCACGGTCGCGGACGCCTGTGGAAGGGAGTACGGAGTGTCCCGTCCGGAGCTCGCGCTGTCGCTGCTGCGGGGCTGCTACCGGGGGCAGGAGGGGGACGAGAGGGCGGTCGCCACAGCCGTCGACGATGCGCTGTGGGAGCTCTTCGCCTCAGGCAACCAGCCGGTCGTCCTGCGCGAGCTGGTGGACTGGGCGGACCGCCCGGGGCACGGGGCCGAACTCGCGCTCCGGACCTTCCCCCGACTGCTGTGGGACCGCGCCTGGTTCCAGGGCCAGTTGCTCACCGTCGGCGAGTTCACCGACACCGTGATCACCTTCATCCGGCGATCGCTCGACGACGACGGTCTCTTCGACGAGACCTGCACCGCGTTGCTCTCCTGGTGCGCCTCGGCGGTCTGGAACGAACAGCTGCGCGCCGTCGTGGAGACGCTGCTGACCGCGCTCGCCCAGGAGATGAGTCGCGGTGAGCTGCGCCTGTTCGTCGAGATCGATGCCGCCGACAACCCCGACCTGGCCGGACGGCGCATCGCCCAGCACGCCCTGGACGCCTGGCGCCGGGGCGAACCGCAGCCGTACCGGCCCGCCCCCGCCGATGGAGGAGCCCGATGACCGCCGACAGCGACTCGCCCGTCTACGCCCGCGCCACCCAGGCGCCGTGGCGGGAGATCCTGCGCCACCGCTGGTCCGGGCGGCGCGACCGTGCGCTCGTCCTGCTGGACCGGGACGGGCTCTACCACCAGGTGGGGCACCGCCGCCGCGCCCGCGCCGACGAGGACCCGGACCTGGAGGGCCCGGTGGCCGTCCGGGCGGGCCTGCGCGGATTCGACGAGGCGTACCTGGTCGAGTTGGACGAGCGGTCCGGGATCCGGGCGGTCGGCCTGTCGACCCCGTACGGCACGAAGTCGGTGGACGTCCACGTCCTGTGGTGGGTGCACGACGCCGTGAACGTCGTGCGGGCGCGGACCGTGCGGGGCTGGCTGCCGGTCCGCAAGGATCTCGAACAGCGTCTGCGCCAGCTCAAGGAGCAGTTCGCCACCGCCGGGCACGGGCTGACCGAGGCCGAGCTGATGCACTACCTCGCGACGCCCCACCTCCTGCCGCACTGCGGCCTCGGCTACCGAGTCACGGACGTGTCCGCCCGGGAGCACGACGCCGAACTGCGGCTCGGGGAGCCGGACGGGGCGGACGTGCCCTACAACTGGATGGACAAGAGCGAGGACGAGTACGCGTTCTGCCGCCGGGCCGTTCAGGAGGGCCCGGTGTCGCTCGCGGCGCTCTGGCTGGCCAGACACCCGGACCAGGTCCGGGAGGTCCTGGACTGGGCGGTCGGCCACGCCGAACTGCTCCGGGGTGAGACCACCTGGCAGGACCAACTGGCGCTGATGCTCGGCAAGTTGAGCGAACAGGAGAGGCAGGAGCTGTCCCGGATGCTGCGCGACCGCCTCATCGCGCTCGGACGGCGGGTGCCGGGACCCGGGCCGCAGGGCGCCGGGCCGGAGTTCGTCAAGATCCGCTCGCAGGCCAACGGTTGGGCGGGCGGCGTGGCGAACGGGAGCCCGGTGTGACCGCCGCCGGCATACCCGGCGGCCGGGTGCCGACCGCACCGACCACCGCCCCGGACGTTGCCCCGGACGCCGCCCCGAGCCCGTCGGCGGTGGCGGCGATCGAGCGCCTGGTGGCCGCCAACAGCATGGAGCTCACCCGGGCCGACGCCAAGGCCGCCGTGTTCCTGGCGTTCACCGGCGCGGTTCTCGGGGTGTTCATCCCGCTGGGCGGGGGCGGGGGCGGGGGCGGGGGCGGGGGCGGATCCGGGCCCCGTGCCTGGGCGGTGCCGTTCCTGTGGTGGAGCGCGGTGGTGAGCGCGCTGCTGGCCGTCGCCTGCTTCGTGGCCGCCCTCGTCCCCCGGTACCGGAAGGGCGAGCGGCAGGCCCCGACCAGCCCGGCCTACTTCGGGCACATCGCGCCGGGTGCGGGGGTGGAGCGGCTGCGCCGCGCCTTCGAGTGCGGGGGTCGTGATCCGGTGGGGGCGCTGTTGTCCTCGCTGGCCGGGACCAGTGCGATCATCCGGGCGAAGTACCGCTGGATCGAGATCGGAACCGCCGTGCTGCTCCTCGCGCTGCCCCAGTTCGCGCTGACCCTGCGGCTGGCCTGAGGCCGGTCTGAGGAGATGTCCCGTCCATGGTCCGCCCCAGGGCTCCTGGGGCGGGCGGCCGTCAGGACTCGACGAGGGTTGCGCGGTAGGCGGTGATCACCAGGTGCACGCGGTCCCGGGCGGCGAGCTTGGCCAGCAGGTGGCCGACGTGCGTTTTGACCGTGCCGGTGCTGACGGACAGCTGCTCGGCGATCTCGGCGTTGGTCAACCCGCGGCCGATCAGTGTCAGCACCTCCAACTCCCGCCCGGTGACGGCGCGCAGGACCCGCTCCCGCTCGTCGCCGCCGGGCGTGGCGGTCGCCGGCTCGGCGGCCGGCCGGGCGGCGAACTCGCGGATCAGCCGGCGGGTGACGCTCGGGGCCAGCAGCGCCTCCCCGGCGGCGACCACCCGGATCGCGGCCAGCAGTTCCTCGGGCGGGGTCGACTTCAGCAGGAAGCCGGACGCCCCCGCGCGCAGCGCGCCGTAGATGTACTCGTCGAGGTCGAAGGTGGTGAGGATCAGGATCCGCACGGCGCTCTCGGCGGTGATCTGCCGGGTGGCCGCCAGGCCGTCCGTGCCCGGCATCCGGATGTCCATCAGCACCACGTCCGGCTGCCCGGCGCGGGCCAGCCGGACGGCCTGCGCCCCGTCGGCGGCCTCGCCCACCACCTCGAAGCCGTCGGCGGCGGCCACGATCCCGGCCAGGCCCGCCCGTACCAGGGTCTGGTCGTCGGCCACCACGACCCGGATCGGTGGGCCGGCGGGTGCCCCGTTCGCGGCGTCTCCCGTCACGACGTTTCCTGCCCGCCCGCGTCGGCCAGCGGCAGCACGGCGCGCACCCGGAACCCGCCGCCCGGCAGCGGCCCGGCCTCCAACCGGCCCTCGTACAGCCCGACCCGCTCGGCCATTCCCGCCAATCCGTGCCCGCCGACCCCGACCGGCCCGCCGCGACCGGCGTCGCTCACCTCCAGCACCAGCGCCTCCTCCTCGAACTCCACGGCGACCCGCGCCTCGGCCGCGTGCGCGTGCTTCACCACGTTGGTCAGCGCCTCCTGGACGATCCGGAACGCGGACAGCTCGACCCCGTCGGACAGCTCCCGGACCACGCCGCCCACCCGCAGCTCCACCCGCACCCCGGCCTCGGCGCTGCTCGCCACCAGCCGGTCCAGATCGGCCAGCCGGGGCGCGGGCGCGAGCCCGGCCCCGTCGGCGCCGCGCAGGACGGTCAGCAGGCCGCGCATCTCGACCATCGCGTCCCGGCTCACCGCCTGGATCGCGGCCAGCGCCTGCTCGGCCTGCGCCGGATTCCGCCCGATCACGAAACGGCCGTACCCGGCCTGGACGTTGACCACGCTCATGCTGTGCGCGATCACGTCGTGCAGCTCCCGGGCCAGCCGGATCCGCTCCTCGGCCAGCTCCGCCGTGGCCAGGTCGACCTGGTGCCGGCGCAACTCGGCGCCGTACGCCCGGTAGCGGGCCACCGCGCAGCCGAGCGCCCACGCGGTGACGACCTCCAGCGCGGACAGCACGAGGTTGTTCCACAGCTCCCGCGACCCGAACCGGCTCAGCCCGGCCCCGACCAGGCCGAACGCCAGGACGGTGAGGCCCAGCCGCATCGGCCCGGCAGCCGCGACCAGGTAGACGACCATCGCCGCCGCGACCACCACCAGGAACCCGGCCAGGTTGGCGATCGTCAGCTGCCCGGCCACCGCGACCACCACCGCCCAGGCGGCGAACACCACCCCGGCCGCGGCCACCGGCGCGAGCCGGCGCAGCCCGGCGGCCGCGCCCACCGCCACCACGCACACCAGCACCGTCACCAGCTCCGCCGACGTCGGCTTCGGGTAGCCGCGGTGGTGCGGGTCGAACACCCGGTAGGCGTCCAGCACCCGGAACCAGGTGAGCACGGTCAGGGCCAGCGAGACCGCCAGGTCGACCGCGACCCAGTGGCCCGGGCGCAGCCTCCTGGTCACCGGCGGATGCGGAGCACGGGGCATTTCCCCAGGCTAGCGGCGGCCCCCGCGCCCGGCATCGCCCTGTGGGCCTACGACCACGGGCAGAGGCCGGCCCCGCCGAACGCCGTGATCTCCCCCCACGGCGGGACGCCCCGCACCGGGCCCGGGCGGGAGCGTGGAGCCCGCGTCGGCCCCCTCGGCCGACCAGGAAACCCGGAAAGGCACCACGATGATCGAGGTACGCGACCTCACCAAGCGCTACGGCGGCGCCGTCGCCGTGGACGGGCTGACCTTCACGGTCCGGCCGGGACAGGTCACCGGCTTCCTCGGGCCGAACGGCTCGGGCAAGTCCACCACGCTGCGGATGATCCTCGGCCTGGACGCCCCGACCAGCGGGCGGGCGACCGTCAACGGCCGGCCGTACGCGGCCCTGCGCCGCCCGCTGCGGGAAGTCGGGGCGATGCTCGACGCGGGCGCCGTCCACCCCGCCCGCTCCGCCTACCACCACCTGCTCGGCATCGCCGTCACCAACGGCATCGGGCCGTCCCGGGTCCGCGAGGTGCTGGCCCGCACCGGCCTGGAACAGGCGGCCCGCCGCAAGGCCGGGCGGTTCTCCCTCGGCATGAAGCAGCGCCTCGGCATCGCCGCCGCCCTGCTCGGCGACCCGCCCGTCCTACTGCTCGACGAACCGGTCAACGGGCTCGACCCGGAGGGCGTGCACTGGATCCGCACCCTGCTGCGCGACCTGGCCGCCGAGGGCCGGACGGTCCTGCTCTCCTCGCACCTGATGAGCGAGACGGCCGTCACCGCCGACCACCTGGTGATCATCGGGCGCGGCCGGCTCGTCGCGGACCGCCCCACCGCCGACTTCCTCGCCGAGAACGCGCGCACCGACGTCCTGGTCCGCTGCGCCCGGCCGGCCGAACTGGCCCGGCTGCTGCGCGCCGCCGGGGCCGCCCCGGTCACCGAGGAGCCCGGCGGGGCACTGGCCGTCGGCGGCCTGGAACCGGCGGCGATCGGCGAGCTGGCCGCCGCGCACGGCCTCGGCGTCCACGAACTCACCGTCCGGCAGGCCTCGTTGGAGCAGGCGTTCCTGGACGCCACCGGCGAGACCGTCGACTACCGCGCCACCACCGGTCCGTCCGGAAGGCGGACCGCATGACGGCCACCACCACTACGTCCGGAAAGAGGACCACATGACCGCCCCCACCACCCGCGGCGCACTGGCCGGCGAGTGGGTCAAGCTGCGCAGCGTCCGCGCGACCCCGCTCACCGCCGTCGTCGCGCTCGCCGCCGCCCTGTTCATCGGCCTGATCGACTACGGCAGCGCCGCCGACAACTGGGACGTCTGGACGGCCGTCCAGCGCGAGCGCTTCGACCCCGTCCGCTACGGCTTCTCCGGCGGCTTCTACGTCGCTGTCCTGGCGATCGGCACGCTGGGGACCCTGGCCGCCTCCAGCGAGTACACCACCGGCCAGATCCGCAGCACCCTGGCCGCCGTGCCCCGGCGGGGCCAGGTGTTCGCGGCCAAGGCGCTGGTGGTCGGCGGGGTGTCGGCGCTGCTCGGGCAGCTGCTGGCGTTCCTGACCTTCCTGCTCGGCCAACGGGCCCTGGCCGGGAAGCACCTGGCCGTGTCGCTCGGCGACCCGGGCGTGGCGCGCGCGGTCGTCGGCTGCGGCGTGTTCCTCTCCGTCTTCGCCCTGCTCGGACTGGCGCTCGGCTTCCTGGTGCGCCACACCGCGGGCGCCGTCGCCGTGCTGTTCGGCCTGTTCTTCCTCTCGCCAATGCTGCTGGCGCCGCTCGGTGACGGTGCCACCCGGTTCGGCCTGCAGAGCGTCTTCGAGGGCCTGGGCAGCACCGTCGCCTCCGCGGGCGGCACCGACCGGCTCGGCGCGGCCGGCTGTCTGGCCACCCTCGCCGGCTACCTCGCCGTCGCCCTCACCCTGGCGGCCGTGAGCTTGACCCGCCGGGACGCCTGAGCACTACGGGATGCATGAGCACTACAGGACACCTGAGTACTGTCGGTGGCGGCTGCGATGATCCGCCCATGGACCTCGCCCACGCCCTCGACGGACTCGACGCCCACCCCTGGGCGTCCGTGTCGCACGCCTACGGACCCGCCGAAGACCTGCCCGGCCTGCTGCGCGCGCTCGCCGCCGGCGGCGAGCAGGCCGACGAGGCGCTCGCCGAGCTCTACTCGTGCATCCTCCACCAGGGCTCGGTGTACACCGCCAGCGCGGACGCCGTCCCCTATCTGGCCCGGATCGCGGCGGCCGGCTGCGGGACGGTCGAAGTCCTGGGCCTGATCGGCGGGTTGGCCGAGAGCGAGAGCGAAGGAGAGTGGGACGGGGAGCGGGGCGGTGGCAGGGAGGGCCCGCCCGCCCCCGTCCGGGCCGCTGTCGTCGGCCAACTCCCGTTGCTGCTGCCGCTGCTGGCGGACGGCAGCGCCGCCGTCCGGCAGGCCGCCGCCTGGGCCGTCGGCCAGACCAGGGCCGTCGAGGCCGCCCTGCCCGCGCTGCGTCGCCGCTGGGCGAGCGAGACCGACCCCGTCGTCCGCGGTGAACTGCTCACCGCTCTCGGCCGGTTGGACCGGTCCGGGGCCGCGGCCGAGGTCGGGCCGCTGCTGGGCGAGGGCACGCCGGCGCCGCTGCGCCTGGCCGCGGTCCTCGCCGGGCTGGACGCGGGCGAGCCGTGGACGGGCGCCCACCACGCCGCCGTCCTCGCCCTGCTGCCCGCCGACCCGGTCGCCGCCGACCGGTACGACCTGGACCGCCGGGAGCCGTTGCGCGTGATCACCGAGGAGCTGCTGCTGCGCGAGACGCCCGCCGACCGCGACGCCGCCTACGCCCTGCTCGACCGGGCCCTGCGCGACGAGCGCCCCGAGGTACGGGCCGAGGCCGTCTGGGCGGCCGACCACGCCTGCCAGCTGTCGCGCAGCGCGCCCCGGCGGCTGCTTCCGGCGCTCGCCCAGCTCGTCGCCGACCCCGACGTGGCGCACCTGCTCGGCAACCTCGGCCCGGCCGCCGCCGAGGCCGCCCCGGGGCTGGCCGCCCGGGCCGCGCAGGCCGAGGACGGGCCCGCCGACGAGGCCCTGGCCGCGCTCGTCCTGGTCGCACCCCGGACGGCGGCCCCGCTGCTCGCCCGTGCCCTGGGCCGGCGCCCGCGCGCGCTGGAGGCCGCGGCCGGCCAGCGGGCCCCCGCCGACGCGCCGTTCCCCTTCGACCCCGAGCTGCTCGCGGCCGTCCGCGCCCGGTTGACGGCCGGGCAGCTCGGCGGCAACGAGCACCACCAGCTGTTCCGCCTGGTGCGCCAGTGGGGCCGCGCGGCCGCCTCGGCCCTGCCCGAGCTGTGCGCGGTGCTGCCGCACCGCCCGGAGGCGGCGGCCGCCGTCGCGGCCGTCGCGGTGGACGGCCCGGCGGCGGAGCGTGACCGCGCTGCCGCCGCGCTGCGGGAGGTGCCCGGTTCCGTCGCGGCGGCCCGGGCGCTGTACGACCTCACCGGCGATCCCGAGGCGCTGCTCGGGGCACTCGCCGACCGGCTCGCGGCCGGCCCGTACGCGGTCGCCGAGGCCGCCCGGGCCGCCGCCGGCCTGGGCCCCGGGGCCCTCCTGCTGGCCCCCGCCCTGCGCGCCGCGCTGAGCGCCGGAGGCGTGCCCGACACCTCCCCGGTGCTGGAGGCCGACCTGGCGGTGGCCGACGCGCTGTGGCGGATCACCGGGGCCGCGGCCGAGGTCGTCCCGATCCTGGACGGCGTCCTGCGGCGCGCCGATGACGGGGCGTGGTTCGACCGGACGGCCGTCCGCGCGGCCCGCGTCGCCGCCCTCCTGGGGCCGGCCGCCCGCCCGCTCACCGCCAGGTTCGACGGGCTGCTCGCCGACCGGGTGAAGGCCCCGGCCGCCGTGCTGGCCCTCCTCGCGGTGGCCGATGGCGCCGCTCTCGACCGAGGCCGCCTGGTCGAGGCCGCCCTGCGCGCGGCCGAGACCGGGTCGGACCTCCGGGGCGCGGGCGAGGCCCTGGCGGCCCTGGGCACCACCGCCCTGGACGACGGTCAGCGCCGCCGCCTCGCCGACCTCGCCGGGCGCGACCGCCGGATCGTCGGGGGCTGTTTCGCGGGCGCCGGCATCCGCGACGACGAGGCCCTGCGCGCCCTGCTGGCCGCCGTGGCCGGAGGCTGAACGGCGAACGCGGTGCCGGCCTCCCCGCCAGGGGTGAGGCCGGCACCGCGCCGGTGTCGTGCGTCAGGGCAGCGGGATCCGCACGACCTGCGGGTCGTGGTCGCTCAGCTGGGTGCTGAACTCGCTGTTGATGTGCACGATGTCGTAGCTGTACGGCTTCGCCGCCAGCGCGCCGGAGATGAGGATGTGGTCCAGCACCTGGGAGTTGCCCTCGTACACGTAGGTGTAGCGCTCGGGCAGCGGCAGGGTGCGCGGCAGGTCGGTCAGCGAGCCGCCGGCGGTGAGGATGTCGGCGGTCTGCGAGAACTCGAAGTCGTTGAGGTCGCCGAGCACGATGACCGCCGCGTTCGGGTCCACCGCCAGGATCTGGTCGGTGAAGCTCTTCACCGCCGTCGCCTGGTTGTGGCGCTGGGTCTCGGACGGGTGCGCGGGCGGCTGGTAGCGGCCGAACAGGGGCTGGTCCCCGCCCTTGGAGTTGAAGTGGTTGGCGATCACGAAGACCGGCTTGCCGTTCCAGCGGAACTCGCCGGCGAGCGGCTTGCGGCTGGAGTTGAACGCCGTGTTGGTCGGGTCGATCCGGCCGGGGGAGTAGGCGAGTTGGGGCGTGCCGCCGTTGTTGACCACCGAGTCGGCGGTGGTGGAGCCGGCGCCGGGGCGGTCGGTGAAGCTCAGGCCGCGGTCGGTGCGGAACAGGAACACCTGGCGGATGTTGCCGCCGGGCTGGCCGCCGTCCTGGCCGTCCACCGGGTCGATCTGGCGGTAGGAGTAGGCCGGGCCGCCGGCCGCCGAGATGGCGGCGGTGAGCTTGGCGAGGGTCTGGTCGGGGGCGGTGGTGCCGTCGTCGGTGGGGCCGCTGTTGTCCTGGATCTCCTCCAGGGCGACGAGGTCGGGCGCGCGCAGGTTGGTGACGATGCCCGCCGCGAGGCCGTCGAACTTGCTCTGCGGGTCGGCGGGGGAGAGGTTCTCCACGTTGAAGGTGGCGGCGGCGAGCTGGCCGGCCGTCGGGGCGGCGGTGACCTCGGGGGCGAGGTTGCCGGAGGTGACCGCCGGGGTCGCGGTGACCTGGAGCTTGAAGTTGCCGAAGGAGTAGTCGAGCACGCCGACGGTCGCGCCGGTCAGGGTGTCGCCGACGTTGGCGGCCGGGGTGGGCGCGAGCGCGTTCGCCAGGGTCACCCGCTCCGGGTTGCCGTCGTTCGCCTGGAGCAGGATGCCGCCCCGGTTGGTGCGGGTGGTGCTGCCCTGGGGCACGACGGGGAGGTCGCCGTACTTGTTGCTGGGGCCGACCACGGCCGCGTTGTCGATCTCGACCCGCATGCCCTCCAGCGAGGCCCAGAAGTCGATGCCGTCGGTGGCGGGTTGGTAGTTCCCGGCGGTCTCGACGTCCCCGCCGGTGACGCTGGAGATCACCGCCGCCGGGGGCACCCGCCCGCCGAGGCCGACCAGGGTGGGCGCGGGCAGCGGCGCGTTGTGGGCGAGCACCGTGACGCTGGGCGCGGTGAGTTCGGTGATCGACAGGTTGGTGGTGCCGCCGCTGCCGCCGGGGCGGTACTGGCTGACGGTGGCGCTCACCGTGACGGAGTCGCCGACGGCGACGGTGGGCGCGCCGGCGGTGTAGACGTAGACGCCCTCGCTGGTGCCGGGGTCGTTGTCGGGCTGCGGGTCCTGGTACCAGAAGCCGTTGGGCCCGACGGCGGTGACCACGCCGGGCACCGCGCTCACGGCGCTGCCGGCGAGCGGGGAGGTGCGGGCCGCGCCCTGGATGTCGTGTATTCGGGCGCCGGTGGTGGTGCCGCCGCCGGTGGAGGCGGAGTTGCGCGGCGTCGGGGCGCCGATGGTGAAGTCCGCCGCGTTGTTGTCGGTGTCGGTGGCGCCGCCGCCGACGCGCAGGGCGGCGGTGGCGTTGGACAGGTTGCCGGTCGGCGAGCCCTCGGCGGAGCTGGCGCTCGACCCGTAGCCGACCAGGTCCTTCACCCCGGGCTGCGTCGCGCAGCCCGAACCGCAGGTCAGCGCCGTGCCGTTGGTGACCAGCGCGACCTTGCCGGAGGTCGCGGCCAGGTTGAGGGTCCCGGTGGCGTCCGGCGTCGGCAGCGCCGCGCCCGTCCCGGCCCCGGCGGCCTCCTGCACCAGGAGGAAACGCCCCGGCGCGATCGTGCCGGACAGCGTGGTCCGCCCCCAGGACGTGCCGCCCGCCGAGGCGTACTGCACCGTCCAGCCGGTGACGGACACCGGCGCGGTGCCGCGGTTGTACAGCTCGATGAAGTCGTTGGCGTACGGGGCACCGGAGTTGCCGCCCCCGCCGTACACCTGGCTGATCACCACGTCGGGTGACGCCGCCTGGGCGACGCCGCCGGGCAGCGCCAGCAGCGCCCCCACCACGGCTGCGGCGGACGCCCCCGCCATCGCTCTGCGCCGGACTCGCTGGGTACTCCGCATGAGCTTCCTCCTGACGGCCGCTCGGGCTGGTGGCCCGGCGGTCTGAGCACGGACAAGAAAGTTCGGGCGCTGCGGTTCTAGCAACGCCACCCGATCCCTACCGTGCGCGGCGGGCGACGACCAGATGTACGGCGGAAGAATGGTTCGTGAGGCGACAAGTGGGAAGCGGGGTTCCGGGCAAGCCCAGCGGGACGCGCTGTCAGTGCCGCCCCCTAGGTTGGGGGTTGTCGGTGAGCGGGGCCGCGAACAGGCCCCGTCTCGCCTCCCGTCTCCGTTGCCCGAAAACCCGAAAGGGGACTTCGTCGTGTCCGTCGCCGTGGAAGAGCAGGTCACCTACCTCGAACTGTCCGAGGAGGAGGGGAGCGCGCACAAGTTCTACGAGGTGCGGCTCGCCGGCAGTACGGTGACGGTCCGGTACGGGCGGATCGGCGAGGAGGGGCAGGCCAAGTCGACCAGCTTCCCGAGCGCCGAGAAGGCCGCGGCGTCGGCGGCCAAGAAGATCGGCGAGAAGGTCCGCAAGGGCTACGCGTCGGCCGTCCAGGGCGTGCGCCAGCGCCGGGCGGTGACCAGGCGGCAGCTCGTCAGCACCCGTTCGACGGCGAACCAGGCGCCGCTGCTGTGGCGGTTCCGCTCCGGCTCGCCGGCCTTCGGCGTCTTCGTCGGCGAGGAGCACGCCTGGGTCGGCAACGAGCGCGGCGACGTCTACACCCTCACCCACGACGGCGAGGTCACCGCCCGGTTCGGCCTGCCGGACGGCGTCAAGTGCATCGTCGCCGACGACTGGTGGATCTACGCGGGCTGCGACGACGGCAAGGTGTACGACCTGGGTGGGAAGGTCCCCCGGGTGGCGTACGAGATAGCCGAGGACGTGGACATCTTCTGGCTCGACATCCACGACGGCGTCCTCGGCGTCGCCGACGAACGCGGCGGGCTGACCACCGTCGACCACGAGGACGAGTTCCAGTGGCGCCGCAAGGCCGAGGGCCGCTCCGGCTGGATGGTGCGCTGCGACGCGGACGGCGTCTACCACGGCCACTCGCGCGGCGTCGCCCGCTACGCGGCGCGCGGCGGCGACCAGCTGTGGCACACCGCGACCAAGGGCGAGGTGCTGTTCGGCTGGCAGGAGGCCGACGAGGTGTTCGCCGGCACCGGGCGCGGCTGGGTGCACCGGCTGCGCAAGTCCGACGGTTCCGAGGTCGCCGCCTACCGCTGCGACGCCGCCGTGTTCTCCTGCGCGGCCTCCCCGGACGGCGAGTACGTCTTCGCCGGGGACAACCACTCCTCGGTGTACTGCTTCGCCGCCGACGGCACCCGGTTGTGGAAGCTCGCCACCGGCTGCGGCTCCGCGTACAGCATGCAGTACCGGGACGGGCGGCTCTACCTGGTGACCACGGACGGCTCGCTCGCCTGCCTGGACGCGAGCGAGCAGGCCGTCCGGGCGGCCGAGGGCGGGACGCTGCCGGCCACCGCCGAGGTGCGTAACGCCGGCTGGGAGGCGGTTCGGCCGGGCACGGCCCTGGAGACGGTGGTCACCGGCACCGGCGGCCTGCCCGGCGGCGGGATCGAGGTCGAGTGCGTGCAGGACGGCGCCCGGCTGCGGGTGCGGGTGGTGTCGGCGGGCTTCGACCCGGGCCGGCGGGTGCAGTTCCCGAAGGACGTCCGGGTCGCGGGGGCGCGGTACCTGGTCGCCGAGGTGCGGGAGTCCGCCTCGGGCGGCTTCTACCGGGCGCGCGGCGAGATCAAGCGCCTGCTCTGAACACCCCCGGTGCGGCGGCGGACACCACGTCGCCGCCGCACCGGGCCGGGATCAGGCCGGAGTTCAGGCCAGAGCTGAGACCTGAGCTCAGGCCAGCCGCAGCACCAGCTTGCCGGTGTTCTCCCCGCGGAAGAGCATCCCGAGGACGGTCGGGAAGTCGTCCACCGTCCCCTCCACCACGTGCTCCTTGACCTTGATCCGGCCGTCCGCGATCCAGCCCGCGAGCTCCCGGGCCGCCTCCGGGTAGCGGGGCGCGTAGTCGAACACCACGAAGCCCTCCATCCGGGCCCGCCGCACCAGCAGTGACAGGTAGTTGGACGGGCCCTGCACGGCGGTCTCGTTGTTGTACTGGCTGATCGCCCCGCAGAGCACCACCCGGGCGTGCATCGCGAGCCGGGTGAGCGCGGCGTCCAGGACGTCCCCGCCGACGTTGTCGAAGTACACGTCGATGCCGTCGGGCGCGTGGTCGCGCAGCGCCTTGCGGAGGTCCTCGGAGTGGTAGTCGATCGCCGCGTCGAAGCCCAGTTCCCCGGTGAGCAGCGCGCACTTCTCGGGGCCGCCCGCGATGCCGACCACCCGGCAGCCCTTGATCCTGGCGATCTGCCCGACCAGGCTGCCGACGGCCCCGGCGGCGCCGGAGACCACCACGGTCTCGCCCTCCTTGAGCGCCCCGACGTCCAGCAGCCCGAAGTAGGCGGTCATCCCGGGCATGCCGAGCGCGCCGAGGTACGTCGACAGCGGCGCGAGCGCGGGGTCGACCTTCAGCGCGCCCTTGCCGTCCGAGACCACGTACTCCTGGACGCCGAAGCTGCCGACCACGTGGTCGCCGACGCGGAACTTCGGGTGGTCGGACTCGACGACCTCGACCACGGACCCGGCCCGCATCACCTCGCCCAGCCCGACCGGCGGCAGGTAGGACGGCCGGTCGTCCAGCCACCCGCGCATCGCCGGGTCCAGCGACACGTACCGCGTCCGTCCCACGAACTCCCCGGGCCCGGCCGCCCCCACCGGCTCCGACCCGTGTGCCCAGTCCTCCGCCCGCACCTCCCCGACCGGCCGACGGGCGAGGCGGATCTGACGGTTGGTCGCGGTCATGACGTCTCCTGGGGGCGCGCGCGGGCCTGCACTGGAGGCCCGAGTCTAAGCAAGCGCTTAGTCATCTGACCAGTGCCCGCCCGGCGCGTCGACGTCAGCGGCCTGGCCGGTAGTAGGCGTCGAGGGGTGCGCGCGCCTCGTCGAACAGGGCCGGGCCGTCCTGGGCCACCGTCGGCCAGGCGCCCGACTGCGGGTTGAGCTCGACGAGTTGCTCGGTGGAGAGCGCGAAGACCACCCGGCCGAGGCCGGAGCGGACGATGCCGCCGGCGCACATGCCGCAGGGCTGGCAGCTGGTGTAGAGGGTGGTGCGGGCGGCCAGGTCCGGGTCGAGTTCGCGGGCCGCCCAGCGGGCGAGCTTCAGCTCCGGGTGGGCCGTGATGTCGTCGTCGCGCCGTACCGTGTTGTGCGCCTCGGCGAGGATCGCGCCGTCCGGGCCGGCCAGCAGGGAGCCGTACGGTGCGTCGCCCAGGGCGACCGCCCGGGCCGCGAGGGCGACGGCGCGCCGCAGGAGGGTTTCGTCGGCCGGGGTGATCACGATCGGTCCTTCCAGTGGGTGGCCACGGTGGTGAGCGCCTGCCAGGCCGCGCGGGGCCGACGGGTCTCCTCCGGATCGCCGTGGTAGGGGTCGAGGACGACGGTGTCCGCGCCGAGCAGCCGCAGCTGGTCGAGGTCGTCGAGGACCTGCTCGACGGTGCCGACCCCGGCGGGCCGCTCGGGATCGTCGACCGGCGCCTCGGTGATCCGCAGGGCGATGCGGGGGGAGAACCCCGGCAGCGAGTGCTCCGCCAGGATGGAGCGCATCAGGGGCAGGGGGAGCCGCAGCGGGTGCCAGGCGTCGCCGAACCTGACCGCGCGCCGGATCGCCGCCTCGCTGTGGCCGCCGACCCAGACGGGCGTCGGGGCGGCGTGGCCCCCCGTCCCCGTCTCCTGGGTCTCCGGAGCCCCCGGAGTCTCCGGACGCCAGGCGTCCCGCAGCACGCCCAGGTACTCGTCGGTCAGCCGGCCGCGCGCGGCGAACGGCACGCCGAGCGCGTCGAACTCCTGCCGCGCCCAGCCGACGCCCACCCCGAGGACGAACCGGCCGCCGCTGAGCCGGCTGAGGTTGGCGGCCAGCCGGGCCGTCAGCAGCGGGTGCCGGTAGGGCAGGATCAGCACGCTCGTGCCCAGCCGCAGGTCCGTGGTGAGACCGGCCAGCCAGGACAGCGTGGTGAACGGCTCGTAGAACGGCTCCGGGTACCGCACGGCCACGTCCGGGGTGATGGTCACATGGTCCGACAGCATGAGGAGGTCGAAGCCGAGCCCCTCCGAGGTCCGCGCCCATTCGCGCAGCACGCCGGGGTCCGTCCCGGGCCCGAAGTTCGGTACGTTGACGCCAAGTTGCATGGACCGAGGCTATCCCGGTGATCATGGCCGACGGAACCGAACCATCCCGGTGATCACCGCTCTCCGCCATGGTTCTGCCGGTAGAATCGCAAAATGGCCGTGAATCTCGACGACATCGACTGGCAGATCATCGGACAGCTGCAACGGGAGGCCCGGATCTCCCTCAGCGAGCTGGGGCGGCGGGTGAACCTCAGCTCGTCCGCCACCACGGAACGGGTGCGGAACCTGGAGACGCTGGGCGTCATCACCGGCTACCACGCCGTGGTCGACCTGGCCAAGGTCGGCTACCCCGTGCTCGCCGTCGTCCGGCTGAAGTACCCGGGCAACCGGCACGAGCCGCTGCGCCGGCTGCTCGCCGAGCGGCGGGAGCTCCTGGAGTGCCTGCGCACCACCGGCGACGACTGCTACACCCTCAAGGTCGCCGCGACCTCCATGGAGCATCTGGAGACGCTCGTGGACGAGCTGGCCGGCTTCGGCAGCACGACCACGAGCGTCGTCTACAGCCAGACGCTGCCCACCCGCGGCCCCGACCGGCCCTGAGCCGCCGCGCCCCTCGGCGCGGCCGGACGCCGGGTCAGCCGTGCCCGGCCGAGGGCTGCCAGCCGAGGGCGGGGCCGAGGCGGGTGGCGAGGTCGGTGAGGATCTGCACGTAGTCCTGGTGGTCGAAGGTGAACGGCAGGGCGAAGGCGACCTCGTCGACCTCCTGGTAGCCGGCGTGGGCGTGCAGCCGCTCGGCGATCTCCTCGGACGGGCCGACCAGGTCGGGCGCGAACACCATCCGGGCCGGGCCCTGCGGGGCGAGGGTGCGCGGGGTGCGGGCGAGGGCGTACGCCTGGTACTTGGCGCGCTGTTCGGGGCTGGCACCGTCGGTGGGGATGACGACGAGGCCCTGGGAGACGCGGGCGCGCTCGCCGTCGGGGTGCTGGGCGCGGAAGGCGCGGATCTGGGTGCGCTGGATCTCGGCGAAGTCCTCGGACTCCCCGGGCTCCCCGGCCTTGACGATGCTGCTGGTGAGCAGGTTGAGCCCGTGCTCGCCGGCCCAGCGGGCGGAGCGCAGGCTGCCGGCGCCGTACCAGAGCCGGGAGGCGAGGCCGGGGGAGTGCGGCTGGACCCGGCGGGAGTACACCTCGATGCCCTCGGTGCCGGCGAAGTCGGAGGCGGGTTCGCCGCGGACGAGGCCGAGGAGGCGCTCGGCGCGGCCGGTCCCGAAGTCCTCGTGCTCGCCGGTGTCGGGGTGGAGCGCGCCGCGGACCCGGTCGTAGTGGGTGGGCGGGCCGACGCTGAAGCCGGGGTTGAGGCGGCCGCCGGACAGGATGTCGACGGTGGCGAGGTCCTCGGCGAGGCGCAGCGGGTTCTCCCAGCCGAGCGGGGTGACGGCGGTGCCGAGGTGGATGCGGCTGGTGCGCTGGGAGGCGGCGGCGAGGACGGCGACGGGGGAGGAGATCCCGTACTGGAGGTGGCGGTGGCGCAGCCAGGCGCTGTCGAAGCCGAGCTGCTCGCCGAGGGTGATGAGGTCGAGGGTGGACTCGTGGCCCCGGCGCGGGTCGGCCTCGTCGAACAGCCCGATGGTCAGGAAGCCGAGTTTCCGCAGCGGTCGTGGGGTCGGCGGCATGGTGGGTGGCTCCGGGTGGTGTGAGGCGGCCCCGGGAGGGCCGGGCGGGTGGTGCCCGTCGAACGTACGCAGGCGGCTCGCGTCCCCACAAGATCGGCGCGGGATCGGACATCGGCGCGCAACACGGCGCAATCCCCCCTCAATACCGACCCGGTACGGGGCGCGGGGGGGCCCCCCCCCCCCCGGGGGGGGGCCGCCCCGGGGCGGGGGGGGGTGGGCCGGGGCCCCGGCCGGGGGGGGGGTGGGGGTGGGGTGGGGGGGGGGGTGGT
>NZ_JBHXMU010000043.1:53266-84298 GCF_042720685.1 Kitasatospora sp. NPDC058492
CGGACCTCGGCGCGCACCCGGCCGCAATCCCCCCCCAAACCCGCCCCGTTAGGGGCCGCGGCGGGCCCCCCCCCCCCGGGGGGGGGCCCGCCGCGCGTCCGGGTGGGTCAGCAGCTGCGCAGCTCCGGGCTCTGGTTGCGGATCTGGTTGTGCAGCGAGGTGAACTCGCGGTAGGCGTCGCCGTCCTCGGTGCCGGGGCGGAAGGCGCCGACGCGGTGGCAGTTGACGAAGGCGAGCTTGACGCCGAAGTGGTCCTCCAGGCTGCCGCGGATGGCGTTGCTGGCGAGCGCGCGCAGCAGCTGGGCGCGCTCCTCGTCGGTGGGCGTGGTGTTGTCGGTGGTGAACTCGTCCTCGGTGGCGCCGAGTTCGGTGCTGAGCCCGGCGACGACCTGGTAGGCGTAGGGGAGGGAGGCGCGCACGGTGTCGAGGAAGTCGGCCTGGTTGACCCGGCCGTGCTCGGCCTGGGCGAGGAGGGCGGGGGAGACGTCGAGCGACATGGGTGTCCTCTTTCGCGGAGTCTGGTTATCGAAGATGAAAACCATTGCAAGATGGACTGTCGGCGATGTCCGGACGCCCTGTCAAGTGCCGTCCCCCGAAGGGCTGACGGGCGGCGCCTCCCGGTCGGCCCTGATGACGAACAGGGCGATCAGCGCCGCGAGCACGGCGAAGGCCAGGCCCATGTCGAACGCCCTGGAGATGCCGTGCGCCAGCACCTCCGAGGAGTACGGCGCCGGCAGCTTTCCGGTGGCCCGGAACCGGGCCGCCTGCTGCGGGGTGGCCTGCCGCAGGAACGCGTCGACCTGTCGGCCGGCCTCACTGCGGCCGGCCGCGCCGTAGACCGTGACCAGGATCGACAGCCCCAGCGAGCCGCCCACCTGCTGGGTGGTGTTGAGCATGCCGGTGGCCGCGCCGGTCTCGTGCGGGGCGACCCGGGAGACCACCGTCAGCGTGGCCGGGACGAAGATCGAGCCCATCCCGAGGCCGAACAGCAGGGTCGGGCCGAGGACCCCGGTCAGGTAGCCGCTGTGGGCGTCGAGCCGGGTGGACCAGAACGCCCCACTCGCCACCAGCAGCGAGCCCACCACCAGGAACGGCCTGCGCCCGTACCGCAGCTGGTTGCGGGCGGCGAACTGGGCGGCGACGACGCTCGCGGCGCTGATCGGCAGGAAGGCGAGGCCGGCCCGCAGCGGGCTGAACCCGAGGACGTCCTGAACGAACAGGGTCATGAAGAAGAAGATGCTGAACATGGTCGCGGCCACGCAGAGCAGCAGCCCGTAGGCGCCGGAGCGGTTGCGGTCGCGGAACAGGTGCAGCGGGGTGATCGGCTGCGGCGCCCGCCGTTCGTGGAACAGGAAGGCCGCCAGCAGCAGCGCGGCGAGGCTGAACGAGGTGAGCGTCACGGGGTCGGTCCAGCCGTGGTCGGAGGCCCGGATGAAGCCGAAGACCAGCGAGACCATGCCCGCCGTGGCGGCGAACGCGCCGGTCAGGTCGAAGCGTCCGGGGTGCCGCTCGGACTCGTTGATGTAGAGCGGCGCCAGCAGCGCGATCGCGATGCCGATCGGCACGTTGACGAACAGCACCCACCGCCAGGAAAGCCAGGAGGTCAGTATCCCGCCGGCGAGCAGGCCGACGGCGCCGCCCGCCCCCGCGACGGCCGAGTACACGCCGAAGGCGCGGTTGCGGGCCGGGCCCTCCGGGAAGTTGGTCGCGATCAGGGCGAGCGCGGTCGGCGAGGCGATCGCCGCGCCCAGGCCCTGGAGTGCGCGCGCGGCCAGCAGCCAGCCGGAGGACTGCGCGACGCCGCCGAGCAGTGAGGCGAGGCTGAAGATCAGGACCCCGGCGACGAACACGCGCCGGCGCCCGAGGATGTCGCCCATCCGCCCGCCCAGCAGCAGGAGCCCGCCGAAGGTGAGGGTGTAGGCGTTGACGACCCAGGACAGGTCGGTGGTGTTGAACCTCAGTGCCTGCTGGATGTGCGGCAGGGCGATGTTCACGATCGTGACGTCGAGGACCACCATGAGCTGGGTGGCCGCGATGACGGTGAGGGCTGTCCCCGGGTGCTGGCCGCGTCGTGCGGGTGCGGGCGGCGCCGGGGCCAGGGCGCGCGAGGTGACCATGGCAGGTCCCCCAATGGCTCGGGAGCGAACGACGGTGAGGGGCGGGTCCGTCCACTGACACCGGCAGTATCCCCGAGGTATAGGGAACACAATCGTTCATTACCGACAACCGGCTGATTCCGGACCCACGCCACTCCTCCGGGCGCGGTGCGGCGGCGGAAAACCCGGGGCACGGCCCGCCGCGGTCGTGTCAGGATGCTCGGCATGTCTGCTCGTGCACTGAGCTTCGGCGCGATCGCCGAAGCCTACGAACGTTTCCGGCCGGGGTACCCTGACGAACTCTTCGACACGGTGGCGGCGTACGCGGGCCGGCCGGTGCGGACCGCACTGGAGATCGGTGCGGGCACCGGCAAGGCGACCCGGCTGTTCGCCGGGCGCGGGGTCGACGTCACGGCGACGGAGCCCGACGCGGCCATGCTCGCCGAACTGCGCAGGACGGCGCCCCCGAACGTGCGGACCGTCCGGGCCGCGTTCGAGGACCTGCGGCCGGGCGGGACGTACGACCTGGTCTACGCGGCGGCGGCCCTGCACTGGACGCGCCCGGAGGGCCGGTGGTCACGGGTGGCCGAACTGCTGGAGCCGGAGGGAGTGTTCGCCAACCTCGGCGGGCCGTTCCAGCTGGCCGACCCGGCCGTCGAGGAGGCCGTGCGGGCGGCCCGGGCGCCGTTCCTGGAGAGCGACGACGTTCCGTCCCCGGACGGGACCGCTCCCGAGGAGGAACTGCAGTGGCCGGGTACGGAGCTGGAACGGTCCCGGCTGTTCCGTGACGTCCGGCAGTCCGTCATCCGGCGGCGCCTGCTGGTGAGCGCCCCGTACTACCTCGGTCACCTGTCGACCGTCTCGGCGTACCTCCAACTGCCGCCGCCGAGGCGGCGGCGGGCCTTCGAGGCGATCGCGCGGGTGCTGCCCGAGACGGTCGAGATCGCGGCCGACCTCACCGTCCATCTCGCGCGCCGGTGATCCGGGCGGCCGGGACACCGACTCGCGCGCCGGTGATCCGGGCGGTCAGGACACCGGCTGTGACGTCGAACAGCGGCGCCCGGCCCGCCGCTGTCGCGGCCGGCCGGGCGCCGTGGGGGAGAGCCGGGGATCAGCCCTCCTGGGCGAGGCTCTTCATGTCCTCGTAGCCCATGCCGAGCTTGCTGAACATCTCCTGCTGCGCCAGGGGCAGGCCGAGGGCCTTCAGCTCCTCGGCCTGGGCGGGGGTCAGCGGCTTGCCGGGGGTGAGCGCCGGGGTGCCCGGGGTGCCCGGGGCGGCGCCGCCCTTGCCTCCGCTGGTGGCGCCGGAGGTGAGGAGGGTGAGCATCGTGCTCTGGATGTCGTCGCTGGTCAGCGTGACGGCGTCGGCGGGGGCCTCGACGGTCGGGGCGTTCTGGTTGAAGGCGAGCTTCACCGGGAAGTTGACGCCCGGTGCGGCCTTCGCCTCCAGCTGGGCGAGGTCGAAGGTGGCGGCGGAGAGCTTGCCGTCCTTCAGGTAGAGGTCGGCGCCGACCTTGTCCTCGCGCACGGTGCTCGGGACGGAGGTGGGGAGCTTCCCGAACTGCTGGGGGAACTTGGCGGCCAGCGGCTTGACGGCCTTCAGCAGTTCGTCGGCCAGCTGGCGGCCCGGGGCGCTCATCCAGATGTGCTCGGCGCCGTCCTTCTTGCCCTTGTCCTCGAAGGTGACGGTGCGGGACAGCACGTCCTTGAGGGAGTTGGTCAGCTGCTTGGCGGACTCCGGGTCCAGCGAGGGCTGTGCGCTCGGGGTGGCCTTGGCGCCGTCGAACTTCTTGGTGTCGTCGGCGAGCTTCTGCAGGTCGAAGGAGACCCACTTGCCGGCCAGCACGTCCTTGACCGGCTTCAGTTCGGCGGGCAGGTCGCTGCTGATGGCGTCGACCTGCGACGGGTCCTCGCCGACCAGCTTCACCAGGCCCTTGGCGTCGGCGCGCAGGAACGCCTTGGCGTCGACCTGGCGGTACTCCAGCAGCGCGGTGCCCTTCCGGTCGGAGAGCACGTAGGACAGGCGCACCGACTTGTCGAGCGTCAGGTCCTTGTCGGCGCCGTTGCTTTGCGCGTTCTTGAAGGTGTCGAGGTCCTTCAGCGGCTTGTCGGCGGACACCGCGACGGAGAAGTTCAGCCCGGACACGGCGTCGGCGCTCTTCGGGTCGACCTTGTCGCCGGTGGCCGCACCGAAGGCGATGATCTGCTCGGGAGTGGCGTCCACGGAGAACGTGAGGCCGGCGGCCTTGCCCTCGCCGACCTTGGTGAAGGCCTTGGACACCTTCTGCGCGGCGGACAGCTGCTCGACGGTGCCGCAGGCGGCCAGGCCGGCGGCGAGCACGGATGCGGTGACGGCGACGGGAACGGTTCCGCGCGCGGCCCGGCGAATGGCGGTGTTGATGGTACGTCTCCTGTGTAACGGGGTCTGACCACATGGTCAGACCGGTCCATCCCCGGTGGCGTCAAGCGCCACAGTGCTTACACATTTGATCACATCATCAACAAGGGGGTGGCCGATTATTTCGGACCGGCGCAGCCCCGGCCGAGGCGCAGTGCGGTGTCGATCAGCGGGACGTGGCTGAAGGCCTGCGGGAAGTTGCCGACCTGGCGCTTGAGCCGCGGGTCCCACTCCTCCGCCAGGAGCCCGAGGTCGTTGCGGATGGACAGCAGCTTGTCGAACAGCTGGTGCGCCTCGTCCGTCCGGCCGATCATCGCCAGGGCGTCGGCCAGCCAGAACGAGCAGGCCAGGAAGGCGCCTTCGTCGCCCGGCAGGCCGTCCACCCCGCCGCTCGTGGGGTAGCGCAGCACGAAGCCGTCCTCGGTGGACAGCTCGCGCTGGATCGCCTCGACGGTGCCGATGACGCGCTTGTCGTCCGGTGGCAGGAAGCCGACCTGGGGGATGAGCAGCAGGGAGGCGTCGAGTTCCCGCGAGCCGTAGGATTGGGTGAAGGTGTTGCGGTCCGGGTCGTAGCCGTGGGTGCAGACGTCCTCGTGGATGGTGTCGCGCAGGGCGCGCCAGCGCTCCAGCGGCCCCTCGCAGTCGGTCTGCTCCAGCAGTTGGACCGTCCGGTCGACGGCGACCCAGGCCATCACCTTGGAGTGGACGAAGTGCCGGCGCGGGCCGCGGACCTCCCAGATGCCCTCGTCCGGGTCCTGCCAGTGCTCCTCCAGCCAGGAGATCAGCCGCAGTTGCAGCAGGTGGGCGTGGTCGTTGCGGGCCAGGCCGGTGTGCTGGGCGAGGTGCAGGGCCTCGACGACCTCGCCGTAGACGTCGAGTTGCAGCTGCCCGGCGGCGCCGTTGCCGATCCGGACGGGGCGGGAGCCCTCGTAGCCGGGCAGCCAGTCGAGTTCGGTCTCCACCAGCTCGCGCTCGCCGGCGATGCCGTACATGATCTGGAGGTTCTCCGGGTCGCCGGCGACGGCGCGCAGCAGCCACTCGCGCCAGGCCTTGGCCTCGTCGCGGTAGCCGGTGCGCAGCAGCGAGGAGAGCGTGATGGTGGCGTCGCGCAGCCAGGTGTAGCGGTAGTCCCAGTTGCGGACGCCGCCGATGTCCTCGGGCAGCGAGGTGGTGGGGGCGGCGACGATGCCGCCGGTGGGGGCGTAGGTGAGGCCCTTGAGGGTGATCAGGGAGCGGATCACGGCCTCGCGGTAGGGGCCCTGGTAGGTGCACTGGGCGGCCCAGTCGCGCCAGAACTCCTCGGTGGCGGCGAGTGCCTGCTCGGCGTCCGGCCGGTCGGGGGCGCCGAGGTGGGAGGCCTGCCAGGTCAGCGCGAAGGCGATCCGCTCGCCGGCGGTGACGGTGAAGTCGGCGTAGGTGGTCAGGTCGCGGCCGTAGGTCTCGGACTCGCCGTCCAGCCACACCGAGTCGGGCCCGGCCACGGCGACGGTGCGAGTCCCCGTGCCGTCCGTGACCTTGTGCACCCAGGGCACGATGCGCCCGTACGAGAAGCGCATCCGCAGGGCCGAGCGCATCCGGACGGTGCCGGCGACGCCCTCGACGATCCGGATCAGTTGCGGGGCCGCCGTGCCGCGCGGCGGCATGAAGTCGATCACCCGGACGGTGCCCCCGGCGGTGTCCCACTCCTGTTCCAGGATCAGCGAGTCGCCCCGGTAGCGCCGCCGGTGGGCGGGCGGGGCGTCACCGGGGGCGATCCGCCAGAAGCCGTGCTCGTCCGTGCCCAGCAGGCCGGCGAAGACGGCCGGGGAGTCGAAGCGGGGCAGGCACAGCCAGTCGACGGCGCCGTCCCTGCCGACCAGGGCGGCGGTCTGCATGTCGCCGATCAGCGCGTAGTCCTCGATACGGGCGGGCACGTGGTTCTCCAAGAAGGGTTCACAGGAAGGTTCGGCAGAGGGGGGGTGTACAGGCCGGGCAGGGCCGGGCCGGGCTCACTCCTTGAGCGAGCCCGAGTTGGCGCCGCGCACGAAGTGGCGCTGGAAGCAGAAGAACAGGATCGCCACCGGGAGGGTGGAGACCAGCGCCGCCGCCAGCTTGAGCGGGTACTGCGTCCCGGAGCCGAGGCCGCCGGAGACGAAGTGCGCCAGACCGGTGGTGAGGGTGTCGTGCTCGCTGGACTGGGTGGAGACCAGGAAGTGCGTGAACTCGTTCCAGGAGCCCTGGAAGGAGAGCACGGTGAGCGTGATCAGCGAGGGCCGGGACATCGGCAGGACGACGGACCAGAAGATCCGGAACGTCCCGGCGCCGTCGATCCGCGCCGCCTCCTCGATCTCGCGCGGCACCGACTCGAAGAACTGCTTCATGATGAAGATCCCGGCGGCGTCGACCAGCAGCGGCAGGATCATGCCGCTGTAGCTGTCGAACATGCCGAAGCTCTTCAGCACCAGGAACTTCGGGATCAGCAGCACCACGCCCGGCACCGCCATCACGGCCAGCACGAAGGCGAACAGCAGCCGGCGGCCCGGGAACCTGATCCGGGCCAGCGCGTAGCCCGCCATCGAGTCGAACAGCACCCGGCCGGCCGTCACCAGGACGGTCACCACCACGCTGTTGCCCAGCCAGCGCAGGAACGGGATGTTCTCGACGCCCTCCGCCAGGCCGAACAGCCGCCGGTAGGAGGCCAGGGTGCCGCCGTCGGGCAGCACCGACATCGGGTGGGCGGCCGCGTCCGGGTCGGTCTTGAAGCTGTTCACCAGTTGCAGCAGGAACGGCAGCAGGTAGAGCAGCGCGAAGCCGAGCAGGACGGCGTACCCGAGGAGCCGCAGCGGCCGGGGGAAGCGGCCGAGGATCGGCTTGTCCACGGCGGGCTTGCGGTCAGCGTGCGGCACGGCGGGCTCCCTTCGGGCTGCGGCGGGGCTTGCCGTCCCGTTCCCGCAGGACCCACCGCTGGACGGCGGTGAGCAGCAGGATCAGGCCGGGCAGGACGAACGCGATGGCGGCGCCCTGCCCGAAGTCGGCGTTGTCGAAGCCGGCCGAGTAGGACAGGTAGGCGGGAGTGAGGGTGGTGTTGCCGGGCGCGCCCTTGCCCATCACGTACACCTGGTCGAAGACCTGCCAGGTGGAGATCAGGCCGAGGGTCAGCACCAGGAACAGGACGGGCCGCAGCGCGGGCAGGGTGACGTGGCGCAGCAGCTGGCGGCGGTTGACGCCGTCGAGCGCGGCGGCCTCCTCCAGTTCGCGCGGGATGTCCTGGAGGGCGGCGAGGAAGATCAGCATGAAGGTGCCGGAGGTGGTCCACACCGCCATCAGGATCAGCGTGCACATCGCGACCGAGGGCCCGGCGAACCACTCCGACCAGGACAGCCCGAGCGGGCCGCCGGTGCCCGGGGCGGGCTGGTCCAGGCCGAACCATCCGAGCACCAGCCAGATCACCCCGCGCGGGTCGGCGAACCAGTTCGGCCCCTTGACCCCGAGCCAGCCCAGCATCCGGTTGACGGCGCCGCTGCCCTGGAAGAGGAACAGGAAGACCGTCGAGATCGCGATCGAGCTGGTGACGGACGGGAAGTAGAACACCGTGCGCAGGGCGCCCCGGCCGCGCAGCATCCGCTGGTTGACCAGGATGGCGAGCAGCAGCGCCAGCACCGTCTGCAGCGGCACCGTCAGCAGGACGTAGTACAGCGTGTTGCGCATCGAGGTGGCGAACAGCGTGCGGTCCAGGCCGTCCTCGGCGAACAGCCGGCGGTAGTTGTCCAGGCCGATGAAGTCCGCACTGCCGCTGAACGGGTTGGACTGGCCGTCCCAGTGCAGCAGGCTGACCCACAGGGCCATCCCGATCGGCAGGACCATGAAGAGGCCGAGGACCAGGACCATGGGGCCGGCGAACAGCCAGCCCCATGCTCCCTCGCGCAGGCCGCGCCGGCGTATCGTGCCGGTGGAGCTGTTACTTGGCATTCTTGATGGCCTGCTCGCCGTTGCGCTGGAGGGTGGCCAGGATGGCCGCCGGGTCGCCCGTCTTCAGCGACTGGAGGTCGGTGTTGAACTGGGTGAGCACCTTGGTGAACCCGGCGATGGTGACCGGCGCCTGGGCGTTGGTGACGCCGTCGACCCAGGCCTTGGACTCGGGGTACTTCTGGGCGTAGGCGCTCAGCGCGCTGGTGCGCGAGGGCATCACGCCGAAGGCCTGGGCGAACTCCAGCTGCTGGTCGGCGGAGGCGAGGTGCTTGACCAGGTCGACCCCGGCCGCCTGGTGCTGGCTCTTGGCGGCGACGCCCCAGCAGTTGCTGAAGGCGAGGGTGCCGGGGCCGGCCGGGCCGGCGGGCAGCGGGAGCACCTTGTACTGGACGTTCGGGTAGTCCTTGGCCATCGCGCCCTTGAGCCAGTTGCCCTCGATGGTCATCGCGGCCTTGCCCTTGCCGAGCGCCTCGCCGCCCCAGCCGGCGTCCACCTCGGCGACGTACTTGGCCGAGCCGGCCTTCATCATCGACTGCACGTACTCCAGTGCCTGCTTGTTGGCCGGGTTGTCGGCGGTCATCGCGGTCTGCTCGGGGTTGGTGATCCAGCCGCCGGCCTCCTTCAGCAGGGCGCCGAGCCGCTGGTAGTCGGGGGCGGTCACCAGGCCGGTCACGCCGTCCTTGGTGAGCTTGGCGGCGTCGTCGGAGAGCTGCTGCCAGCTGGTGGGGTAGTCGGCCTCGGTCAGGCCGGCCTGCTGCCACAGCGTGGTGTTGATCGCCAGGCCCAGGGTGGAGGTGTCCTTGGGCAGGCAGGTGAGCTTGCCGTCGTAGCTGAAGGCCTTGCGCAGCGGCTCGGAGAAGTCGGCGGCGTCCGGGATCTGGTCGCCGTAGGCGTACAGCGAGCCGCCCTTGGCGTAGTTCGCGAACTGGTCGGAGTTGACGTAGAAGAGGTCCGGCGGGTTGCCGCCGGCGAAGGCCTGGCCGAGCTGCTGGTTGATGTCGCTGGCGATCTGCACGGTGACGGTGTTGCCGGTCTTCTTGGCCCAGTCGGCCGTGGCGGCCTTGACCGCGGCCGTCTCGGCCTCGCCGGAGGTGGCGATCAGCACCGTCAGGCTCTGGTTGCCGCCGGAGGACTGCTTGGCCGGTGAGTCGCCGAAGCCGCCGGAGGAGGAGCAGCCGGTGACGGCGCCGAGGGTGACGGCCGCGCAGACGGCTGCCGCGGCGAGGGTGCGGGAGGTGGCCATGCGGGATCTCCTTGCGAGGGTGGGTGGGGGGAGTGGGCGGAGATGGTTTCGGGGGGAGTGGCGGTCAGACGCTTTCGCGCAGGACCAGCTCCGGTTCCAGGAGCACGTGTTCGGTCGGCCGCTGGTGGTCGCCGAGGCGTTCCAGCAGCAGCCGCATGCACTCGCGGCCGACCGCGTCGAGCGGTTGGGCGAGGCTGGACAGCGACGGGAACAGCAGGGGGGCGATCGGCGAGTCGTCGAAGCCGATGACAGCCGCGTCCGGGCCGGGGGTGCGGCCGTCGCGGCGCAGCGCCTGGTACCAGCCGAGCGCCAGGGTGTCGCTGGCGGTCACCACCGCGGTCGCGCCGGTCGCGAGCAGCCGTTCGGCGGCCTCGGTGGCGCTCGTCCGGTCGTCCGGGCTCTCGGCCCGGCGGCCCCGGGTGGGCAGGCCCAGTTCGCGCATCGCGCTCTGCCAGCCGCGGGCGCGGTCGTCGCCGACGCCGGAGCCCTTCGGCCAGCCGAGGAAGCCGATCCTGCGGTGGCCGAGCCCGGCCAGGTGCCGGACGGCGGCCGAAGTCCCGGCGGAGCCGTCGACGTCGACCCAGTCGCCGACGTCCCGGCCGGACCAGGTGCGGCCGAAGGCGACGTACGGGACGCCGCGTTCGTGCAGCCAGCCCTGGCGGCGGTCGCCGCGGTCGGTGCTGCTGAGGACGAAGCCGTCCGCGCCGTGCTCGTCGAGGAGCTGCTGGTAGCTGGTGAGTTCGTCGTCCCCGGGGGCGACGGCGAACAGCACCACCCGGTAGCCGGCCTGGTCGGCGGCTTCGGAGAGGGAGTGCAGGAACTGGTCCAGGACCGGGGTCGGGACGCCGGTGCTGCTGGAGCGGATGCCGTAGCCGATCAGCCGGCTGGCCCTGGTCTTGAGCGCCTGCGCGGCCCGGTGCGGGCGGTAGCCGAGCTCGTCGATCGCGCGCTGGACCCGCTCCAGCGTCTGCGGGCGCAGCAGCTCGGGCGAGTTGATCGCGTTGGACACCGTCTGACGGCCCACGCCGGCCCGGGCGGCGACCATTTCCAGGGTCGCGGCGGACCCTGTCCTGGGCCGGGGCGATGAGTGTGCATGCATGACGGCGATCCTAGGTTCTGTCTTCATTGACAAGATCTTGGAGCGTTCCAATACGGGGTTCCATCATCCCCACCAGTGGGGTTAATGTCTTGGAACGCTCCAATGGCAGAAAGGTTGCGCCCGAGTGGAAGCAACTGTCAAGCCCCAAAACGAGGATGAAGAGACCATGTCAGCGATCGCCCTGCAGCCGTTCCTGCACGACGCCCAGCTCTCCGTGGCCGCCCCGAGCTTCTGTGCCTCGCGCCCGGACGGGCGGATCGGCGAAGGCGCGGACGGCTTCTACCACGGGGACCGCCGGATCCTCTCCCGGCTGGAGGCCGGCGTCGCCGCCGTCCCCAACACCCCCGTCGCCACCGCGCACGGCGAGGACGGACGCACCACCTTCGTCACCGTGCTGCGCGGCATCGCCGAACTCACCCCCGACCCGGCCGTCACCCTGGAACGCCGCCGGGAACTGCACCCCGGCCGCCTCGTCGAGCGCTACACCGTCCGCAACGCGGGCGACCTCACCGCCCGCCTGCGCCTGGACGTACGCGCGGAGAGCGACTTCGCCGCGATGGACAGCGTCAAGGCCGGCCGCGCCACCCAGGCCCTCACGCCCACCGCCGGCCCGAACGGCCTGCGCTGGAGCGAGGGCCCGCTCAGCGCCGCCCTCACCGTCGAGCCGGCGCCCGACCACCTCGCCGCCGACACCGGCACCCTGGGCTTCGACCTCGAACTCGCCCCCGGCCAGAGCTGGCAGGCCGTCCTGGAGTGCACCGCCGAGCACCGCGACGGCGACCTCTTCCCCGCCCCGGCCGCCGACGCCGCCCCGTGGCGCACCCCCGCGATCACCGGCCGCGACCACCACCTCGCGCACTGGATCACCCGCTCCCACCACGACCTGCGCGGCCTCCTGCTCACCGACCCGCTGCAGCCCGGCGACCACTTCCTCGGCGCCGGGGCCCCCTGGTTCCTCACCCTGTTCGGCCGCGACTCCCTCTGGGCGGCCCGGATGATGCTCCCGCTCGGCACCGAACTCGCCGCCGGCACGCTGCGCACCCTGGCCCGCCGCCAGGGCCGCGCCCTCGACCCGGCCACCGAGGAGCAGCCCGGCAAGATCCTCCACGAGGTCCGCCGCGACGAGCAGCACCTCGACAACGGCTCCCACCTGCCGCCCTGCTACTTCGGCACGGCCGACGCCACCCCGCTGTGGCTCACCCTCCTGCACGACGCCTGGCGCTGGGGCATGCCCGAGGACCAGGTCGAGGACCTGCTGCCGCACGCCGAGGCCGCCCTCGCCTGGCTGGCCGACCACGCAGACGCGGACGGCGACGGCTTCCTTGAGTACGTGGACAGCTCCGGCAAGGGGCTCTCCAACCAGGGCTGGAAGGACTCCTCCGACAGCATCCGCTTCCGCGACGGCCGGATCGCCGACGCCCCCATCGCGCTAAGCGAGGTCCAGGCCTACGCCTACGAGGCCGCCGTCGCCTCGGCCGCCCTGCTGGAGGCCTTCGGCCGGCCCGGTGCCGAGCGCTGGCGGCAGTGGGCGGAGGAGCTGCGGCTGCGCTTCTGTGACCGGTTCTGGACCGAGGACGCGCACGGCCCGTACCCGGTGGTCGCCCTCGACGGCGGCAAGCACCAGGTCGACTCGGTCGCCTCCAACATGGGCCACCTGCTCGGCACCGGCCTGCTCGACCCGCAGGAGAGCGCCCTGGTCGCCGGCCGGCTCACCGCCCCCGGCATGGACAGCGGCTTCGGGCTGCGTACCCTGGACGCCGCCGCGGCCGGCTTCAACCCGCTCGGCTACCACACCGGTTCGGTCTGGCCGCACGACAGCGCCATCGCCGTCCACGGCCTCTCCCGCGCCGGGCTGCACGACGCCGCCGCGCCGCTGGCCGCCGGCCTGGTCCGCGCGGCGGCGGCCTTCGACCACCGCCTGCCCGAACTCTTCGGCGGCCACCCGCGCGCCGAGTTCGCCCGCCCCGTCCCCTACCCGGCCTCCTGCCGCCCGCAGGCCTGGGCCGCCGCCGCCTCCGTCCAGGTGGTGCAGGCACTGCTCGGCCTGGAGGCCGACGCCCCCAACCGCCGGCTCCGGGTGCGCGCCCAACTCCAGGCCGGCTACGAGTCGCTGACGTTCACCGGCCTGACGGTGGCGGGCCTGCCGATCGAGGTGTCCACCGACCACACCGGAGCCGTCGACCTGCGCGCCCCGCAGGGCTTCACCGTCACCACGGAGCACTGACGCGCACCCCGCCGGCCCGGCGGCCGCGCCCGGCCCGGCCGGCGGGGAGCGGGCCGTCCGGGCGCGGGTGCGGGAGCGGGCCGTCCGGGCGCAGGCGCCGGGCCAGGTCAGCCGCGCTGCACGGTGAACTGGTCCACGGCGGTGCCGTCCTCGGTGATCGAGCGCACCGCCATGCGGGCCGGCTTGCCGTCGGCGGCGGGCGTCACGTCGACCGCCACCAGGCAGTAACCGGTGTAACGGACCCTGGACCAGGTGACCTTGACGGTCTGGTTGTGGCCGCTCGGATCGGCGACCACCATCGGGACGGGGGAGTCGTTCTTCGTCTCGTGCCCGAGGTAGGTGTCGGCGACGGGGAAGGAGTAGACCCCGCCGCCACCGCCGCCCGCGACGACGTACGTCGTGCCGTCCTTCAGCGGATTGACGGTGTCGCCGGAGGCGACCTTGCGGGTGGGCTTGCCGGAACGGATGGGGTCGGTCCGCTCGTAGACGTGGTTGTGCCCGCTGAGCACCAGGTCCACCTGGTACTTGTCGAACAGCGGGGCCCAGTCCTGCTGCGCGCCGAGTTCGGCCCCGTTGTCGTGGCAGGTGGAGTACGTGCACTGGTGCAGGTAGACGACGACGAAGTCGATGGTGGTGTCGGCGCGGAGCGCGGCGAGCCGGCTCTCCAGCCACTTCTTCTGCTTGCCCTTGGTGTAGTTCAGGTTGGCCGCGGTGTTGTAGCAGATGTCGTTGCCGTCGAGGCTGATCAGGCCGACGTTCTGGCAGCGCCAGGAGTAGATGCCGGTGGACTGGGCCCAGGCGTTGTCGGGCATCGTGAACCGGGCGCGGACGCCCCCGTAGCCGTCGGCCCCGTACCAGGCCTCCATCTCGTGGTTGCCGATCGCCATCATCCACGGGGTCCGGGAGGCGACGGGGTCGTTCTGCACGAAGAAGGAGTCCCACAGACGGGCGTCGTAGGGGTCGCTGGTCTTGCCGCTGCCGCCGCTGTTGGCGTACGAGAGGTCGCCCATGTGGAGGTGGAAGGCGGGGTCGAGGCCGGCGATCAGGTTGGCGGTGGCGGCCGCGTTGTACCCGATGCCCTGGTCGCCGAAGGCCGTGAAGGTGAACCCGGTGCCGCGCCCGGGGGCGGGCGCGGTGCGGAAGCTCGCCACGTCGCCGAGCCGGGCGCGCTGCCCCGCGGGGTCGTAGCCCTGGTGGCCGACGACGTAGTAGTACGTGGTGTCCGGGATCAGCTGGTCCACCTGCGCGTGCAGGTAGTACTGGGTGACGGTGGTGGGCTTGACCAGGGGCTGGTCCTCGACCGGGTGCTGCCAGGACAGCTTGCTGACCAGGGTGCGGACCTCGGCGGCGATCGGGGAGCCGAAGTCGCCGGGCTGGAGGCCGATCCGGACGAAGGGGGCGGTCACCGCGCCCGGCACCTGCCAGGAGACGACGACCTGTTGGGAGGGGTCGGCCCCGAAGGCCAGGTGCCGGCCGAAGGGGCGCAGCGCGGACCCGGCGGTCTGGTCGCTGCGGGGTGAGGGGAGGGTCGGGGTGTCGAGGGCGGTCGGGTGGGGGGCGGCCTGGGCGGCGCCGGGCAGCAGGAGGCTGCCCGCGGCGAAGGCGGCACCGCCCGCCGCGCTCACTCGCAGGAGGTCGCGCCGGGAGTGCCGTGAGGTCTCGGACATGACATTAAGTTAGGAAACATCACTAACCTTTGACAAGAGGGCGGACGCGAACGGATTCGGCTGCGCCATACGCCAGTTGGGGGTGCCAGGACATCGAGGCGACGGTGCCCGGACATCGAGGCGGGGCGCTCCCGGCCTCGGGAGCACCCCCGCCTGCTCGGCCGCAGCCCAGCGGGAGGGACTTGAACGCGCGGGCCGATGTCCGGATTACCCACCGGGCCGTCCGTATCGCCCCTCGGCCCGGCCCGGTCCCCACGCCTACGGTCGAGGCCATGAACGAACCCCTCAGCCCCGACGACCTCGCCGCCTACCACGAGAACGGCTTCCTCCTCGTCAAGAACCTGATCAGCCGACAGGAGGCGGCGGCGATGCGGGAGGAGTGCCACGCCCTGGCCGCCCGCCTCGACTCCGACGCCGACCCGACCTGGGCCAGCGCGCGCACCGTCGCGGGTGCGTCCGCCGGGCGCACGGCCCTCAAGCACGCCCACGACACGCAGTTCCACTCGGCGGCCTTCGCCCGGCTGCTGGTCGACCCCAGGTTCACGGACGTCGCGGCCGCACTGCTCGGCGGGCCCAACCTCCAGTTGCACCACACGAAGATGTTCATCAAGCCTCCGGAGACCGGCTCCCCCTTCCCCCTGCACCAGGACCACCCGTTCTTCCCGCACGCCCGGCACACCGTCGCGGCCGCGGTCTTCCACTTCGACGACGCCCCGGAGGAGAAGGGCTGCATCAGGGCCGTCCCCGGCAGCCACCAGCAGGGCCCGCTGCCGCACGTCGAGGACGGCAGCTGGCACCTGCCGCCCGACACCTGGCGGCTCCAGGACGCCCGGCCGTGCCCGGCGGAGGCCGGCGACGTCCTGTTCTTCGGCTACCTCACCGTGCACGGTTCGGGGCTGAACACCTCCGACCAGGCCCGCACCACCTGGCTGGTACAGTTCCGGGACCCTGCGGACCGGCCCACCACGGACGATCACACCTGGTCCCTCGGTCAGGGCATGATGCTGCGGGGCGTCGACCCCACCGCGCGCAGGACGGACGGGGCGGGCGAGCCGAGATGACCGAACTGGCCCGGGCGGGCGCCGCCCTGCCCCTGCTCAACTCCGTGCGGCTGGGCACCACCCTCGCCGGACGACGGGTCGAGTTCGTGGACTGGGGGTTCTACCCGCCCGAGCCATGGCGCAACTACTGGCACAGCCACTCCTACTTCGAGTTCTGCTACGCCTACGCCGGGCGCGGGACGTTCCGGATCGGCGCGCTGGAGCACCCGGTCGGAGCCGGCGAGCTGTTCCTGGCCCGCCCCGGCGAGGTCCACGAGATCACCACCGACGCCCGGGACCCGCTCGGCATCGTCTTCTGGTCCTGGACGATGGTCCCCGAACGCGGTCCGCGCGGGGCCGCCGGGCCCGGCTCCCCGGAGACCGCCGCCCTGCTCGACGCCCTCGCGGCCGGCCCGCGCCGGGTCGTCCCGGCCGCCGGAACCCCGCTTCCCCGGCTGTTGGCGACACTCGCCGAAGAGGCTGCGGCTCCGGGGCCGGCCAGCCCCGACCTGCTGGCCGCCCTCGGCCCCGCGCTGGTCCTCACCTGCGCCCGCGTCGTCGCCGACCTGCCCGCCGCCGCGCGCCCGACGCCCGAGCCGGGGGGGCGCGCCGCGGCCGCCGGCGCGCGGCGGTGCCGCTAAGTCACAGACCACAGACTACGCGCCGGGCGGGTAACGCTCGTCGCCACCCAGGTCCACCTGAGCGAGCGCCACGCAGCACGGCTCTTCCAGCAGGAGACGGGGTGCACGATCATCGCCTACCTGACCCGCCGACGGCTGGACGTCGCCGCGCAGCGCCTGGCCGATCCCGCGCTGCGCCCGCTGTCCGTCGCGGCCGTCGCCCGCTCCTGCGGCTATGCGGACACCCGGCACTTCAGCACCGCGTTCCGGCGCTACTGGGGAGCGCTCCCGACGCAGGTGCGGGCCGGGGGCGGCACCACCCACGGCCTGTCCGCGGACCGCGGCGCGATCCGGTAGCCGATGGCCGACCACGCCGGGGGTGGGTGTGGCCGGGGCCGGGCGTCGGTTCTTGGGCGGATCGGCCTATTCGGCCCCGCGAGCCGTGGCTGCGACGGCGACGGCCGCCCTACTGTGGGCGAATGACCGATCATCAGACTGCGCGGTCCTTCATGGGCCGGGCGGGCTACCTCGGGGCGGCCGCCGGCTTCGCCGTCTGCATGGCGGGCACCACCCTGCCCACCCCGCTGTACGGGCTGTACCAGGAGCAGATCGGCTTCTCCGAACTGATGGTGACGGTCGTCTTCGCCATCTACGCCTTCGGCGTCATCGGCGTCCTGCTGCTCGTCGGCAACGTCTCCGACTCCGTCGGACGCCGGCCCGTCCTGCTCTGCGGACTGGCACTTGCCGCGTGCAGCGCCCTCGCCTTCCTGGCCGAAGGCGGCCTCCCGCTGCTGGCCCTGGGCCGCCTGCTGTCCGGCCTGTCCGCGGGCCTGTTCACCGGCACCGCCACCGCGTACGTCCTGGAACTCGCCCCACCCGGACACCAGGCCCGCGCGGGCTTCGTCGCGACCGCCGCCAACATCGGCGGCCTGGGCTGCGGACCGGTGCTGTCGGGACTGCTCGCCGAGTACACACCCCACCCCCTGACCCTGCCGTTCGCCGTGCACCTGGTGCTGCTCGCCGCCTCCTTCACCGTCACCTGGCTCCTGCCGGAGACCGTCACCGGCGCCCGCCCGCTGCGCACCGCCCGGCCGCGCCGGCCGTCCCTGCCGCCGGAGGTCCGCGGGGTGTTCGTCCCGGCCGGCCTCGCCGCGTTCGCGGGCTTCTCCCTGCTGGGCGTCTTCACCTCGGTCAGCCCGGCCTTCCTCGCCCAGCGGCTGGACGTCCACAGCCCGGCCGTCGTCGGCCTGATCGTGTGCACGGCCTTCTTCGCCTCCATCCTCGGCCAGCTCCTGGTGCCCCGGCTGGGCACCGCCCGGGCGATCCCGATCGGCTGCCTGGTGCTCATCGCCGGGCTGGCCCTGATGGCCGGTTCCCTCGCCTGGACGGCCCTGCCACTGCTCGTGCTCAGCGCCCTGGTGGGCGGCGCCGGCCAGGGCATGGGCCTGCGCGGAGCGGTCGGCGAGATCGCCGCCGCCGCGCCCGCCGAGCACCGCGGCGGCGCCCTGTCGGCGCTCTTCGTGATCGCCTACTTCGGCATCTCGATCCCGGTGATCGGCATCGGCCTGCTCACCGCGCCGATCGGCCTGGCCCACGCCGGCCTGGTCTTCACCGCCTGCATGGCGCTGCTCGCCGCCGCCTCCGGCGCCTACCTGCTGCGCCGGGCCCGCGCCGGCTCCTGAACCGGCTTCTGAGCCGGCTGCGGCCCGGTGGCGCCCGCGCGCTTCCACGCGCTCTCGCGCAGCAGCCGCAGGCCGTTGAGGCCGACGATGACGGTCGAGCCCTCGTGGCCGAGGACGCCGAGCGGCAGGGGCAGGGTGGCGACCAGGTCCCACACGACCAGGCCGGAGATGAACACCGAGGCGATCACCAGGTTCTGGACGACCAGCCGCCGGGCCGCCCGGGACAGCGCGATCACCGTGGGGACGGTCGCGAGTTCGTCGCGGACGACGACCGCGTCGGCGGTCTCCAGCGCCAGGTCGGAGCCCGCCCGGCCCATCGCGATGCCGGTGTGGGCGGCGGCGAGGGCGGGGGCGTCGTTGACGCCGTCGCCGATCACCAGCACCTTGCGCCCGGCCCGCTCCTGCTCCTGGACGGCGGCGACCTTGTCCTGGGGGAGCAGCCCCGCGCGGACGTCGGTGATGCCGACCTCGGCGGCGAGGCGGGCGGCGGCGCGCGGGTTGTCGCCGGTCACCAGCACCGGGGCGGCGCCGGTCAGGGCCGCCAGGGCGGTGACGGTGGCGGCGGCGTCGGGGCGCAGGCGGTCGGCGATGCCGAGCACGCCGACCGGGGCGCCGTCGCGCCGGACCAGGACGGCGGTGCGCCCGTCGCGCTCCAGCTCCTCGGCGACGGCGGTGGCCTCCGTCTCCGCCTCTGCCTCGGCGGAGGGCGCGTCGGCGGCGCCGGCGAGGAGCCGGGCGGGGGCGCCGACCGCGATGACGGCACCGCAGACGGTGGCGGTCACCCCGATGCCGGGGGTGGAGGCGAAGCCCTCGGCGACCGGCAGGTCGAGGCCGCGCCGGCGGGCGGCGTCGACCACCGCGCGGGCCAGCGGGTGCTCGCTGGGGTGCTCGGCGGCGGCCGCCAGGGTCAGCAGTTCGTCCTCGTCCAGGCCGCTGCCGGCGAGGGGGAGCAGGTCGGTGATCCGGGGGGTGCCCTCGGTGAGGGTGCCGGTCTTGTCCAGCGCGACCGCGTCGACCTGCCCGAGCCGCTCCATCACGACGGCGGACTTCACCAGGACGCCGTGGCGGCCGGCGTTGGCGATCGCGGACAGCAGCGGCGGCATGGTGGCCAGCACCACGGCGCAGGGCGAGGCGACGATCATGAAGGTCATCGCCCGCAGCAGCGAGCCGGTCACGGCGGCGCCGAAGGCCAGCGGGACGAGGAAGACGGCGAGGGTCGCGAAGACCATGCCCAGGGAGTAGCGCTGCTCGACCCTCTCGATGAACAGCTGGGTGGGGGCCTTGGTCTCCGAGGCCTCCTCGACCATGGCGACGATCCGGGCGATCACCGAGTCGGAGGCGTCGCGCTCGACCTTCACCCGCAGGGCGCCGGTGCCGTTCAGGGTGCCGGCGAAGACCTCGTCGCCCTGCTGCTTGGGGGCCGGCAGCGGCTCGCCGGTGATGGTGGCCTGGTCGATCTCGCTCGCGCCGTCCAGGACGCGGCCGTCGGCGCCGACGCGCTCGCCGGGGCGGATCAGGATGGTGTCGCCGACCACCAGGTCCTCGGTGGCGACGGTCTCCTCGCCGCCGTCGTCCAGCAGGCGGGTGGCGGTGGTGGGGGCGAGGTCGAGCAGGCCGCGCACCGAGTCCTGGGTGCGGGCGGTGGCCAGCGCCTCCAGCGCGCCCGAGGTGGCGAAGATGACGATCAGCAGCGCGCCGTCCATCACCTGCCCGATCGAGGCCGCGCCGATCGCGGCGACGATCATCAGCAGGTCGACGTCGAGGGTCTTCTCGCGCAGCGCCTGAAGCCCGGCCCACCCGGGCTCCCAGCCGCCGGTGGCGTAGGCGATCGCGTACAGCGGCCCCCAGGCCCAGGCCGGGGCGCCGGCCAGCTGGAGCGGCAGGGCGGTCAGGAAGGCGACGGTCGCGGCGGCGGCCCAGCGGGCCTCGGCCAGCGCGAAGACGCGCGTACGGCGCTTGGGAGCGGCGCCGCCGCGCGGGGCTGCGGCGGCTGGGCGCTCGGTGAGGGTTGCGGACATGGCTGTGGTGTTCCTCCACGCGGACACGACGGGGCGACGCGTCGACCATACAGGAATACATGAACAGCTCTTCATTTATTCCCGCTGGATTGACCCTCCCGGGTGATGGAGCTGTCGCCCCGCCCGGTAGCCCTGGCTAGTTGGCCCGCGCGGTGAGGCCTTGTGGCCAGTGGCGGTGGTACTGGTCGATGACGTAGTCGTGGCCGTGGAGCCAGCCGTCCGCGGCCGGGTGGGCGTCGGTGAGGTGGGGGTGGCCCGGGGGCAGGTCGGCGTGGACGTGGTCGAGCCTGGCGGGGTCGCGGGCGGGCCAGATCGCGGCGGCGGCGGTGGCGGCGAGCAGGGCGACGGCGCCGAGGGCGACGGCGGTCACCGGGAGGCCGGCGCCGGCGGCGAGCCAGCCGGCGAGGGGGTAGGTGAGCAGCCAGCAGCTGTGCGAGAGGGAGAACTGTGCGGCGAAGGCGGCCGGCAGGTCCGCGTCGGCGGCGGAGCGGCGGATCAGGCGTCCGCCCGGCGTGAGGACGGCGGAACAGGCGGCGCCGATCGCGGCCCAGGATGCCAGCAACGCGGCCCAGGACCAGCCGCCCGGGGCCGCGGCGGTGACGGCGGCGACGGCGGCCAGGACGGCGGGGAGCGCGAAGGCGGCCGGGAGCATGACGGCGCGGTCGGAGAGCCGCCGCAGGAGCCGGGGCAGGAGCAGGGCGGTCAGCATGGAGCCGGCTCCGTAGGCGCCCAGGGCGAGCGAGACCGCGCCGGCCGGGCGGTGGAAGTGCTCGCGGACCGCGACGACCGTGTCGACGAAGACGATCGCCCCGGCGGCGGCGACCGCGAGGTCGAGCGCGAGCAGGGCCCGCAGGCGCGGGGTGGCCCAGAACAGGCGGGCGCCGAAGGCGGCCTTGGCGTAGGCGCCGCCGGTCCGCTCGACGGGGGCGGGCTTGGGCAGGACGACGGAGACGACCAGGGTGGCGGAGGCGAGGAAGCCCGCGGTGGTGCCGGTGAACAGCCAGGTGTACGGGACCAGCGCGAGCAGGCCCGCGGCGAGCGCGGGACTGAACAGGGACTCCAGGTCGTAGGCGAGGCGGGACATCGACAGTGCCTGGGTGTAGTCCCGTTCGGCCGGCAGCACCTCGGGGATGGTGGCCTGGAAGGCCGGTGTGAAGGCGGCCGAGGCGGCCTGGAGCAGGAAGATCAGGACGTAGATCTGCCAGGCCTGGCTGACGAACGGCAGGGCGAGCGCGACGGCGGCACGGGTGAGGTCCATCGCCACCAGCAGCGTTCGGCGCGGAATGCGGTCGGCGAGGGCGCCGACCGCCGGTGCGACGGCCACGTAGGCGACCATCTTGACGGCCAGCGCGGTTCCGAGGACGGCCGAGGCGTCGGCGCCGGCGATGTCGTAGGCGAGCAGGCTCAGCGCCACGGTGGCCAGGCCCGTGCCCACCAGGGCGATGACCTGGGCTGCGAACAGGTGGCGGTAGGTGCGGTTGCGCAGTGTGGACAGCATCGGCCCCGTCCCGGTCGGCGGCGTGGTGCGGCGGCACCATCGTAGCCAACACGTGCATACGTGTGCACGTGTTGGTTGCGATGGCGCGACCCTCGCTGCCGTTCCGGTCTGCGGGGGCTGGTCGGGTCGGGGCGGGTCGGGGCGAGCTGGGTCTGTCGTGCGGTGGGTCAGTCGTGCGGCGGCAGGGAGCCGATCTGGTGGTCGGCGACGTTCAGCGCCTCGTCGACCAGGCGCCGAAGGTGCCCGTGGCGCAGCGAGTAGACGACGCGGCGCCCGTCCCTGCGTGTGGTGACCAGGCCCGCGAGGCGGAGCTTCGCGAGGTGCTGGCTGACGGAGGTGCGCGGGGCCCCGCACGCCTCGATGAGGGAGGTGACGTCGGCCTCGCCTGCGCCGAGCCGGTGCAGCAGCGCAAGTCGGGTGCGGTCCGCGAGCAGGGCGAGGACGGACGCGGCGACGTCCAGTCGCTCGCCGCTGTCCTGCCCCTGCTCCTGCGAGCCGTGTGCAGCTGCCAGGTCGGTGCTTGTGCTCATGTGCTCATCGTAGGTCGGCGTGCGCCCGATGCGTGCACGCGTGCGCACGTGATGGCCCCGCGCTGTCGGGGCCGCCGGGGCGGGCCCGGTTCAGCGGCCGGGGCCCCAGCGGGCTTCGAGCCGGCGGGTGCCGTCGGGGGTGGTGACGGCCCGCCAGCTGGCCCGCATCCGCACCGTGCGGCGGGCGGCGCCGGTGCCGCTGGAGGCGGTCGGGGCGCCCACGGCCTGGAGCACGGAGTTGTCCAGGGGGCTGTCGGCGAGCCTGCGCACGATCGCGGACAGGGCCGCGGCCACCGAGCCGCGCGCCGGCGCGGATGCCGGCCAGCTGGCGGGGAGGGGCTGGCGGCGGTGGAAGGCGCCGAGAACGGCCACGGGGACCTCACCTTCGTTGCGTATCGTCCGACACGGCGGATCGATCGGGTGGTGGCCAAGGGTGCTCCGGAGGTCGGTGACGGGGCGCTGGGCCCGCGTCAGCCGGGCGGGGACGAGTCCGAGCCTAGGCCGCGGACCCTCGGGGGGCGGGTGATCCTGACGCCCCCTTGACTGTGCGGGCGCCGTCACTGACGGTGTCCTGACGGCGGCCCCGCGCATCGACGGCCTCCGGCCCGGACGCGATCGCGCTCCGGCGGGCGGCGCGTCCGGCGGGCGGGCGGCCGCGTCGTACGGGCGAGGAGGGAAGGGGAGCCATGGCAGGCCGGTCCGACGGCGCCGGCGCGGCCCGCGACGGCCGGGGGGCGAACGATTGGGACGTGACGGGTTCGTTCACTAACATCGACAGTGGCCCTGGATATAGGGAACACATCCGTTCATTACGGACAGCCGGTGAACGGGCGTGTCGAGAGGTGGAGCCGAAGAAGGTGCGCAGCCATGCCCGCTGAACCCGCAGTCGCGCGCGGACCGGCGACGGGCGCCCCGCTCCGCAGGCGCGGCGAGGCGCTGGAGAACGCCATCTTCGAGGCCGCCCTCCAGCAGCTCACCGCCGACGGCTACGCCCGGCTCACCATGGAGGGCGTCGCCGCCGCCGCGCAGACCGGCAAGGCCGCGCTCTACCGGCGCTGGCCCTCCAAGGAGGAACTGGTCAAGGACGCGCTGCGCGCCTGCCTGCCCCCGGTCGGCCCGCCGCCCGACACCGGCGGCCTGCGCGGGGACCTGCTGGAGGTGGTGACCAGGCTGCGCGCGGCGATGCTGAGCGAGCCCGGGGCCGCCGTGCGGGCCATCATGGGCGAGCTGGACCAGCAGCGGGCCCACACCTTCCTGGCGATCGTGCTGGAGCGGGTGGTGGAGCCCACCGCCGCGCTGATCGCCGAGGTGCTCGGCCGTGGTGCCACCCGGGGCGAGGTCCGCCCCGGGTCCGTCACCCCGCTGGTCACCGACGTCGTCCCGGCGCTGATGCTGTACCGGATCAAGATGTGCGGCGGCGCGCCGGAGCAGCTGGACCCGGCGGAGATCGTCGACGAGGTGCTGCTGCCGATCGTCCGCCAGTGAGGGCGGTCAGGTCGATGGCCGACGGCCGGTCAGGGGCGGGCCCCGGACCGGCCGTGGTCGTGCGGGCGGGCCGTCAGCCCGCGTCGGACGGCGCCTGGGCCGGGACGGCGGGCGCCGGCGCGGAACCCGCCTCGGCGGCCCGGGCGGCTGAGGCCTCGAAGAAGCGCAGCAGCTCCACCGGGAACGGCAGCACCAGCGTCGAGTTCTTCTCCGCCGCGACCTCGACCACCGTCTGCAGCAGCCGCAGCTGCATCGCCGCCGGGGTCTCGGACATCGTGACGGCGGCCTCGGCGAGCTTGGCGGCGGCCTGGAACTCGCCGTCCGCGGTGATGATCCGGGCCCGGCGCTCGCGGTCGGCCTCCGCCTGGCGGGCCATCGAGCGCTTCATCGAGTCGGGCAGGCTGACGTCCTTGATCTCCACCCGGTCGATGTGCACGCCCCACCCGGTGGCCGGGCTCTCCATCATGATCTCCAGCCCCTGGTGCAGGTTCTCCCGGCCGGAGAGCAGGTCGTCCAGCTCGCTCTTGCCGATGATCGAGCGCAGCGAGGTCTGGGCGACCTGAAGCATCGCGAAGGAGTAGTTCTGGACGTCCACCGTGGCCTTGACCGGATCGACGACGCGGAAGTACAGCACGGCGTCGACGCTGACGGAGACGTTGTCCTTGGTGATGCCCTCCTGGGCGGGCACCGGCATGGTGACGACCTGGACGTTGACCTTGCGCATCCGGTCGACCACCGGCACCAGCAGGGTGAGGCCCGGCTGGCGGACCTGCTCGCGCACCCGGCCGAGCCGGAACACCACGCCGCGCTCGTACTGCTGCACCACCCGCACGCCGGTGATCAGCCAGAACAGCGCCAGCACGACGACGAGAACGACAATTGCCACGTTCGTCCGACCTTCCCCGTAGCGGCGCAGCCCGGGCCGGGTCCTGAGCGGGCCCTGTCGCGCGGGTGCGAGCCGCGCAGGACAGTATGCGCCCCGGCCGCGGGGATCGACAGCCGCGTGCGCCAGGGATCCTGACGGACCGTCCGCTCCGCCGGTAAGGCGCGACCGCGCCACCCCGGCGGCGGGCTGACGCCCGTGGCGCGCGCACCACGGGCGTCCTGGAACCCTCTTGCCTAGCCGGCGAAGGCGGCCGCGTGCTCGGCGGCGAACTCGGCGAAGGAGCGCGCCGGGCGGCCGGTGAGCTTCTCCACGTCGGGGCTGACGGCGGCGGCGTACCCGGCCGCGTACAGCCCGTACAGCTCGACCATGCCCTCGGCGCGCCACTGGTCCCAGCCCGCGTCGAGCATTCCGGCCAGGGCCGCCTCGGGTGCCAGCGCGGTGTACGCCACCGGGCGGCCCGCGACCGCGGCGAGCCGCTCGGCCAAGGCGTCGTGCGACAGCGCCTCCGGGCCGGTCAGGGTGTAGACCGCGCCCTCGTGGCCCTCGGTCGCCAGCACCTCGACGGCGGCCGCCGCCACGTCCCGGGCGTCCACGTACGACACCGCGCCCTCGCCGCCCGGCGCCGCGAGGGTGCCGGCCCGGACGCCCACGGCCATGCCCAGGACGTTCTGGTGGAAGCCGTTCGGCGCCACGACCGTCCACGGCAGCCCGGAGGCCCTCAGGTGGTCCAGGCCGCTGACGTGCGCGCCCACGAAGCGGACGCCCTCCGGCCGCTGCTCGACGCCCGCCGCCGCGTGCAGCACGATCCGGGGCCGCCGGCCGGTGCGCACGGCCGCGTCGATCACGTTCCGCTCGTGGGCGGCCATCTCGGGGTGGACGGCCACCAGGAGGTAGACGACGTCGGCCCCGGCCAGGGCCGCGTCCAGCGAAGCCGGATCCGAGAAGTCGGCGGCCACCCGCTCGACCGCGTCGTCCCACTCCGCCGGGCCCGGCGAACCGGCGCGCACCAGCGCCCGCACCGCCTCGCCGCGCTCGCGCAGCCCCACGACCACCTTCGACCCGACCGTACCGGTGGCACCCGTCACAACGATCACGGATGGCACTCCTCCCCGTAGCGGACGCCGACCTGATTCGACGTCAGCGCGATGATCGCAGGCGGGGCGGAGCCGATCAAGGTCGGGCCCGCCGGGCTCGGGTCGGTCGGGTGGGCCGGCCACGGTTCGCCCCGAGCCGACACGCACGGCGCCCCGCCGTTCCTCGACTTGGCGCACGCCGGGCGCTTGGATGGATCCGGCCTGGTCACCGCCCGGACACGACCGGGACACGACGCCGGGCGCGACCCCGGGCACCCGCCGGCAAGCCGAGGAGCCACCACCGTGAACGACACCCCTGACGCCGTCGACCGGGCCGAACCCGCCGCCGTGGCCGGCCGGATCGCCGAGCGGCGCGAACAACTCGGCCTCAGCGAGGACGACCTCGCCCACCAGGCGGCCATGGCCCCCCGCTACCTGCACTACCTGCTCGAAGCCGGACCGGCCTTCGACCCCGGCGGCTTCGTCCGGATCGCCGCCGCACTCGGCCTCAGCCGCGGCGAACTGCTCGAAGGCCGCGCCGACGCCCCGCCCGGCCAGGGCGGCCCCGGCCCGCACCCGCGGCTGTTCGGCCTCACCGAACCCGAGTGCTGGGAGCTGATCGGCACCCACGGCGTCGGACGCATCGCCCTGCCGCTCCAGCCGGGCCCGGTCGTCGTCCCCGTCAACTACGTCGTCGACGACGGCACCATCGCCTACCGCACCACCGAGCGTGGCGCCCCGGCCGAGGGCACCGCGCTCTCCTTCCAGATCGACCACATCGACGAGTACCTCGGCCGGGGCTGGAGCGTCCTCCTCCTCGGCACCGCCCACCACGTGCACGACCCCGCCGCCCTGCACCACCTGGTCGGTCTCCCCGGCGCGATCCCCTGGGCCGGCGGCGACCGGACCAGCTGGATCCGGATCAGCCCGGACGAGATCACCGGCCGCCGCCTGGTGAGTGACTGAACGGTCCGTTCCGGTCGCCGGGAATCGCGGTGCTGAGCGGCCGAGTTGGCGTTGTCGTACCCCTGTCGCGGACCGGTCGGCGTGGCTAGCATGAGGCGCCAACCGCAAGGAACACCGGCCCAGGCCCCCTCTTGCGGGTCACGTCGGATCAGCGTGCCCAGGTGTCCCGCGCGCCCGGCGTGATCCGCAAGAGCAGGTCCAACCCCCAAGGGAGGAACCACCCATGAGCGCAGTGGTGACCGAGATCCGCGACGCAGGCCTGCTGGACATCGACGAGGACGTCATCGTCTTCGAGGACGAGCACGACGCGGACCTCGCCCCGGTCGCGTGTCTCGCCGACCCGTGGGTCACCTACGTTCCGACGCGCTTCGACTGCGCCGTGGACTGCTGACCCGTACCGAGGAAGCGGACCGGGGGAGGGCGGAGCGATGACCACACCACCCGACCCCGGCTCCGCCGAGGCCCTGCGGCGCCGGGTCGCCGACCTGGCGGCCGCCGCGCCCGGCCCGCGCCGCCCGCTGCACACCGACGGGCACTGGTGGTACCTCCAGGACCCGCGGATGCCGGCGCGCGCCCACGGCTGGAAGCTCCACCTGTCCGCCCGGCAGGGCCAACTCCCGCAGCTGCTGGACGCGGTGGTCCCGATCCTGCTGCGCCGCACCTGCGACGCGAAGTTCGCGGCGGGCGCGGCCGTGCTGCGGGAGCTCAACAGCGGGCTGCGCGGCCCCGCGGCCGTGGGCAAGGCCGTCACGGTCTACCCGGACGAGGCGGACCTCGTCGCGCTGGGAACGGAGTTGGCCCGGGCGCTGGCCGGCTGGGCCGGGCCCCGGGTGGTGAGCGACCTCCGGCTCCGGCCGGACGCGCCGGTCTACTACCGCTACGGACTGTTCCGGGTCACGGACGACGGCGCCGACTACGGCATGACCGGCCCGGACGGGGCGGTCTTCCCCGGCCTGGCCGAAGCCCGCTACCGCCAACCGCCCTGGGCGAGCGACCCGTTCGCGCCCGTCGCGGCCGCCGCCCGGCCGCCGACCACCCGGGTCGGCGAGGGCCGGTACCGGATCACCGCCGGGATCACCCGCTCGCCGAACGGCCACGTCTACCGCGCGGTCGAACTCGCCACCGGGCGCGAGGTGGTGGTCAAACAGGCCCGCGCCCACGTCGGCGAGGACGGCGCGGGCACCGACGCGCGCGGCCGGCTCCGGCACGAACGCCGGGTGCTCACCGCCCTGGCCGGGGTGCCCGGGGTGCCGCCGCTGGTCGACTACTTCCGGCACGGCGCCGACGAGTACCTGGTCAGCGGCGCGTGCGGGCCGCGCGACCTGCGGCGCGACGTCCTCGCCGCGGGCCCGTACGACCTGCGGCCGGGCACCGGCGGGCGCGACTGGTGGCGCCTGGCGCGCGGACTGCTGCGGATCCTGGACGCGGTGCACGCGCGCGGCGTGGTGGTCTGCGACCTGAAACCCGCGAACGTGGTGCTCGACGCCGCCGGCGGCTGCTCGCTGGTCGACTTCGGCGTCAGCTCCCTCGACGGCGCCCGCCCGCCCGGCGCCACGGCGGGCTACGGGCTGCCCGGCGCCACCGGAACCGACCCCACCGAGGACTACTACGCGCTGGGCACCACGCTGCACCACGCCCTCACCGGCCTCGACCCGGTGGTGATCGACCCCGACCCGGCGACCAACCGCGACCGCACCCTGGCCTGTCTGCGCGCGGCCCTCCCCGGGCCTTCGGACTCGGCGGATTCCGCGGTGGCCCTGGTCACGGGCCTGGTGAGCCCGGACCGGGCCTGGCGCGCGGCCGCCGCCGCCGGCCTGCGGGAGGGGAGGCCGCTCGGCCGCCCCCCGGCCCGGCGCTCGGCCGGGCCGCGGCGGGCCCCGCTCGACGAGGCCGTCGACCACACCGTCGGCACCTGCGTGCGGATGGCCCGCGAGCTGGTCGCCACCGACCCGCGCGCCGGCGAACCCCGCACCCTGCTGTCGCTCTACGACGGCGCCGCCGGCCTCGGCCTCGAACTGCTGGAGCACGCGGACCGCCCCGACGCCCGGGCCGCCGCCACCGCCCTGGCCGACTGGACGGCCGCCCACCCGGCGCTCGACCGCCTCGACGGCTCGCTCTACCAGGGCCGGGCGGGGGCCGACCTGTTCCTCGCCCGGGCCGCCGACACCCTCGGCACGGCGCCGCCCGGTACGAACTCCCCGTACCTTCGCCACCACGAGCCCGCCGGGACCGACCAGATCGCCGGCGCGGCCGGGCTCGGCACCGCCCACCTGCTGCTCGCCGCCCTCGGCCGGGACACCGACCGGCACCTCGCGGCGGCCGCCGCGTGCGCCACGGCACTGACCGCCCGGCCCCTCGACGACCCCGGCGAGGCGCCCAACCCCGGCACCGCCGCCCTCGCCGAGGGCTTCGCGCACGGCCGCGCGGGCATCGCCCACTTCCTGCTCGCCCGGCCCGACGAGGCGTCCTGCCGGACCGCCCGCCGCATCGTCGACGGACTCGCCGCCGACCTCCCCCGCCTCAACGCGGCCGCCCTGCGGCCCGGGGCGACCCGCCGCTACCTCTCCTGGTGCCGGGGCCTGGCCGGCCTCGGCACGGTCCTCGTCCAGGCCGGGATCCAGTACGGCGACGACGCCCTCCTCGCCCTGGCCGCCGACGCGGCCGACACCTGCCGGACGCTCGCCCCGCGCACCGCCCTGGTGGTCCGCTGCTGCGGTCTGGCCGGAGTCGGCGACCTCCTCGTGGACCTCGCCACGGCCACCGGCGACCCCCGCCACTGGCACGCGGCGGAGCAACTGGCAGCCCTGCTCCTCACCCGGGCCGGCGGGCCGGCGGGCCGCCCGGTCTTCCCCGGCGGCGACCCGACCGCCGAGTCCCGCGCCTGGGCGGTCGGGACACCCGGAGTGCTGACCTTCCTGCGCCGGCTGTCCCGTCGCGGCGGCCCGGTGCCCGGACTGCTGCCGTCGGCCTGAACCGGCCGAGGCCGGCGATCGGGTCGGACGGGCGGACGTTCTGCGGCCGGTCGACCGACGCCCGGTGGCCCACCGCTCAGCTGCGGTCGAGGAGTTCGCGGATCCGGGCGGCGACCACGTCGGGCCGCTCGCCCTGGATGAAGTGGCCGGCGTCGACGGTCTCGTAGCGGCCGTCGGGGAGGGTTTCGGTCCAGCGGCGCTGGTGTTCCTGGAGGGCGGGGTGGGTGCGTTCGCCGCCTCGGCGGGGGCGGTCGGCGGACAGCAGGACGGTCGGGCAGCCGGGGGGTGCCGGGGGTTCGGCGCGCAGCCGGGGGACGGCGGCCGCGACGGCGCGGAATTCGCGGCGGGTCTGGGCGAGGCCGGCCGGGACGAAGTCCTCGGCGAGCATGGTCTCGTAGGTGTCGGTGGGGAAGACCCGGCGGGCGGTGCCGCTGAGCAGACGGGCCACCAGGCGGCTGCGGACCAGGGGTTGGGCGATGGCGAGCGTGCGGTCGACGCGGCGGGCGATCTGGTCGATGGCGTCGAAGGCGGGCGCGGTCTCCGGTGTGGTGTCGACCATCAGGATGCCGCGCAGCCGGGGCGCGAGGCGCCGGTACGCGAGGCGGGCGACCAGGCCGCCCATGCTGTGGGCGACCAGGACGAACCGGTCGGGGGCGACGGCCTCGGCGAGGGCGACCAGGTCGGCCGCCAGGTCGTCGAGGTCGAGCGGGGCGTCGGTGCGGGCGCTGCGGCCGAAGCCGGCCCGGTCGTAGGCGACCAGCCGGGCACGGTCCGCGAGCAGCGGCAGGACCGGGTCCCAGGAGGCGCGGCCGAGGCCCTGGCCCGACTCGAAGAGCACGACGTCCGTACCGTGGCCGGACTCCTCGACGTGGATCGATCGCCCGTTGACGGTGATGGCCCGCCCGTTCGTCTGGCGCATGGTGCTTCCCCCCTGGGAACCGGCACCCGGGTCGTCTCCCGGACGCACTGTTTTCATCTTTGATAATGATAGCGACTGTGAAATCGTTGGGCAATGGACCTCGAAGCGGTAGACCTCCTCCTCCACCCGGTGCGCCTGCGCGTGGTGCACGCCCTCGCCGGCGGGCAGGTGCTCACCACCTCGCAGCTGTGCGAGCGGCTGTCCGGCGTGTCGAAGGTGACGGTGTACCGGCACGTCGCGCTGCTCGCGGAGGCCGGCTTCCTGGAGGTCGCCGAGGAGCGCCGGGTGCGCGGCGCCGTCGAGCGGCACTACCGGCTGCGCGAGGACCGCCCGGTCGTGGACGACGCCGCGGCCGCCGCGATGACGCGGGAGGACCACCGCCGGGGCTTCGCCGCCGCGATGGCCGTCCTGATCGCCGAGTTCAACGCCTACCTCGACCGCGAGGACGCCGACCCGGCCGCCCAGGGGGTGGCCTACCGGCAGGGCACGTGCTGGCTCGACCCGGCGGAACTCGCGGAGCTCGGCGGCGAGTTGCGGGCCGTCCTGGCACCTCGGCTGGCGAACGGGCCGGCGCCGGGCCGGGAGCCGTACCTGCTCAGCCCGATCCTCTTCCCCGCCGTGGGACCGTCCCCGGTGGAGTAGCCCGAAACGGCGGCGGCCCGTACGAG
>NZ_JBHXMU010000044.1:0-15361 GCF_042720685.1 Kitasatospora sp. NPDC058492
GCATTCGATCGGGGTTATTCAATAGCCCGCAGAGATTTTCCTCAAGTTGCGAAGTGAGGCCGATTACTAACAGCGATCCGCTTCGCGGATCGCTGGGCCGGCGCTTCGCGCCGGCAGGGCCCGCTTCGCGGGCCGGGCCTCCGCTTCGCGGAGGCTGGTGGGGGGTTCTCTCGGCCGCTGCGCGGCCTTGGCCTGGGGTTTTGCCGCTTCGCGGCAGTAGCACCTGAGGGCGTTTCACGCCGATCAGGTGCTCGGCTGACTGGGGAGAGCGTAGCGGCCTCGGGGCGCCTTGGCAACTCTCTGTATGGTCTAGACCTCTTGATTGCCGATCAAATATCGGCCTGACGGTCAGTCATAGACGCCGTGTCGCGGGATTCTGTTGCGTTTTCAGGGCAATTTCTATGCCTTATCAGAATCCCTCTTGGATTCAATCCTATGGCATTCGATCGGGGTTATTCAATAGCCCGCAGAGATTTTCCTCAAGTTGCGAAGTGAGGCCCGCCGCGAAAGCGGCGGGCCGTTTAGGGATGAGTATTTCACACCCCGTGCCCGAAGACCGCTGCAAAATCGGAAGCCCCCTTCCCGGGGGGAAGGGGGCTTCTCCGCCTCGGTCCGGACGGGGTCCTAGGGACGCCGTGCTACGCCCGACTCGATCCAGCCGATCACGGACTTGGCGCGCTTCTCCCCTTCGGGGCCGAGGATGACGAGGAGCTCGACCAGCGTGGTCGCCACTTCGAGGGCGTACTCGGGGTCTTCGCCGATGAGCTTTCGCCATGCCGTATGAGCATCCCTCACGAGGCGGTGGGTGTCGGCCTCGGGGGCGCCGGCCTGCCTCCTGCGGTCGACGGCGTCGAGGAGGGCCTCGGTCGTCTCGGCCCAGTCCGTTCCCCGTCGAAGCATCAGCCAGACACGCAGACCGGTCATGTTGAGGGTGTGGGGGTGGTGCAGCCCGTAGACGGCAGCGAAAGCGGCCTCGATGGTGCCCGCCGTGGTGTGAGCACCATCGATGTCGCCAGCGGCGTCCTGCCGCCGCAGGCGGTCCAGGAGCGGCATGTAAGGCTCAGGGAAGGGGGCTGTCCAGTCTGCGGGCTCTGTGGCTGTCTGCGGCGCAGCCGGGGGCGGGGCCGAGAGGGTGCTCGGTCGGGCGGTGGCCGGGACTTCCTGCCGCTCTGGAAGGCCGCTTGGCGGCACGGGCGGGGTGTGCGCCGGGGGCGGGAGGGGTTGGCCGGCGAAGGGGGCACCGGGGGCCGCCGGCGGTTGGGTGTAGGCGGGGACGACCGCGGTCGGGTGAGCGGTGGTCGCCGCGGCGGCCGGGGTTGCCGGGGCCGGTGCAGGGTGGGGGCGGTCGAGGGTGGTCACGGAGCCGTCGACCGCGACCACCAGGGGCCATGACGAGCCGTCGGCCTCCTTGGCCGTGACGCGAACGGGGCGGCCGTGCAGGGCGGCCTTGATGCGGACTTCGCCGAGGGCGGCGAGACGGGCGTCGCCGCCCTCGGGAACGGGGATCTCCTCGCTGTCGACCTGGGCTGTGCCGTAGCTGGTGAGGGTGATGGTGTAGACGGGGGTGGCGGGGACGGTGTCGGGGTTGGTGCTGGTCATGGTTCTCTTTCTCCGTCATCCCCCGGCCGGGTAGTAAGGCGGCGACCACCCGAGGTATTTGGCGTTCCATTTCGTTTCGATCTGCTCGGCGGGGACAATGTCAATATATCCCGGCCTCAGAATGTCGGTGCTGGCAACCTTTCCTTCTCCCACGTAAAGGGCCACGTGTCCGGCTGCACTTCCGGTATCCCAGAATAGGAGCGCGCCCGGTGGCGGATTCCTGTCCCCGTCGTGGTGCATCGAGGCGGGGATCATATTCCGATAGAGCTCGGTCGCGTAGCTGTGGGAATTCGCCGGTGGATTGGTGTAGCCGGCTCCGTTCCATCCGTAGGCGCTGGCGGTGGATGCCAGGCACATGAGCTTCCAGCGGGCGGAACCATTGGCTGATTCATTGCGAATCCAGGCAATGGCGTCGGCCGTCGATCGCGGGTTCTTCACCTCGGCGGGCCACGGCGCAGCGGTGTCGTGGAATGGCTCGCCGGGCTTGCCGGGGAGCTCCGGGTAGCAATCGCCGGGGTTGGCGGTCGGGCCGATCGGGGTTGCGGTGCCGGTGGCTGCGGTGCCGGGCCGGGTGAGGTCGATGCCGGCCTGCGCGGCGATCTCGCGGGCGGCCTGCTCGTGCCGGTCGTAGAGGTCGGGGTGTGCGGAGTGTTGGACGGCCTGGGCGGCCTTGCCGAGGGGCATGTCCTCCCAGTACCGAATGCCGGTCAGGCCCTTGGGGTCGCCGGTGGGCGAGCCGTAGTAGAACATGCGGGCCTGGTAGTCCGGGTGGTGGAGGATCTGCTCGACGGTGCCCCAGCCCTGGGAGGGGCGCTGCTGGAACAGGCCTATCGAGTCGCGGTCGCCGCCGCTCAGGTCGATCAACGTCGACTCCTGCAACGCCGTCACCAGGCCGACGAGCGTCGCGCGGCCGGACAGCCCGCGTTCCTGGGCGACTTGGTCGATGGTCTTGGCGTTGGCGACCTGCTCCTCGCGCATCCGGCCTCCGGGGAAGTGGGTGGGGGTGGATCCGCCGGCGCTGCCTCCGGGCAGGGGTGCACCGGGTGTTCCGCGGCCTCCGCACGATCCGGTGGCTGCGCTGGCGTTGCCTGCGCTGCCGCCGATCAGTCCGAGGGCGACCAGGAAGAGGAGGAAGAGGACCGCGCCTATCGCTGCGACCTTGAGCATGAGCCCGCGGCCCGCCATCTGGACGGCGAGGCGGGCCGCGTCACGGCTTTCCACTTACACCCCCAGTACGGCGGACACGAACCATTGGTCGCCGTCGAGGAGGGTGGCCTCGACGGTGAGCACGGTGGTTTGGGTCTCGGTGGTGTAGCCGTCGGTTCGGACGGTGATGGTGGCCTTGCGCCAGACCCGGAGCGGGGTGTCCGGGGGCAGGGTGGTGTCGGCCGGGCCGAGGGCTACGTCGGTGACGGTGGCGGTGGCGCTCTGGCTGACCAGCTTGTCGAACGTGGGGTCGCTGTGGCCCTGCAAGTTGGCGATGAGTGCCGGGGTCATGTAGGGGCCGGCGCGGTCGACGCTGGGCTTGTGGGTGCGATCGGCGATCGGGTCGCGGGTGAGGTAGAGGCGCAGCGCTTCCTTGATGACGGGGTCCGGCTTGGTGCGGTCCTTGAGGGGCTCGGCGGTCGGGGTGGCCGAGGCGGTGCTCGGCTGGGCGGTGCTCGGCGGGAGGGCGTTGCCTGTCGAGGTGGCGGTCGCCGAGGCGGTGGGGGCGGCGGTGGGGTGGCTGCTGCCGTTCCAGTCCGGCCACCACAGGCGCGCTCCGATCCCAAGGATCAGGAGCAGTCCGACGATCAGCAGGGCGCCGGCGGGGTTGACCGGGTCGCGCTGACGCTCGGACCTGATCCACTCGCGGGTGTCTCGGCGGCTGGCCTCGCGGTGGGCCTGGCGCGCGGCCTTGCGCTGGCGTCGGTTGCCCTGGCGGGTCTCCTCCGGGAGGTGCAGCTCGGCATGGAGGTACTCCCGCCATTCCTGCGGCGTGCGGCCGTTCTCGTCGTTCTTATCGCTGGGCACGGGTCGTCTCCTCCCTTCGGCCGGCACGCGGGGTGGGAGCCGCGGGTCGGTGTGCCGGAGCGGTGCGTCGGGTGGGCGGCGGGGTGGTGGTCGAGGTGCGTCGCGTGCGGGTCGGACGGGTGGGCACGGGGGTCGGTGCGCTGCGGGCGACGACCGTCCCCCGGACCACGCGAGGTGCCCCGGGCGGCGGGGCCTGCGGCGCCTGCCGGAATGCGAACTCCGGGACGGTGTCGCCGAGTTCGGGGCGCAGCGTGGCCGTGCGGGGTGTCGAGGGCGTGGGTGCCGGGGTGGGGTTGGGGTTGGGTCGGGCGGGCGGCAGGGCCGGGCGGGCGGTGGCTTCGGCCGCGGGGCGGGCCTCGCTGGTTGCGGTGCCGTTGGCGGGCAGGGCCGGGCGCGTGGTCGAGCTGCCGGCGGGTGCTGGCAGGGCCGGGCGCTCGGGCACGGCCCCGGCGGGCAGGGTGCGGCCGGTGCTGGTTGTGGTCACGGTGGACGGGGCCCGGCCGGCGGCGATCGCCGGAAGCGGGCTCTGTCGGCGCGGTGGAAGTGCGGGAGCGGGGGTGTGCTCCCGCTCGGCGTCGAGGCGGTCGATGGTGGTGGTCGGAGTGGTCCGCTGTGGCGTGGCCGCCGCAGGGAGTGGGGCGGGGGCCGGTGGGCGCTGGGTGGGGACGCGGGGGTTCGGTGCGGCGGGTCCGCCGCCGGCTCGGCCTCCGGCACCGCCGCGCCCGGGCCCGGGTGCCGGGCCGCGCGCCGGGCCGTTGCCGCCGCCCGGGGCGGGGGCGGGGCGTCCGCCGCCGCGGCGGCCTCCGAACATCCGGCCGCCGATCCGTGAGAGGGCCTGTGCGGCGAGGAACCCGCCGATGGCGGAGCCGCCCGAGGTGCTGACGCCGAAAATCTGGGCGAGGACGCCGCGGAACTTCACGCCGACGACGGCGACCGCAATGCTCATGCCCATGCTGGGCAGCCATCCGTAGGTGCCGAACATGGTGGTGGTCGCCGCCTGCAAGGAGAGGACGGCGCCCAGGGTCATGGATGCAATGAGGCTCTCCAGGGTGGCGCCGAGCAGGCGGTCGAACCAGGCCAAGCCCCAGGCGCGAGGCTTGCCCGGGACGACCCAGAGGCAGGCGAACACCACCCCGGTTAGGAGTAGGAGCAGAGCGCCGATCAGGCTGGCGAGGCTGGTGAACGCCAAGATGATCACCAGGGCGGCGAACATGATGACGGAGACCAGCGAGGGGGCGGTGGCGCCGACGCGCCCGATCGGGTTGTGCCCCTGGCGCCAACTCACGCTGTCGTCACCGACGGCGGAATCGGTGACGTTGTGCACCAGCCATTCCTTGCGCTTGGCGGGGCTGAACCCCTTGTCGAGCAGCGAGGCGCCGTACTTGCGGCAGACCTCGAAACTGCCGAATTCCGCGATGCACCAGGGCCCGGCTACGTAGGCGCGCCACACGGAGTCGCTGGACTTGCGCAACATGTCGTCGCGACCGTTGCCGGTGAATTGTGGATCATGGTTGAGCTTGAACGGAAAGTCCTTCGCGCCGTCACCGATCCCGGCACTTGTCGCGTTCATGGTGATATTGGCGCCCACGTTGCGGACCGTGTCGACTCCGCCGACCCAGGCGGCGGGAGTCGTCAGGAGCGAGATGGACACGAGTGCGGAGATGCCGACCCAGGCGATCTGTCCCAGGCCGCCGCCTCCGCCGCCGCGCCTGTGCTGGATGAACGCGACAAGCCCGCCGACCGCGAGCGCGGTCGGCAGGAGGGTGGTCGTCAGGCCGCTGGCCGCGCCGCCGATCGACCTCGTGACAGTGTCTTCGAGCGCCGGCACCGAGGTCAGCTGAAAAGTCCACTGAACGATGACCACGGCCGCGGAGCCGATGACGACGATCAGCAGCATGAACAGATCCGCGACGTGCTCGACCGTCGCGTCGAAGAGATCTGAGACGCCGTAGTCGACATCGAGCGACCAGAGCAGCGGGTTGCGGTACGTCTCGTACAGGGTGCCGTGCCCGGCCGGGTATTTGGTGTCGGGGCTGGGCATCAGGTCGCCGATGCCCATCGGCGGGATGTCGGCGGCGTGCGCGGGGTGCACCGGGATCAGCGTCATCACGCAGCAGATGAACAGGAGCGGGATCGCGAGGTTCCGCGCCCGGGGGATGTGGGATCGGATCGCTGCCAGCACTGCTACCCCCGGAGTAGGACGGCGCGGAGCTGGTCCGCGCTGGTGATTGCGTCTTCGTGCTGGTCGATCCGCCATGCCCCGTCTTCGGAGACCAGGCGCAGCGCGCGGCGGTCGGTGGTGGGCTCCTTGCCGGGCCACGTGACGGTGAAGGTGGCGAGGACGCCGTACCCGGCGGGGTGCCGGCCGGAGGCCGGGACGGAGATGACGTCGCCGAGCGTGATGGGGCCGATGTCGCCGTAGTCGGGGCCGGTGGGCGTGGCCGTGGCCGGCGGAGCCGGGGTCGAGCCGTCGGCGTAGGTCGGCGGCGCGACGGTCGGGCTCGGCGACTCGGTCGGCTCCGGTGACCAGTGCTCGACGGTGGACGGGTTGGCCGCGTGCTCGTCGAGGCAGTACTCGACGCTGCCGCCGCGCAGAGCGGTCGACATGAGCGGGCACGCGGTCGGCCAGGCGCCGGAGGCTGCCGCTTCCTGGTAGGTGCGGGCCGTCTTGAGGACGGCCGCGCTCGGGTCGGCGGGCTTGTCCTTCTTCCCGTCCGAGGAGCAGCCGGCCAACGCGAGGAGCGCGGCCGTGCCGAGGACCGCGGCGGCGGTGCGGGCGGTGGTGGTGGTCATGCCGTCACCTTCTCCAGCGCGACGGCGCCGCCGTCGCCCTGGTCTTGGTCGTCGTCGAGGTAGGGGTCGGCCTTCGGCGAGGTGTCGAGCAGCTCGCGCAGTTCCCAACTCGGAATGTCCCACTGGACGGTGGCCGCCGAGAAGCGCCGATCGCGCACGATGTTGTGGCCGTGCCGGATCTCGCCGTCCGGCAGGAGGCCGACGGAGCGGATCAGGGCGCGGGTGTGCGCGTCCTTCGGGAGGCCGAGCAGCTCGGCAAGTGCGTCCTGCTGCTCGGCGACCGTGAGCTGAAATCCGCACACGGTGGTGAGCTGCTCGGTCACGGCGACCAGCTTGACCAGGGACTCCGGGTCCTGCGTGTCCAGGAGGAGCGAGGTCGCGAGGGCGCGGCCGACGCGCGCGACGTAGGACAAGAAGGCCGCGCCGTCCTTCGTCGCGGTGAGGACGTGCACCTCGGGAACGGCGACCACTTTGCGCAGTCCGCGCAGGTCCCGGCGGCCGGCGATGGTGACGCCGAACGCGAGCATGGAGTGCATCAGCGCGACGCTCAGACGCTGGATCACATTCCAGTCCTCGCGGTCGGTCGAGGCGTCCGGCAGCGACAACCCCGGCATCTGCACCACCCAGATTCCGGGTTCGGGGCGCAGCGGGATCGTCGTCGAGGTCGGCTTGCCCATGAAAGGGGCGCCGATGCCGGTCTGCGCGAGCTCGTACAGGGCCTCGCCGGCCTCGCGGGCGAGGTCGTCGTCCATGTGGCGCAGGTGCTCGATCACGCGCCAGGTCGCGGGATCGCCTTCGCCAACCACCTGGTTCACTGCGTGCTGAATGGGCGTCTCCGCGCCCCGGGCACGCAGGTGGGGCGGCAGGGCGATGCCGAGCTGTGTCGGGACCTCGATCTGTGCGCGCTCGGCCCCCTCCCTGTCGAGAATCTTGAACAGGTCGGCGAAGCCCGCGAACTGGCCGCCGATCTCGACGAGGTGGGCGTTCAGGCCGTAGTGGCGTCCGGCCGAAACAACACCACCAAGGTCGCCCTTGAAGTCGAGAGCCAAAACGAACCCGCCCCGGAACCCGGCGTCCAACATGCTTAGCATCATCGCCGTCGTCTTGCCCCGGCCGGACCGGCCGATGAACGCCGTCGTCGTCGCGTCGCCCCGGTCGCTTCCCGCAGTGACATCGTTCCTGAACGGTGCGGCGGTGCTGCCGGTGAGGTATCCGGCGATCGGGCCCGTGTCGTCGCCCACCTTCGCGCCGCCCCACCACCAGGACCCGGCCAGCGCGGTGACGTCCCGGATGTGGCCGAGGTCGGGTACGCGCAGCCGGTCGCCGGGCTGCATTTCGAGCCACAGCTCGCGCTGCTCGTCCTCGCCGACGAACACCTCGATGCCGACGCCGCCGAAGTACGCAATCACGGCGTCGATGCGGGCGCGCAGGTCGGCGAGCGACGTCTCGCTCGTGACGATCAGCCGCGGGTGGTCCTCAACGAGCGTACGGTCGTCGCGCCGCATGTCGCGGGTGAGCGAGGCCATGACGTCCTCGGTCTCCTCGACGTCGCGGCCCGGGTCCTCGGCCGAGGCACCGGCGGCAGAGCGCCGCTGCTCCTTGGCGAGCCGGCGTGCATTGTCGACGGTCTTGAGGGCGTCGCGCTTCGGTTGCACCCGGAACCGCACGCTGGCGTCCGGGCTGACGGGCTGGATCAGCTCGGCCGGGTCGAGGTCGCCGTCGAGCTCCTGGTCCTCGGTGAGCTCCGGCACATAAGTGATCTCGGACAGCACCCGCAACCACTCCCCGGAGCCGGGGGATTCCATCTCCTCCGGGAAACCCGTCATGACCAGCACGGACGTCCACGCCGCGACCTCACCGGAGGCGTCGACCACTTGCAGGTGGTCCGGGTGCGGCAGAACCCTCCCCCGGGTCAGGTTGGCAAGCTTCGCGCCGCTGACCACACCCTGATGGGGAGCCGGCGCGGGCGCGGCCCGGTGCTGCTCACGGCTGATCATCCACGACAGCATCTCGACACTGGCCGGCGCCGCCTTCCACGGGCTCGCTTCCAGTCGCCGGCTGAGGCGGCGCATCGTCGCGTCGAGGTGGGCCAGCTCGCGCGCGCTGAGCGCCTTGGACTCGATCCCGAGGCCCTGCTGAATCCCGCGGCGGCCGGCCGCCTGCGCGCTGCCGGTGCGGTCGCTGAGCCGAACGCCGAGAAGGAGGTGACGCGTCGGCAGGCCGATCTGCTCAAGGCGGCTCACCCGCAGGTCCGCCCAGTCCTCCCAGCGGCCGGCGGTGAACAGCTCGCCGGCCTCGGCCCGGTAGTCGGCGGCGTGCAGGGGGCTCCAGAGGATGCGCAGGTGGCAGTCGTACCCGGCGAGCGTGCGCGAGAGGGCGCTCACCGCCTGGTCGAGCTCGGCGTCGCGGGCCTGCTCCGACATCAGGTCCGTGTTCGAGGAGTCGAGGACGTACCAGCCCTCGACGTGCGTCGAGGTGACGACGAGTCCGTCCGCGAGCGCGACGTAGGTCGGCGGCGCGGCCGACCGGTCTCCTCCGACGCCAACAAGTTCCGCGGCCTTCTGGATGATCTTCATGCTTCCCCCTGGGTCGTGCGGGTGGTGCTGAGCGCCCTGCGGCCGTAGGCCTTCGCGACGGCGTCGGGGCCGTACAGCCGGGGCTGGGCGTGCAGGCGCAGCGGTGCCCCGGCGCCGGCGGGGATGTTCCCCTCGGGGCCGAGCCAGCGTTCGAGGAGGCCGCCGAGCGGGGATTCGAGGAGCAGGTCGAGCCGGCTTCCCCAGCGGGCGCGGCGGCCCAGCCACTCGCCCCGGGAGGCGGCGCGGCGTCCGCCGCAGATGATCGGCCGGTGCCCGAGGACCAGGTACCGGATCGAGAGTGCCCACGTCGTGACGTACCGCCGGCGCTCGATGCGGGTCGAACGCTGTGCCCCGAAGATGGCAATCAGTCCCGGTGGCAGGACGTAGATGCTGAACCCGAAGTTGAGCCCGGGCAGACCGAACAGCATGATGAGCGGGATGTCCCACAGGAGATAGAGGACGAGACCGAGGATCAGCGCGCGGCGGGGCGCGCCCTCCCCCAGGTCGAAGCCCAGCAGCTCGTGTTGCTTCGGGTCCAGGTCAAAGTGACGGGTGTAGGTGTGCCCGACCCTAGCCATCTCAGGTGTTCCCGCTGATCTTGGTCCAGAGGTCTCCGAGCACCGTCTTCACGCCGTCGGGGAACCAGACGAACGCCCCGACGGCGAGGGCGGCGAAGACCATCTGAATCAGGTCCCCCCACTCCTTCTTGATGAAGTGGCCGACGGCGCGGATGGCGAGCCAGGCCGCGAAGACGTTGCCGACGAGCAGCAGCGCCCAGTTCTTGAAGGCGGTGCCGTCCGTCAGGGCGGCGAGTTGTGCGCCGGTGTGGGCGGTGGCAGCAAGGTTGATCACTGGTCGGTCCCCCTTGGTGGTGGCGGATAGTGAGAGCAGGGTCGTCGTGCAGGCCGAGCCCGGGCGGGGTGGCCCCGTCGCGGGCGTGCGGGTCAGGAGGTCGCACCACCGGCGAGGCCGGCCACCTGCCACGTCGAGGCGGTGGTCGAGCTCACCCGGGCGAGCTTGACGCGGTACGTCTGCTCGATCGACGCGCCGCCGAGCGTCCAGGCCACCCGGGCGAGGGCGGAGCGCTCGTTGCTGTCGGCGGCGTTGTCGACCGACCAGGCGTTCAGCGCCTTGAAGCTGATCCCTGCGGGAAGGGCGGGGATCGCCGCACCGGGGGCCGCGGCCGTGGTGGTGTTGCCGGCCGCGAGGGCCTTGAAGAACGCTTCCGCGATCGGCTGCGTCGTCGCGGTCAGGGCACTGTCGGCCTCCGCCGCCGTAAGGCGCGGCAGCGCCGGGCCCTGCGCCGGCAGTCCGATGAGACCGGGCTGACCGCTGACCACGACGTGACCGGAGGTCGTGACGACAGGCACGTCCAGTGCGACCCACTGCGGATCCGACGTCACGGGGGCCGCGGGTGGCGCGCCGGGCGGCGGGGCGGGCGCGGCGACGGTGCTGCGGACAAGGACCTCGACCCGCACTCGGGCCTGTCCCTGTCCGCCGATGGTCACCGCGTCCGTCTGGACGTCCAAGACGTCCTGCTTGCCCTTGCCGTCCCATCCCATCGTCGTCTCGGCTCCGACGGAGAGGAGTCCGGACAGTGCCGCTACCCGCTGCTGCGGGGCGCCTTCGTCCCACCCCAGGTACGCGCGGGCGAATCGCCCAGCGACGGCCTGTGCTTCGGCAATCGGGTAGGCGGCCGAGGTCGGGGTCGGTGCCGAAGGCGCCGGGGGAAGCGGCTTCGGCGGGACGACCCACGACCTCACGCCGGTGACGGCCGCCAGGACGACGACCGCCCACAGGACGCCGCGGCCGAGCCGGCGCAGCGCCAGGGTTCCCGACTTCTCGTCGGCGGGGGCGGCCCAGGGCGCCGGGGGATGTGCGGCCCTGGGCGGAGGCGGAGCAGGGCACGCTTTCTGCTGGGCGCGGGCGAGTTGCTGCCCCGCGGCCTCCCAGGGGTTCGTGGGCTCGGCGGCGGCCGGCTGGGGGGTTCCCGCAGCGGGCGCCTGCCGCTGCGGGCTGCTCTCGGTCGTGGGTTCTGGCAGACCTGCAATCTTCCGGAAAATAGTGGCCAAACTGGGCATGCCCCGTCCCCTCCCCGTCCCGTGCGTCACAGCCGACGCAGGGGTGTTCGACCATATGCCCGAACCGATCGCCCGTCAAAGAAATTCGTAAACCCGTCAGCACCCCGCCCAGGCCCGTGACATGAACACCGGGTAGGAAGGGGCTCGCGCCGGATAGAGTGCGTGCCCCCGTTGACTCAACGATCCGAGGAGCGCATCGGATGCGCATACGACGCGAACGCCTCCGCGAGCTTCGCGCCCGCCTGGGGATGACTCAGGAACAGGTCGCCAGAATTCTTGATTGTTCTCGCTCGGCAGTCTCCACCTGGGAAACCACCGGACGCCTTCCGAGACCCGGCCGTCTGCGTCGTCTCGCTGAACTCATGGACGTTCCGGTGCGCGAACTCCTCATCGCGAGCAATTCCTCGACCTTGCGACAAATGCGGACCGCGGCAGGTTTACGACAAATGGACGTGGCGGCACTTCTGCACATCAAGTCATCTACATACTGCGACGTCGAAAAGGGTCGCCAGAAGTTGCCGCACCGCTGGATCCCCGTTCTTTCCGGGGCATTCGGAGTATCGCACGAGCGGCTTACCGCCTTATCGGCCGGGAAATCTCATCCCACGTTAAACGAGGACCAAATTCCATAGGGTCCGCCGATCCTCGCCGCCGGACCCGATCGCCCTCTGTGTAATCATTTTCCCGCGAGGACGCCGGCGAGTCGGAGTCGCCGAAGAATCAGACGCGTATGTTCCGATTCCCGGTCGACCTCGCACCGGCAACCACCCGCAGCGGGGCGACGGATTCCGGCCACCTGCATGGTTGTTCCATCCGGATATCCGGATGATCCACAGCACGCACCACTACTCTTCCCTCTTCGCCCCGACGGTGCAGCTTTCGGGGAGAGAGACAGCCGGGGCCCCTCGGCCGGGCGCAGCGCTGCGGCGCCGGGCCGAGGGGATTCCGTCAGGCGCTGGGGGTGGATTCTGCGTCGGATTCGTCGGGTGCCGGTCGCGGCTTCTTGACGTTGTTCTTCTGCTGCCACTCCTCCCACTTCGCGATCCAGTCGCGGAGTTCGGCCTCGCTGTAGTAGGACACCGGCCCTCCGTCGCTCACTCCCTCGGGGGCCGGGATGCCGCGTTCGACGCCGCGCTTGACGTAAGTGCGGAAGGTCGCCGGCTTCCACGGCAGGATTTTCGCGGCGTGGGCCTCGGCGAGGGTGTAGGTGTCGGGGAGGGTCTCCTCGACCGGCACCTCGGCGGCCTGGGCGGGCTGCGGCACGGCCGCGGCGGCTGTCGCGGGTGCTGTCGCGCTGCCTGTCGCATCCAGAGGTGTCGCACCCTGTGACATGGGCAAACTCTGTGCAACCCCCCTACCTGCGGCCGGCCCGACAGCCGTCCGGGACATCGGGCCGAACTTCCCACCCGGGAGGAAGTCCATCGTCGCCGCGGTGTGGTTGACCATATCCAGGACCTCGGCGGTGATCCACGGGGCCATTTCCCCGGAATCGAACCAGGCCGGAGCATCGGCACACTGGGAAAGAAGACGCGAAACGTCCGGAGTGATGTAGGAGGGCTGAATCTCGCGGACGTAGAGGTAATCCTCGGTCGGGTGTTTCCGCTTGTCCGAGTAAGCCCCACGGCCCTTGACGTCCGCGTCGTAACCGAGGACCGGGGTGCTCTGCCCGAAGGCGACGCCCCAGGAAACGCGGTCCTGCTGGCCCACGGCGATCCTGGTTCCGATCTGCGCCCTTTCCATGGTGCCACCGAAATACGAATTAGCGAATTGCTGCGTCCCCACCACAACCCTGTGATTACTGGAACGGCCTTGCAGGAGGATGATTCCAAGCCAGTCCAGAAATGGCGGTGTCCCCTTCCCCTTGAGCCCGTAGCGCCACCAGGTGTATGCCAGCTTGATAAGGGTGGGGAGTTCGTCGATCACCAGCGTCCGGGCAATGAGCTGACTCCGGAGTGCCGGGTCCGCGCCCTTTTCCATGGCAGCCTCCGCGGCCATCATGCTTGCTAGGAACTCGGCGAACGCCGCAATGCATGCACGAGTGTCCTTGTGAATGCGCACGCCCGAGTGCCCGTCGGCCTCGGCCAAACTGTTCCGCTTGGTGTCGAGAACGTCGATCAACTCGCCGTTCTGCCGACCGTGGACGACCGGAATATAGAGCACTGTCGATTTTCCGGAACCGGTGTCACCCGCCACACCCCAGTGGGGAGTGGCGCTCTGCGTGTGCACGATCGCCGAAACGATCTCGTTGTTCTCGATCGCGAGACCGACGAAAACCTTGCGGGGGTCTCCGGTCGGCTCCCACGGCACGTAATCGGGCAACTTCACCCGCTCTGGCGGCTTCGGCTTCGGAGTCCACTCGACGTAATGCTCACGCTTGGTTCTTTCCCACCGGGCAACCCATTCACCGGGCGCCCGTTCGTCGACCACACGCTCGACGGCCGCCCTCGCCTCGGGCGTCCCCAGCCATTTGATAGGAATTCTGAGGACGATCCTTGCGCCTTCTGCGGCCATATCATCAGGGACCGACAGCCACCGCCGGTGCGGCTCCGTCTCCTCCATCCGGAGGGCCTGACGCAGGGCCACCCACAGCCCGGGCCCGTAGATTTGTCCATCTGTCCATACGGGCGTCACCCGCCACCAGGCCAGGCCGGCGGGCGAGGTGAGCGCCGCGACGTACACCGCCCCGGCGCCGGCGATCAGGGCGAGCCGGGTCTCGTCGGGGAAACGCCACAACCCCCAGGCGACCGGCACCGGCAGCAGCCTCACAGCGACGCGCGCGGCCCTCGGCCACCGGTGCCAGACCCGCAGCACTCGCCACAGTCCCCCAAGCGCGCGCAGCAGGATCAGCACGGCCATGAACGGGGCCAGGACGATTCGCATCGCGAGGGGCCGGCGGCGCGGCTTGGCGAGCGAGACGGGCGGGCTCGCGGCCTTCGTGCGGAGGCCGAGCTCGCCGACTGGCGTCTCGTCCCGTTCGTCGTCCGGTGGCGGCGGGCCTGCTCGCCACGCGGTCGAGGCGCTGCGCTGCTCCTCCTCGAACAGGTCCCGGCCGGAGAAGTACCGGCCGATCCCTTGCGCGAGCGCGTCAAAGAACCGGTCCACCGACCGGTTGAATTCCGCCTTGTTGCCCTGGGCGAGCATCGCCAGGATGGCCAGGACGGCGAGCAGCAGGCCCGCCACCCCGCCGAACGCTCCCCCTGGTAGGCCGTCCAATCCCGGCAGTGATGGGAAGGCGTGTTGTTGCGCCACCCGTCCCCCTTTCGTCGTGCTGTGCACGCCCTGCGCGGGGCGCACCGTAGGTGCGATCCTCGCTCACAGCGCACTACTGCCGCAGGAGCTTTCTCCGGGCACAACGCGCGCACGGCATCCGAGGAAGCGAGCTGCTCGGCGGGCCGTGGCAGGCTTCCGGCCCCTGACACCGCGCGGCGACCGTCAGACATCCGCCACCCACCCGCGGCGGTCTGCGCCGTGGAACGCCTTGGCGGCAGGGTCGTTGGACCGGGCGACAGCCGGCACACCACGGATGCCGGCCGCGGGAAGCGGCGCCGCCGCACCGCGAGCAGCAGCGAGGAGTCGAGTTGAGGATCGAGAGCGCGTACTTCGGGTGGTCGGATCTCACCCACCTGCCCGGATGCCGGCGGCCGGCCTGGCAGATCGCCACGAAGCACACGCCGGAGCGCGAAGGCGGCCACGGGTGCCCGGCCGAGGACTGTGGGCACGACGGCAAGCGCCCACGCGTCGAGGTCCGCGCGGTGTGCGGGTCCTGCGGCGTCGCGCACGTCATCGCGGGCGAGGCTCTCAGCAGCCGCACCACCCACGCCGCGACCCTGGGGTACGGCACCGCCCCGCGGAAGGCCGGCGGCCTGTGGCTGTACGCCGGGCCGCCGCGGGTCGCCGTCGAGGAGGCGCAGCCCGACGCCTATCTCGTCACGCGGGAGAAGGTCGCGCGTGTGCGTCCCGAGGACGTGGTTGGTCTCATCACGAAGACGACCGGGAAGCTCGGCGGGATCGCGTACACGGCCAGCGTCAACCCCGTGCTCGACGTCAGCGGGGACCTCGCGCCGCTGGTGTTCGAGAGTTGGGGCGCGTCTCGCCCCGGCTCGCGTCCGTGGGTGCCGCCGCGCGGTACGTCGAGGAGCACCACGACGACGCCTGAGGGGCCCTCCGGCCTCTCAGCCGACGGCCTCCTGCTCGGCGAGGTACTGCACCGTGCCGGGCCGCCACGCTCCCCCGGGGTGCGGCCGCCCCGGCCCCCCCCCGGCCCCCGCGGGCCGCGGGGGGGGGGCCCCGGAGGGAACC
>NZ_JBHXMU010000044.1:15371-45871 GCF_042720685.1 Kitasatospora sp. NPDC058492
GGCGGGGGCTGCTACCGCCGGGGGCGGGGCCCCCCCCCCCCCGGGGGCCCCCCCGGCCGGCGGCGGGGCCCCCCGCCGGCCCCCGGCGGTCGGATCCGCTGTCAGGACGCGGTCGGCGTCGGCAGGGCGTCGAGGGCAGCGGTCCACGGGTAGGCGTCGAGGTTGCCGTGCCGGGGCGGGTGGGGCACGAACCCGCCCTCGCCGAGGAGGAGGTTCACGCCGTCCTCGCGCAGGCGGGCGGCATGGATCCGGACCGCGCTCTGGTTGGCCTGCGCGTTGTTGAAGTGCGGCAAAGCGACAACCGGCTTGCCCATGCCCATGGACTCGGTGAGCAGCCCGAGGGCGAGGGTGTCCGAGATGCCGGCCCCCCACTTGTTCAGCGAGTTGCAGCTGAGCGGGGCGGCGAGCAGCGCGTCGGGGGCGGGCAGGACATCGGCCTCGCGGGGCAGCTTGTAGCGGTGGCGCACCGGGTGTCCGGTGAGGTCCGCGAGGGCGCGGAGCTCGAACCCGGCCTCGGGGTCGGGGTCTTCCTCGGCCCAGCGGTAGGCCGAGGGGCTGAGGATCAGGCAGACATCCCACCCGGCGGCCTGGGCTGCGCGTATGGGCGTGGCGATGCGGCGGACGGGCGGGGCCGCGAAGGCGACAACGTACAGGGTGTTGGTCACCCGGGCAGTCCATCCCCCACCGGGCCGGCTGCGCAAGCGCCGCCCGCCGGCCGGTGCGGGTCCGCGGCCGGGTGCTAGCTCGCGGGGGTCGCGGAGGTCGCGGCCAGGCGCAGCAGGGGGAAGAACTCGCGCTCACGGTCGTCTTCGACGGCGAAGCGCACGCCGAGGGTGAAGGCCCGCGGGGAGCGGCCGTTGAGGATCAGCACGACGTGGCGGCGGTCGGGTGCTACTCGCCACTGGGCGGCGAGGTGGACGCCGGCCGCGGACTGGACTGCGGGGGCGTCGTCGAACACGGCCTCGGAGTAGGCCTGTTCGAGCCCGGGGTGCGCGGTGCGGGCGACGGGTTGCAGGAGTACGACGTCGCCGCCGGGAATCGCGAGGTGGAGCGGGAAGGCTTCGGCGTCGATCACGGGGAAGTCGCTGAGCATGCCCGGCATCCTAGGCGAGCAGCCGGGGGCGCCGTCCGTGTCAGCCGGACAGGCCGCAGCGCTCGGCGAGGGAGTGCAGGCGGCCGGTTGCGGTGCCGGCGCCGAGGAGGCGGAGGTCCTCGACCAGGGCGCGGCTGCGCGGCCGGCAGCGGACCTCTTCGGGGGCTTGGCGCTCGGCGTCGAGGAGGGTGTCGACGGCGTCGGCGGAGCGGCCGGCTTGCAGGTAGCCGCGGGCCAGGTCGGTGAGGTGGTGGGCGCGGCGCTCGCGCGGCAGGGCGTCGAGGGCAGGGTCGGGGATGCCGGCCGCTGCTGCGGCGGCTTCCGCGCCCTGGGAGAGCTGGACCAGCGCGGCCACCCGGTGCACGGTCACGTTCGTCGGGCCGAAGGCGGTCCACATGGCGTTTGCGTCGCGGCCGAGCTGGTCGGCGTGGTGGCCGGCCTGGTCGAGGAGGTCGGGCACGGCCGCGGCTGCGCGCGCGTCGGCGCGTTCGGCGGCGGTGGCCGTGGCCATCGCGGCTTTGAGGTAGAGCATCCCGAGGACGCTGAGACCGTTCTCGCCGCGGTCGAGGAGGTCGGACTCCAAGCGGGTTGCGGCGGCGACCGCGAACGCGGCGCCGGCGGCGGCCTGCCCGGAGTGGGTCATCGCGTCGGCGAGCTGCCGGGCGGCGGACGCCATGATGACGGGGTCTTCGCTGCGCTCGGCGACGGCCACCGCGCGGTGGGCGGCGGTCAGGGCAAGGTCGGCCGCGCCGTACTTGGTGACGGTGCCCTCAGTGAGTCCGAGGGTGAGGGACAGCACGCGCAGGGCGGCCCGCCGGTCGTCGCCGGTGTAGCGGGCGGCGGCCCGGTTCGCGTCGGTCAGGAGCCCGGGCAGCAGGCGGCCGAGGGAGGCGAACGCGCCGAACTGGAACGCGGCGCGGCCGTGGATGAACCGGGCCCTGAGCACGTCGATCGGCAGCGGGTCGCCGGGGTGGTCGTCCGCGATGCCCGTGATCAGGTCATGACGCTGGAGCGCGTCACGGATCGCGGCGATCTCAGTCGCGTCGGCGCACTGCGCCACCGGGGAGTCCGAGAGGAGGTCGGCAAGGTCGATACCGAGCACGCGGGCGGCGGTGCGCAGCACGGACAGGCGGGGGTCGCTCTGGCGTGCGCCAGATTCGATGTTCTGCACCCACCTCTTACTCTGTCCCATCAGGCGGCCGAACGCCTCTTGCGTGTGGCCGCGGCGCGTGCGCCAGTAGGCAATCCGGCGGCCGATCGCTTCGTCATCCATGGCGGTACCTCGGACCTGGGTGTGAGGAGGCACCCGGAACGGGTGGCTACGGTCTGTTGTACCGCCTCTACGGTCCGCTTATGACCCTCTTTGCGAACTTCTCCCCCGCCGCGACGTGGTCTGCGCTGGCAGAGCCGGATGAGGCGATGGTGCACGATTCACGCCACCTGACGACCCGGAGCAGCACGGCGTTGACGGAGTGCGGCGTCGGTTGGGATGTGGTCGTGGTGGCGCCGCTGCACCGCGGGCTCGCGGCCCTCGACACGCTCGGGGTGCCGCTGAACGCCGGGCTGCCGGTCCTCGCCGACTATGCGCGCTCGGAGCTCGCCGTCCTGGTCGAACCGGGCACCGGGCGCACGGTGGCCGATGTGCCCGGGGTGCGGATCCTCGCGCGGGGTTCGTGGCTGCTGATTCCCGTCCGAGGGCGCGGTGTGCTCGCGGCGGCCTGGCTCAGCGGTCCGAGCGCGGGGGGGTACGTCGAGGCGGCGGCGCTGCGCGGAGCCCTGCTGTACCCGGACGCCAAGCTCGTGGAGCCCGGCCGCGCCGGGCAGCGGGCGACGCTCGGGCTGGCGGCACCCTCCTCCAACCCCGCCCACTGACGCCCGCCCGACAGGCCCCTCCGCCCTCGCTCGGCTGCGCCCGGCACCGCCGGCGGCCTGTCACCACCCCTTTCCAGTCGGCTCACCAGGCACTATGACAATCCGTCATGCTCTATGCGCTTTCCTCACAGTCCCGAGATACCTCCGAGAAGGCACCCACTTCGGGTGTCTCCGCAGCGTGGGCGCGCTCCTACATTCCAGACATGACGAACACCACGAACCAATCCAAGGTGGCGGAGCCGCCTGCGGGCATCACGCCGGCGCTGCGGCCCGGGCCGGACAGTGCCGTCGAGGCGTTCCAGCCGATCACGTCGTCGGTCGGGCTGGACCTGGTACGCGCCGTGGGCGACGCGAGCCGGGCCGTCTCCCTCCTCGCAGAGGTCCCCGACCGGGACGTCAGCGTGAGCGCGCTGACCGCGGTGGAGTGCACCGGCTCGACGCCGGCCGGCGCCCTGTTCGCCGCGGCCGACGTGCTGCGGCACGGCGACACGCTGACCGTGCACGGCCTGCTGTGGGCCAGGGTCCCGGGCCCCAGCGACAGGGAGCCGTGGAACTGGCGCGTCACGGTGCTGGTGAGCACGCTCGACCCGGAGCTCGGCGAGGCCGACGCCCCCGCCCACCAGGCGGAGCCGTCAACCTGCCGGGTCGCGCTGTATCTGGACGCCGACGCGGAGATGCCCGAGGGCGCGCTCACCGCGATCCAGCGCGAGGCACTGACGCCGACCGGGGCGCTTCAACGGGCCGCGGAGACGGTCCGCGAGTGCGCGGCGCTTGAGGTCGAGGGGCTGATCTGGGCCCGGGTGCCAGCGCGCCACCGCGGCGCCTGGGAGTACCGGCTCACCGTGCTGGCCACCTCGACGCCGATGAAGCACGGCCAGAACGGCCGGCCGACCTACTTCTCCGAGGAGGCGTGGTGATCGTCGACCGCCCCGCTCCGCAGGACCGGGCCCCGGTTCTGCGCCGGCCGTTCACGCCCGCCGACCTCGGGTTCGGGGGCCATCCGTGGCCGCAGTGCTTCGCCGGTCGGGCCGCGGTGGCTGTCCCCCAGTCGCCGGAGCGACCCGTCCTGACCCACGACGGGTGGACGGCTGACGCGCACTCACTCGCGCTCGACCTGCGGTGGTCGGGGCAGCTCGCCGCCGGCCGCCTGACGGTGCACTCTCCCGGCGGGGCGCGGTGGCTCGACTGCAACCTCCCCCTCACGCGCGAGTGGCGGCGGGCCGCCAACGCGCACGAAGGCGTCGTGTTGATGGCCGGGCCGTTCGCCGACATCAGCGAATTCCGCAACGCGGCAGCAGCGGGAGCACTGTCGCTGCTCGCGGTCCCGGTCTCGATCATCGGGGGGAGCTGGTGAACGGCATGGACAGCGAGAGCGGCTAACACCGCGCCGCAACGGACGTCGAGTTCAACCCGAAAGCGCCCGACCCCGGCAGGGGCGGGCGCTTCGAGTTTCCCCACCACTGTGGCCCTGCGGGGCATGACGACGTGAGGTGCTACAGCAGCCCGAACCGCTGCGCCCGCACGACCTCTGTGACGGGCGACTACCGGCTGAGCTTGAGCGATCCACCGCACGGCATTGCCCCTCTGTGCCACCATGCGCAGGTGACACGGCCATTGACCAGGCCGTTACTCCCCTTGGGGAGCTGCCAGAGAGGTTCCAGTATGGATGTATCGGGATTCGTCGACCGTAGGACGATCGAGTCGATCGTCGCCTTGCTGATGCCCCCGGCCCCCGACCTTCGCGAAGACTGGGTGACTGTCCCGTGCGAGGTCTACGGTGCGGCGGAAAACCCGATCATGATCGAACGGGCGTGTTTCGCGGTCCAGCGTCGACTGGACGGCGGCGAGAGCCCCGAATCGATCAGTGAGACCTTTGGCGATCTTGATGGGCCTGAGCACAGCGCAGACAGCCCCTACCGCAACGCGGAACGGATCGACCGCGAGGCGGACGCCGCGACGGCTCATCGCATCATCAAATTGCTGGCTCAGAGCTTCCCCCTGACCGAAGCAGAGCGGGCTGAGTTGCCGATCAGGTGACGGCCGGCGGGAGGGGTGAAGCCTCCACATGCGAGAGCGCCCGACCCCTCAACGGGGTCGGGCGCTCTCGCATGTGGGGGGGCTGGACAGGCGTCGCCGAACACTTCCAGCGCCCCCGGAAGTCCGGGGACCGAGAGCGTCGCCGACGGACGGGGCGCCCTGGTCAGTCGTCGGCCGCGCCGAACTCCTCGGCCGTGGTGTGCTGCGGACGCAGTCGCGGCCAGGCACCTCCGACGCCGGACCTGCGTCCCGTGCGCAGGATCTCGTCGAGCCGGCGGTCGAGGAACAGGCGGGTCCGCTCCGTGGCCTGCTCCCTGAGCTTCGCCCGCACAAGCGCGTCACCGGCCTCGTCGGGCACGATGACCACCTTCCGCGCCCACTCCGAGGGGAGCTCGACCGTGGCAGTCGTCTTGTCCGGCCCGCCGCGCTGGACGTCGACCCGGAGGCTTCGTTCCGCGGCCGGCAGTGCCCACCTGGTCAGGTTGCCCTGCGGCTCCTGGTCCCAGTACGGCGCTCCGTCGGTGGTGGTGCCGATCTGAACACGGGCGTTCCAGAAGTCCGGGTCAGGCCCGTTGTCGGTCATGGTGGCCTCTCTGAGGGTGGAGCGGATGGGGTTCGGGCGGTCCGGTTGTCTACGGTCCGCAGATCACGCGGACGATACGCACGATGCCGACGGCGCCGACCGGGCGGTGCACCCGGGCGACGACGGAGACGGTGGCGCCGTGGGCGATGATCGGAATGCTCTCGCCGTCGTCGGCGAGGGAGGCGAGGCGGGTGATCCGCACGCGCTCCGGGTCGCCGGGCTCGGCCGGCCGGCCGGTGATCGGGTCGAGTGCGAGTCGCGCGGAGACCGCGCGCAGGGCCGACCGGAATCCGATGGGCAGGGAGACCACCTCAGCGCGCAGTTTCGCGTCGGCGGCGGCGTCGGCGGGCGCTCCGGTGCCGATGAGCACGTGCCAGCGCACGCCGTCGGTCTGCTCGGTCCAGTCGCTCACCGGTCAGCCTCGGCGAGCAGCTCGTCGAGGGTGGGGCCGTCCTCGGTCGGACGGGTGCGGTCGAGTGCGGCGTACGTGGCCGGGTCGGCGAGCGTGTCGGCGATCCGGCCCCAGTACTCCAGCACCCGGGCGGCCGAGAAGACGTCCGCGGAGTGGAACGCGGTGGTGAAGTCGGCGAGCATCCCCTCGGGCAGCAGGGCACTGATCGAGTCGTACGTCCTGGGGACCGGCGCGGGGCCGATCTCAAGCGGCTGTGCGGTCATCTGTCCACCCCTTTCGTCGTCTACGACGCTACCGGCCGGCAGTGTCAGGCGTGGCGGCTACGGTCGGCGGAGGAGGCGCTCGGCCTCCGCGAGCGCCTCCGCCAGGTCGGGCAGGCACCTGGGGCACAGGCCCCACGGCGACCGCCCTTCCGGGTGCCGGCGCACCTCCGGGAGGACGACGCTCAGCTCGCCGATCAGGAGCTCGCAGCGGCACCCCATGCACTTCGGCTCGGGGTAGGTCATTTCGTCGTCCTCGGAGCCGTCCCAGACGTCGAGGACAACACTGCCGCCCTCCGGAATCTCCGGCCGCGTGGCGCGGGCGGCGAGTCCCTGTGCGGCCTGGGCGTGCGTCAGGCCGTGGGCGGCGGCGTGGTCGCGGGTGTCGAGCTTGCGGGCTCGGTCCTTCACCATGGTCATTCCACTTCTGTGGGGCCGCGGCAGGATGCAGCGCGGCCAAGGTCACGGGTGTCGACGCGATTCGGGGAACCTTTGCAGCCACTCGGCCGGCCGGTGGGCGGACGGTGGCGCGGGCAGGCGTTTCTGCCGTCTCCACGGTAGGGCACTGGGTGTGACGGTGCGGGCGGTTTCCGGTGTTTTGCCGTACCGGCGCGAGCGGTTCGCGCCGCGGGTCAGCCGCGGGCGGGGATGAGGCAAGCGAGCGCCTCGATCAGATGATGCGCCGACTGATCCATAAGGTAACTCCCGTTCATGCCATGGGAGTTGAGGCGGTAGAACTCGCCCTTGCCGAGGGCGTCGGCGGCACGGCGCAGGGGCTCGCGTCGATCGATGAGGTAGTGACTGCCGCCGGTCACCGCTAGGGCGGCGAGGAGGCGGCCGGCGGGCAGCGGAACCCCGAGGACGCGGGCACCGACCCCGACCACGGCAGCTTGCGTGGCGGTGTAGATGAGCGAATGCCGGAGGCAGGCGGCGCGGCCGGCGCGGGTGCCGTACCGGCGGCCCTTGTAGGTGACCGGGGCGTCGTCGGTGGCCGCCTTGACCGCGGCGTCCCGGCTGCTCTGGGTGACGTGGTCACCGATCTTTGCGCCGGCGCGCATCAGGCCGAGGGTGAAGGCGGCCCGGGCCGCCCTGGCGGTGGCGGTGTCGACGGTGACGTGCATGATGGTCCGACCCTCTCTCAACGGGTGGGTGTGGGGCGGCCGGTGGTCCGGCCAGACTCTCCGGCCGCCCTTGTCCCTCGATGGTGTGCCGTCAGCGCGCTGCGGTCAGCACCGGGCGTGCACACCGAGCGTGATGCAGGTCACTCCCAGTGGCCCCGGCCGCCGTCGTAGGGGCCGCCGACGACCGTCACCGCGAATCCGCTGTTGACGGGCGAGGACCCGGCCCGGGTCAGGGTCGGGGTCTGGACGCGCATGCTCCACAGGATCGGCCCGTCCGACTCCCAGGTGCACACGATCTGACCGGCCTTGTCCCGGTTCCCGTACAGCTCCTCCATCTGCGCGCGAAGCTCGTCCTCGCACCGGCGCTGCGCCTCGGCGACGGTCGCGAACGTCGGCTCGAACTCCTGGTAGGACCGCGGGTCGGACCAGCTCGCCCGGTAGCGCACGACCAGGGACGCCACGTCGGCGGGCACCCACTCGGGCACCTCGCTGCGGGTGTGCCCGTCGAGCAGCGCCGCGGCCTGGGCGTCGAGTTCCTTCTCGACGGCAGCCCGGTCCTCGCCGGCGAGACGGACCAGGACGGTCGCAGCGATCCGGGCCGTCGTGAGAACCAGGGTGTAGGCGTCCTGCTGGACGTGCTCCTCGCGCACGTAGCTGTCGCAGCGGCTGGCGTGGCGTTCGGTGCGCTCCCGGTCGAGGCGCTTGCGCTCCTCTACGGTGTCCGGCTCGCCTTCGGCCAGCGCCTCGACGTGCAACCAGGTGAGGGCGAGGGCGAGGGGACCGGCCGGGTAGTCGTCCCCCGCCCGGCGCGCGTCGTCGCCGGCCTTGGCGGACTGTTCGGCGAGCCACTTCTCCGCCTCCTCGGTGCTGTCCCCCAGCGCCACGACCAGGTAGAGGGCCGAGGTGCGGGCGAGCACGTCGAGGAGGGAGAGCAGCGGGGCGCGCAGTTCGCCGCGCTCGCCGGCGGACGGCCCGCCGACCCAAGTCTCGACCAGCTCGGCGCAGCGGCGGAGCTGTTCGTCGGCCGTGGCCGCAGGGTCGGGGAGCATGCCGTCCGCGGTGGCGCGAATCAGACCGAGGGCAACGAGTTGGGCGCCGAGCTGGTCGGGCGGCACGTCGGTGGTCATTGTGTTCTCCTGGTTGGCGCTGGTAGTCGGTCTGGCGGTGCGGCAGGAACCGGATCATCACGCGGGGCGGAGGGGGCCGAACCCGCTCTCGGCGGCGGTGGCGTCAAGGTCGAAGCCGGCTGTCTCGACCTCGTGCAGCAGGTCGGGGTGATGCGCTCCGAAACGCTCGACGTCGGGGACCGTCACACGGCCCGGGCATAGCCGGCGTTCTGGAGCGTGGCTGCCAGGGCCTCGGCGAGGCCTTCGGGGTTCACGTCCATGCCGGTGCCGGTGTCGGTGAGGTAGTCCCGGACCGCTTCGAGGAGGACGACACGGGCGATCTCGACGGTCGGGCGGGACGGGATGATCTGGCCGTCCGCGTCGAATGCGAACTCGCCGTCGCCGTACAGGGCGAGGAGCTGCTCGGTCACGTGGCTGAGGGACAGGCTGTCGACGTTCTCCGCCCGCTCCATGCCCGCCTTCCATACGGGGCCGAGGATGTTGAACGTCTTCCTCGCCTTGCCCTCGGGCAGTTGCTCGTCGGCCGGGGCGCCGGTCCGGGCGTTGTAGGCCTTCGGCGTGCTGCGGGGCGCCTGGCGGATGCGCTCGACGGCCACGCGGCACACCAGCCCCGCGACCGGCCGGCCGTTGGGTCCGGGCACCTTCCCCCACTCGAAGGGGAACGGCGTCGCCGCAGTGGCGCTGACGATCTCCTCGACGTGTTCGGCGATGACCTTCTTGGCGTGGGCGGTCTGGGGGACGACGTAGGTCTCGACGCAGAGGTCATCCTCGTACCGACCCTCAACGACGACGTCCACCTCCATGACCCCGCCGCGCTGACGCTGGCGCAGGCCGAGCTTTCGCAGAATCGGGGAAACGGCAGTGGTCGGGGTGGTTCTGGACATCGTGATTCTCCTGAGGCAAGCGGCGGTCGATAGGTCGATAAGATGCGTCCGCCGTCCTGCTTCCTTGGTCGGTGGCGGAGTCGGTCGTGAGCGGCGAGCCCGGGGTTCCGGGCTCGCCGCTCGCGTTTCGGTACGCTCACCAACGCTACTAGGAAGTTACGTAACTTCACAAAGTTTTGCGGGTGAGGGTGCGTGGTTCATTCAGGGCGCCGCCAGTGCCGCGGACCGGGCTGCGCCGGTTGCGGCCCACGGCCGCGGCCGGCGGGCGGAGCCCGTTCCCGCTCGGCAGCGCCGGCGCCGGGCGGAGGCGGGAACGGGCCGGCTGCCGAGCACCGGCGCGGGTGGGCCTGCGGCGGGGCATCCGGTGCGGCCGGCCGGCGGGCGCCCCGGCGAGGAGGTCCTCGACGGCCGCCGCCGGCTGCTGCTCGGCGTCGAGCTGGGCGGCGCGGTCGAGAAGCATCTCGGCCGCGACGTGGGCGCCGATGCCGCGCAGCAACTCGGCCCGCCGGCGCAGCTCGGCGGCGTCCGGCTCGGCTTCGAGCTGCACCGGTGTGCCGGCGGCGAGCGGGACCTCGTTGTACCCGGGTTCGTCGTCGGCCGGGTAGTCGCGCGGGTGGAGCAGCCGGTCGAGCTCGGCGAGCTGCGTCTCGGTCAGCTTGACGCGGTCGGCGGCGGCCTCGGCGGCGCGCTGCGCCGCGGTGGTCTGGCGCTCGGCGAGCTCGGCCTCGAACCGCTCGCGGTCGGCGCGGGCGTGGTCGGCGGCGCGGCGGTCGGCGACGTCGGCGGCGAGTTGCTCAACGGTGGTGGCGGCGAGCCGGTACGCGGCCTCGGTCTCGGGCCGGGTGACCTGGTCGAGCCAGCCGTCGCCGAGCTCGCGCCGGGCGAGGAGGGCGGCGGTGCGGGACTGGTGGGGGAACGGCCGGTCGGGGTCGATCTCCTCGGCGTTCTCCGGGGCGCCGGTGGCCAGGGCGTAGGCGAGGGCCTCGGCGAACTCGGCGCGGAAGTGGCGGACGGCGGTGCGGCGCTCCGCCGGGGTGCACCAGTGCTCGCCGGGCCCGGTGAGCCAGGCGGCGCAGCGCCGACCCCAGTTGGCCGAGAGGCGGTCGAGGTGGTCGAGGAGGATCGGCAGGATCGCGCAGTAGCGGGCGAGGTCGCCGGGGGCGGCGCTGATGCGGGCGTCGGTGCGGCCGTGGCCGAGGCGGCGCTCGGTGATCTCGCGGCGCTCGCTGGTGCCGCGCCACCTGCCCTCGGGGGTGATCTCACTACCGGTGTCCACGTAGATGGTGCGGTAGGTGACGACGGGCTCGATGTAGATGCCCCAGTGCGCGCCGAGGGTGGCGGCGAGGCGGCGGCGTTCGGGGCCGCGCCGGGAAGTGTCGGCGAACTCCAGTTGCACGCCGGCGTTGCCGCGGGTGGCGGAGGAGAAGCCGGAGGCGAGGCGGACGGCGGGCTCGCCGCGGCGCGGGGTGTAGGGGTTGGCCCACCGTGCGGGGAGGCTGCCGGTAGCGGCTTGCGCGTACTCCTCGCTGACCTCGACGGCGAACGGCAGCTCTGTGTCGAGCGTCGTCTCGGTGCTCGGGTCCTCGGCCCGTTCGGTGTCGTTGCGGTGGGTGTCGGGGTCGGCGGGCCGGCCGGTGCGGTGTCGGGTGGTGGTGGCCACGGTGGGGTGCTCCTGGGGTGGTGGTCGGTGGCGGTGCCCGGGGGCGAGGTGGCTCGCCCCCGGGCTTCGGGTGGTGTCGGTCAGATGGCCTTGAGCAGGTGCGTCGGCCAGTCGCTCACGCCGCCGCCGGACCAGGTGACGCGCTGCAACGGGGTGATCTCGTCGGGCGGTGTGATGATGCCGGAGGTGACGCCGTCGAAGACGTCGCCGCAGCAGGGGCAGTCGTCCTGATAGGGGCGGGGCGGGTTGTGGCCCTCCGCCGGGTACTGGCGGATGACGCGGGTTCCGTCGGCGAGGTAGAGCCCGCCCGCGTAGTGCATGTTCTCGGTGAGCTGCTGGAGTTCCTCGCTGACGATCTGGGGCTGGTTCATGTCGGCCTTTCCGCTTCCGTGGTCGGTGCAACCAACTTAGCGGAAGTTACGTAACTTTTCCAACATGCTCCGCCATCGGCGCTTGCATCACGCTGCGGTCAGTCCCGGGCCCCGCACCGGTCGCATGCGGCCACGCCGCCGGCACCGTGCTGGTAGACGCGGAGCAGGGCGGCAGCACCGTCCACCGGCACCCAGGCATGGCCCCGGCAGTTCTCGCGCGGGCACGGCGCGCTGGCCTCGATCCGGCCGGCCGAGGGGTAGGCGCGCAGCGGGATGCCGGTCCTGCCGTGGACGATCGTGGCGCGCACGTACCCGTCGCGCCGGTAGTCGAGCCGCGCGTAGTGCGCGATCTGCTCGCCGAGGCGGGTACGGAGCAGGGCAGCGGCGAGTTCCTCCTCGGTGGGCTGCCGGCGGCCCGCGAGCAGCTCGGCCATGTAGTCGGTCGGGGGCCGGAACTCGCCGTCGCGGCTGATCGGCCCACACTCCCGGCAGGTGGAGTCGCTCAGGGCGCGGCACCGCGTCAGCCGGGTGCCGCAGCACGGGCAGTAGTGCGTCGAGCGCTCGGCCTCGGTGCCGCCCGTGGCGCCGCAGCCCTTGCAGACGTACGGGTGCGGGCCGGGCCGGAACGGGTCGGCGGGCGCGGGCGGTTCCTGGTCGCGGTGCTGGGGACAGCGGTTCATCGGCTGTTCTCCTTCGTCCGAGGGTCGGCGGTCCCGGGTTCCTGGCCCGGGCCCGCCGACTTTGGCGTGCGGTTCTGTCGCTGCTACTCGCCGAGGCATTCGACGCGGTGCAGGTGGTTGTGCACGTACGTCAGGAGAACCTCCTTCTCGCGATCGCCGTCCGCCAGGCCGAGGGCCTCGCGGAGGTAACCCTCGGCGTCGGCCAGGTCGAGGCCGACGACGTTCGGGAAGGGGTCGGCGGCGGCGCTGCGCCGGCTGGCGGCTTCGGCGGCTTCCCCGAGCAGTTCCGCGAAGTCTGCGGGTGCGGTGTCCGCGGGAACGGGCCTGTTGAGAATCCGGCCGATGACAAGGCTGTGGGCCGCGACGACCTCGGCGGGCGTCCGGGGGTCGGCGTAGACCGACGTGACGTCCTGCCTGCGGCGGTTGGCGCCCTCCCACAGGTCGCGGTACGGGCTCTCGCCGCAGGTGCGCTGTGCCTCGGCGCAGGCCTTGGCCATCGCGGCCCGGACGGCGCTCTCGTCGGTGCCGCGGGCGGAGGCCTCGGTCAGCGCGCTGGAGCCGGGCCGGTGCTCGACGCGCGCGACCGCCGGGCGGTCGGTGTAGCCGTCCGGCTCGAAGTCCCAGACCCACGACCAGCGCTCAGAGCCGCTGAGCCACGTCTCCAGCTCCCGGCCGTCCGGCGCCCACGCTCGCGGGCCCATCGCGAAGACCCGCGTCCGGGCGGGCACCGCCTGCCGGATCGCCGGCAGTCCGCCGGGGCCGTACTGCTGCCAGCGCTGCCGGGGCCAGACCTCGACGACCGCCGGGCGGTCGCGGTCCTCGGCCCACTGGCGCGTGACGGCTTCGGCGTCCTCCTGCCGTGCGAAGGGCACCGTCCTGGCCGCGGGTGCGGTCGTGCTGCCGAGCAGCGCGACGTACACCATGGTCTCGTCCTGGCCGGTCATCTCGGTCCTTCCTGCTCTCTCGGGTACGGGTGCATTCCGGTGTCCGTCCGGCCGACTCGGCGGCCGGACGGACGGTCAGGCAAGTTGCTCGCCAGCGGCGGCGACCAGGCTCATGACGGCGGCGACCGCGCTGTTACGGGCCGCGGCGAGGACGTCCGGGTCTGGGGCGTTGCGCATCGCGTAGGAGGCTTCCGCCGCGTCGTTGGCGAGCCCGGCAAGGGCCGGGGCGAGCACCGACAGCGTGACCAGCGGGCCCGTGATGGCCGCGCGGGTCAGGTGGCTGGCGGTGCGGGCTTCGTCGTAGCGGGCGGCGCGGGCCCCGTTGCGGTCGGCGGCATCGGGGTCGGCAAGACGGATCTTCTCCCGCAGCCACATCGCCCGGCGGTGGGCGTCGAGTGCGGTCACCAGGTCTCGGAGGGCCTGCACCCTCGCCTGCTCGCGGCTCTCGCGCCGGGCCTCGGCCCGCTCGGCGCGGGCGGCACGCTGCTGCATGTAGCCGGCGCCGAGGGTGCCGAGGAGCGTGCCGAGGACGGCAACCAGGGTGGTCAGCACGCCGTCCGCCGTCACTCGCCGGGGTTCTCGGCGGCCATCTGCTCGGCCGTCTCGCGCAGCCGGGCGAGCTGGTCGGGGGTCAGGCGGTACTGCGCGGCGTCCCGGCCCGAGGTGATGGTCACGGTCCGGAAGGCCGCGCGCCGCGCCTGCCGAGCGGCCCGCTGACGGTCGTCCTCCATCCAGTCCCAGAAGTTGGCGGCGGCGTCGGCCACGTCGGTGAGCTTCCAGCCCTCGGCGCTGGTGATCTCCACGCCGTCCGGGGCGGTGATCGCGATCGTGGCGACCCTGTCGCCGCGCAGGCCGGTGAAGCTGACGGTGTGACCGGTGGCCGTGGTGCCCTGGGCGTGGCCGGCGTTCCTGTTCCGCTTGGCGAGGCGGGCGACGTTGGCGGCGAAGGCGTCGCGCAGGTCGGTGGGTTCGGTGTCCATGGGGTTCCCCTCCTGGTTCGTGTCGATGATTCTGCTGGACGGTCGGCGACTCTCGTTCGGAGAGTGACAAGCCAAATCTAGCGCAAGTTACGTAACTTCCACAAGCGGGGCGAGCGGCGCCCCTCCGCCCGCCCGCACCCGTCAGGAGCCGACCGCCGCCAACTCCTCCGCACCTCCGAGCCGGATGAGCTGCTCGACCAACTCCTCGGCACTGCGCAGCGCCTCCCCCAGCTCGACGACGTCCAGCGGGTTGCCGAAGTCGGGCTCTGCGTGCGCGGCGGCGAGCTCGCGCAGCGCCTCGACGCCCTCCCCCATGGTGCGCACCTCCTCGGAGGGCCCGGGGTAGGGCTGCTGCTCCTCGGCGTAGGCGAGCTGCTCGACCTTCTCCTCAATCCCGACCAGCAGGCCGGCGCGCTCGGCGAGGTAGGCCAGGCGCTCGCGGGGGGCGGTCGGGGCGTCCGGGGGATAGATCACGGCGGATGTCCTCACGATGGGGCCGGCCTGCGCCGGCGGTGGTGTCGCCCGGACAACGATCCGGGCGGGAGAGCGGAAACGCCGTAGTGCCCGCCCCGGGCAGGGCGGGCACCGCGGTCCTGCTTGGCTGCCGAGGTCAGCGGGGCAGGCTGGGCTAGCCGGTGGTGACGACCTGTGTGATCTCCAAGCAGTCGGGCGCAGCGGACCACAGGCAGCTGAGTGCCTGCCCCTGGCAGTGCGGGCAGATCGACAACGTCGAGGTCAACGGCTGCCCGAAGGTCCACCGCAGGCAGCTCACGGCCTGCCACGGGCCGGGCTCGGCCGAGCGGCGGTGCAGCGCCGGCAGTTGGCTCCACCGCCGCTCGGCCGAGCTGCCCCCGGCAGGTGCGGCGCCGGCCGGGTGCAGCCGGAGCCAGTGCCGCAACGGTTCGCGTTCCCGGCCGCGGGCGATGCCGGGCACCGCGAACTGCTCGGCGACGTCGGCCAGCCACTCGGCCGCCGAGGCGTCGGGCCGGCGGCGCCGTTGCTCCCATCGGGCCATGGCGTCGGCGAGCGTCATCGCCTCGGGGTAGACGACGGCGGGGGCGGCCTGGCGGCGGTGGCGCTGGCAGCCGAGGGCGTCCTCGCGTGAGCGCCACGTGTCGTGTGCCACCTGCCGGTTGACCCACCACCAGAGCATGACCTGGTGGGCGTCCGCTACCAGGGCGTCACCGGCCGGGCCGAGCTGGTGGTCCATCGCACGGTGGCGCACCAGGGCGCGGCCGAGGTCCGGGAGGAGGGAGGCCTCCAACAGGAACCCGCCGTCGTCTGCGCCCAGCCAGCGCCGGCCGCAGGGGCAGGGGCGCCACCGGTGGCCGTCGCCGACCAGCCACGCCCCGGCCTCCTGGCACAGCGGGCACGCCATCAGCGGGGCGCCGCCGAGCTCCGCCGGCCAGGGCACCAGGCGCACGACGGCGGCGCTCTCGTCGAGGAGGCGGTCGGCGCGGAGGTTCGGCGCGGCCCGCTGCAACTGGTCGACCGGTCGACCGAGGAGGGTGGCGAGGCGTTCCAGCGCTGCGGCGCTCACCCGTACGTCGTGCTGCTGGGGCTGCACGCCGCCGGCCGGCAGCGCGAGGCGGCCGGTGTGCACGGCCTTGAGGATCGGGTCGACCGCGATGCCGTTCGCGGCGGCCGTGCGCGCGAGGAGCGAGGCTGTGGTCTCACCGTGGATCAGCGGCGCGTGGAGCGGCAGGTCGGCCGGCTTGAGCGGCTTCGCGCGCGGCTTCGCGGCCGGCTTCGGCGGCGGCCCGGGCTCGACGGTCTCGGTGTCGAACAGTGCCGGGTCGCGCCGAGTAGCCGGGGCGCTGCGTTTCGTCATGGCCGGACGGTAGCGCTCGGGTCGGACACCCGGCGGACGAACCGGCCGATCGACAGCCCAACAGGTCAAGAGGTCGGGCGGCGGTCGCATCGGCAGAACCGGTTTGGCCCCCGGGTGGGGGCCAAACTCCGGCTCCGGCCTGCCGCGGACCGGCCGATCAGATCGGCCGGTCCGGGTCGGAGAAAGTGAGGCCACCGGGCGCGAGGCGGCGGCGGGCCGGCGCAGGTACGGCCGCGGCCTCGCCGGGCGGCTGGCGGAAGTCGGCGACCTGCTCGATCGGCAGCAGCCGGCGCCCGCCGACCGGGGCGGGCAGGGGCACGTCGGCGGCCGGTTCGGAGAAGGCCGGCAGGGAGAGGGGACGGCGGTTGGTCATGATCACCAGTCTCGCAGTCCGGGCGGGCCCGGGTGGGCCGGACCGCTTCATCCCGCCCGGGCGGTACCACCGGGTGCACCGCGTTGGCCCCCGGGTGGGGGCCAACAGCACCTCGACTCCCGCCCGGCGCGGTACCACCGGGTGCACCGTCCTGGCCCCCGGGTGGGGGCCAAACGCATCCGCCCGCCGACCCGAACCGGGCCGGCGGGCGGATGGTCGAGTGGCTCAGGCCGAGAGGCCGAGGCTGGCAAGCTGGGCGGCGTAGCGCAGACGGCGCTGCTCTCCGACCTCCTCGACCGAGGGAACTTTGATCTTCGGAACCGCGGCGAGGCCGGACGCGACCCGACCGTCAGTGATCAGCGGGTGCAGTTGATAGACGGCATCCTCGATGCCCCAGGCGAGGCCGATTTCGCGCAGCTCCTTGAACCCGCGGTTCACGGCAGGCTTGGACGTCCCGAGGATCGCGCACATCTGATCCTGACTGAGCCGGGCTACGCCGGTCTTCTCCTCCATGTAGGCGATGAGGATGTCGAGGACCCGCCGGCCGGTGCGGGTCAGGTCCACCATCGCGAGCAGTTCGAGGACCTCGCGGCGGATGGCGACGGGCTCGGAACAGGGCGGCACCGGCGGTTGAATGCTCATCGCGTGACCTCGATTCGTCTGGGCGTGGCCATCATCCGTGATCAACCCCTCGCGGCGGAAGCGGCGGCGGGGCGCCGGGTCGGGCTCTTGCGCTGCTGCTTGATCGGGACGACGACGGTCTTGGCCTTCTCCGCCTCCTCGCGCTGTGCCTCGCGCTCGGCCCGCCACTGGTCTGGGTGGCCGCTGGTCGGGATGACGAAGTCGCGGCCGACCGCGGCCAGCCACTCGGCTTGGAAGCGGCCTTGCGAGCCGGAGTCGCCGCAGTAGCTCAGCCACGGGTTGATCTGGTAGCGGCTGCGGCCGGCGGCACGCAGCCACCTGATCTCGGTGAAGTAGAGCATGGGTTCGGACAGGTGCGATCTGGCCATCCCCGCGAGGGCGGCCAGTTCGCGGTGGTTGGTCTTGATGTAGCCCTCGCCCCGCTCTTGGCAACTCAGCAGGCCGTTCCAGCAGCGGAACCAGACGCCCGGCATACCCATGCGGGAGAGCAGGCGGTGCATCAGCTTGGCGTCGAGGACGTAGCCCCAGCACTGCTCACCGGCGATGAACTCGAAGCCGGTCACCTGCTGTTCGGTGCAGACCAGTCGGCCGGAGGCGTCCACGCGGATCACCAAGTGCGTGCTTGCGGGCGCCTTGCCCTGGGGTTTCACTCGTTCTCCCTCGGGACGTACCGGACACATGATCATGATTCGTCCCGGGGACGGTAGCACAGGGTTTACCGTCTTGGCCCCGAGGTGGGGGCCAAGACGGCGGGCGTGGCGGTCGAGGGCGGCCGTCGTTCTGGCCCCCGAAACGGGGCCGGAAGCGTCTCGCTGTGGCCCCCGAAAGGGGGCCAGGACGGAGATGTGTCCGCAGGTCAGGGATTCGCCGCTTCTAATCAGTAAGAAGGCCCCCGTGGGCGGCGACGTTGCACCGGGCACCCACCGGGGACGTTCACCCCTTCGGCTCTCCCGCACCGGCGCCCACCTGGGGTGACCTCCGCCGCGCCGGCCGGGCCGCCTTCCGCAGCCGATGAACCGTCCGTCTCCTCAACAGTAACCGTCGCACGGTCAGTCCCGGGGGCAGCAGGGCGGGCAGCACTGGGCGGCATGAACGTGCAGGTGGCGACCTGGGAACCCCCGTTCTCCTTGGCCGTCTGCCGGTTCACCCCCGCACGGCCGCGGCGCTGGACGCCATGCGGTCCGCACCGTCTGCACGGGCGTGGCCCCGCAAGGTGTCGGCGGTAGGGCGGCAGGCCCGGAGCCCGCGGCCCGGGGCGGGCGGGGCCCTGGCAGGCGCGGCCGGGGCGGGGAGAGCGAGGGGAGGGTTTCGGGGGTGGCCGGCGCCGAACGCCGCGGGCCCCGCACCCGTCGTGCTGTGGGTGCGGGGCCCGCGGCGTGGGAATCGGTGGTGGCGGGTTCGGTCTGCGCAGGTGGCGTGCCGGTCAGAAAGCGGCGGCTAGGGCGGCCGGACCGACGCTGACGATCGCGGCGACGCTGAGCAGCGAGGACGAGATCAGCAGGCGCATCTTGTGCGTGCACAGGGCCGAAAGGCGGCCGAGTTGGCCGAGGCGGTCGTCATCGATGAGGGCGGCGCGCAGATCGACGTTGCCCTCGCAGCGTGCCCAGCGGATGAACCCGCCGGAGGCGTCCTTGTCCAGACGCGGCATCACGACGAGCAGGGCGAGGATCGCACCGCTCACCATGGCGAACGTGCCGATGGCGGCGAGGGTGAGCGCGACGGGGTGGGCATCGCGGATCGAGGCGACCGCGTTGATCAGGACGCCGTCCGTCGCGAGCAACAGGCTTGCTTTGGTGTTGGTGCGTCCGAGCTCCTCGGCGACCCTGGCGAGCGCGTCGGCGAGAAGCCGGTCGAACGTGGCCGCGTCGGTCACCGTCGCCTCGCCGGCCTCGGCCATGGCCTCGGTCCGGGGCTCGGTCGTGGTGGTGTCCACTCGGGTTTCCTCTCCTGGTGAGTGTCGGTCAGGGCGCTGCACACCGGGTCGGACCGTGACGGACACGGCCCGACCCGGGAGCGGCTCAGGTGTTCTCGTCGGCGAGTTCCTCGACGTAGGCGAGGAGGTAGGCGAGCTGGTCGCGGCGGATGCGGTGCTCGGTGGTCGCGTCGGGCCACGTGAGCAGCAGCGGGAGGACGTCGCTCGGGTCCTCGCGGGCGGGGTCGAGGTCGTCCAGCAGCGCGCAGACGTCGCTGCTGTGGAGCACGGAGCCACCGGGGGCGGCGGCGATGCGGTCGTTGTCGTCGGGGTGGTCGGTGTCGCGCAGCGAATCAAACTCGGCGACGAACGTACGGACCTGCCGCTCCTGGGCCTTCGTGGCCTCACCGGTCAGCACGGCGTACATGTCGCTGACAGCGAGGACGACCGGCCCGTCCGGGCCGTGGATGTGGCCGCAGACCGTCGCCCGCGGGTCGGCGGCGAGGAAGAGGTGCACGCGGGCGGCCGGGCCTCCGTCGGCGGCGGCCGGGCCGTCGGCCGGCGCCGGGACGGGCCGGTTGCATGCCCGGCAGGTCTCACCCTGGCAGTTGTTGCAGTCCTCGGTGATGGGGTCGTTGAGCCAGGCGCCGTATGCGTGGCGGACGTAGGCGCGGTTGCCGCTGGACCCGTGCCACTGGGGCGACCAGGGCGAGAGGGAGTCGTCAGCTTCGGCCGGGTGGTGGCGGTCGAAGTCCATGAGCTTGTGGGCAGCGCGGTCGGCGGCGAGGGCGTTGTCGACGGTCGGCTGGGCCGTCCACCGGCGGTCGGCGACGGCGGCGAGCCGGAGCAACACCTCGCGCCGCTCGGCGTCGGAGGCCGGCGGGTAGAAGTCGGGCCGGCGCCCGGGGTCGAGCTCGTCGAGGAGTTCGCCAACGGTGTAGGCCTCGGCGTCGAGGTCGGGGGCCTGGGCGTAGGCGTCGGCCGGGGCGGGGGCGTTGAACGCGGTCGCGGTGTCCATGCGGTGCCTTCCGATTGGTGCGGTGGTGGGGCGGGCCGGGTGCTGCGGCGTTCGGAGCCGCTCGGCTGAGTGCCTCGCAGGGCGCACGGCGTTGGTCCGTGCCCCCGTCAGGCGAAGCAGTCGAAGTCGCAGGTGACGTCGTCGCCGCACGGGTCGAGGACCTCGATGTTCCAGAGCTCGCCGCGGTCGGCGGCGCGGGTGGCGATCTGGCCGACGCGCTCGACGCCGGCGCGGTCGAGGGTCTTCGTGTGGCGGCCGGTCTCGGTCTCGTACCGGAGGGTGTACATGGGCTCGGGTGCCGGGCTGAGGTAGTTGCTGGCGAGGAAGCCGGGGATCCGTGCGGCGCACTCGGCCCAGGACGGGCGGTCGCGGTCGGAGGGGACGCAGGCGACGCCCAGCTCGATGCCGGCGGGGGTCTTGGCGAGGTAGGCGAGGACATGCACGCGCATGGCGGGCTCCTTCGGCGGGGTGCGTGAGCGGTGGCGGCCTGCCTGGTGGGGCCGCAAGCTCAAAGCTAGCGCAAGTTACGTAACGTGCGCTAGTCGACAGTCTCGGCGTCTCGGATGGGCTGTCAGAGGGCTTGGTGCGCTTGCCCCGCGATGTCGAGCTCGATGTCGAGCTCGGGGGCCTGCGGGCAGTAGGTGCCGCCGTCGCCCGCCGCGCGCCAGGTGCGGACGCTGCCCGCGGGGCCGCCCCAGAACAGCGACGTCGAGCAGAACCGGCAGGCGAAGCCGCCTACCGACGACCTCTCGGCGGTCTTCCCGCGCGACTGCGGGGCGGTGGCGGCGGTGCGCTGGTCCGGGATGGGTCCCGTCGGCGCCACGGTGAACTGCTGCACGATCACGGTCAGCGCGCCGCCGTCGTGGTCGTGCTCGCGGGCCGGCCGCTTGGTTGCCGCGTAGGCGGAGGGAACCAGCAGCAGCCAGGCACCGGCGGCCACGGCGGCGGCCATGGGCTGGGCGTCGATGGGGCTCGCCTGCCAGATGGCGGTGGTGGTCCCGGCGGCGAGCGCGGCGAGGGCGAGGCGACCGGCGAGGCTGCCCCGGCGGGCGGACAGGTAGAGCACCGCGGCCAGCAGCAGCCAGGACCAGCCGAGCACGGCCGGCGAGGCCGGAAGTCCCGCGGCGTGCTGCCGCAGCCAGACGCCGGCCGGGCGGCCGACCGTGGCGCCGAGCTGCTGGGCGGCCTGACCGACCGGCGAGCGGTCCAGCAGGCGGGCAGCCCGGACGACCTCGGCCGCGGCGGCGCCGATCAGCCCGCCGGCCGCGACCGCGGACAGCGCGAATGCCGTGACAGCCGCAGCGAGACCGGCGAGAACGCGGGCCCTGCGGGCGCCGGCGGTGCGGGCGGCGGCGCACCAGGTGCGCCAGCGGCGGTGTGCGCGGCCGGCCGCAATGCGCAGCGCGGGGATCAGTCGCCCGGTGATCCAGCCGAGGGCCTGCGCGGGGAGGCTGGGCGCGGTGGTGCTGGGGGCAGGCATGGGTGAGTCACGCCTTTCGGTGAGGAGGGCTGAGCGGTCGGCGTCCGGCCGGCCGCCGGTGGCGCCAGGCCGCCCCGTGGACGGGGGCGTACTGGCGGCACCGGCGAGGGGCCCGGGGGCAGCGCGGGGCGTTAGGCCGCCGCGGTCTCGACGCGCGGCGCCGCGGTGATGACGCGCATCGCCCGACCGACCCGGGTGGACCACCAGCGCAGGTCTTCGAGCGTCATTTCCGCCTTGATGGCCATGAGCTCGTTCGTGAGGTCGTACAGGGCGGCCTTGGCGGTGCCGGAGGCCTCGCCGGGGTCGACGAACCGGGCCTCGGTCAGGTCCCGCATGATCTCCTGGACGCCCGTAAGGATCAGCTGGGCCTCGGTCTCGCAGGACTCGCGGTCCTGGTCGTCCGCGTCGGGCCGCAGGTCGGCGAGGGTCACCGTCAGGCGCGTGCGGGTGGAAGCGGCGAACTTCTCTGCGAGCTGGGCGAGTTCGAGCATGCCCTCGGCGTCGGTGAAGGCCTGGCGGATCGCGGCCTGCACAGCGGGGCTGAGGCCGCGGCTGGTGCGACCCGAGGTGTAGTTGTCGTCTGACTTTCCGATCTTGTCGGCCTCGCGGGCGAGGAGGACCTCGCGCCACGTGGCGCGGTGGGCGGGGTTGTTGATGAACGTGTCGAGCTTGGTCAGCGGGGTGAGGATGTCGGCCATGGCGGTGCCTTCCTGGTGGCGGGTGTGGTGCGGGCGTGCTGCCCGCGCCGTCTCCGGGCTCGCTGGGGCGGGTCCGGCGGCGACGCGGACGGCACGTCAGCGGTTGCGCTGGCGGCCGACCGAGCTCGCGGTCGCGGTGATGTTGGCCGTGACGTTCGTGGTGATGTGGGTGACCGCTCCCGCCGGCCCGGCCTGCTGCCTGCGGCCTCCCTGGGCGAGGACCCAGCCGACGACGCCGACTCCGAACACGGCGGCGAGCGCGAGCAGGAAGCGGGCGGCGGCGTCGAGGCCGGGGGCGGCCTGGCCGATGCCGATGCCGACGCCGGCGGTCCCGATGCCGACCGATCCGGTCACGATCGAGGCGCGCAGCCACAGCGGGGTGTCCGTCCACGCGGAGGCCTGCGCGGGTGCGGGCTGCGGCTGCTGGGCGAGGGGCTGGGGCACGGGCAGTACGAAGGCGGTCGGGGCGTAGTGCTGCGGGGCGTACGCGGGGTGGCCGGCGGTGGTGATCAGCGCCGGGGCGGTGCCCGGCTGCGGGACGACCAGGGCGACGGGCGGGGCGGCCGTGGTGTGCGCGGCGGTCAGGCCGGCGGCGGCGAGGATCTCCTCGACGGTCGTCGGGTACGGTCCGGGGTGCTGGGTCATGGGTCGGCGCTCCTGCTGGTCGGTCAGGCGTGGACGGGGTTGGTGCACGGCTCGGGGTGCCGGTGCGGGAGGTGCCTGCCGCAGCAGTCGCGGCGCTCGACGCTGACCCGGCGCGTTCCGCGGCAGGCGGGGCACGCCTGCTCGCGCTCCGCCCGGTTCTTCGCGTTGAGGGCGGACTGCCCGGCCTGGGCCAGGGCGGCCCAGGCCGCGCCGGCGGCAAACATGGCGTGCGCGCTCTGGTGGTTACCGCGCTTGAGCTCGCCGTCGCCGTGCTCGTTGTGGTGCAGGGCCATGTCGAGCGCGCGCCCGACGTAGTCGGCGGTGACGTAGGGGACGTGGTCGAGGGAGGGCATCGCAGGTTCTCCTTGGCGGCTGGCCGGTTGGGGCGGGATGGTGCTGGGCGCCGGCCGCGGCGCGCGGTGCAGGCCGCGGCCGGCTGGTCGCCGGGTCAGTCCTCGAAGCGGTCGCAGACCGAGCACAGGGCCTCGTTCTCGGCGTGGCCGGCGTGGGCGGCGGCGAGCTGGCCGAGGCTGTACACCGGGGTCCACGCGGGGCCCGCGCAGCCCTCGGTGCCGCAGGTGACCCGGGCCTCGAACCGCTGGTCGTAGGGGTCGCCGTCCGCCACGTGGCGGAGGAGGAGCTCCTCGCGGCCGGCGGCGAGGGTGGCGGTGTCGTACTCGGGATCCCGGCTCGGGGTGTCCCAGGTGATCAGGCGGGCGGCGGCGCTGCCGAACACGACCTCGATCGGGTCGGTCTGGGCGCCGCGCTGCTCGGCGAGGCGGCGCAGGATCAGCGTCACGGCGGGCAGGTCGGCGGCGTGGACGACGGTGAAGCCCTCGGCGGCGAGGTCGGCGGCGGCGATCTGCGCGTGCTGGCGGGCGAGGACGTCCGCGGGCACGCGCCGGTTCTCCGGCCGGCGGCCGTTGCGGGTGAGCGCCTCGGCGAGTGGGACGTCGTCGAAGACCAGGGCGACGGCCGGCGCCTTGTAGCGGCGCGCGTGGGCGAGGAGCCACGCGCGGTCGTCGGGGTCGGCGCTGGTGGCGTCCACCACGGCCGGCAGGCCGAGGGCAAGACGGGCCTTGAGGCGCTCGAACAGCAGGTGCCAGACGTGCGGGTCGGCGCTCTGGTCGCCGGCGTCGTCCGCGACGTCCTCGCGGACCTGGTCGGACCGCAGCACCCAGGACCGCGGGAACATCGCGGACGCGGTGGTTTTGCCCGATGCGGCGCAGCCGACCAGGGCGACGAGTGCTTTGTCGGGCAGGCCGAGGGACTTGAGCATCTGCGGTGTCCTTCCGAGGGGCCGGGGCGTCGGGTGTTGGCGGCAGCCCGCGGCGGGTGGGCGGTGGTGGTGCTCGGCGGTGCCCGCCCAGCGGTGTCCGGCCCGGGTCGCGGGCAGGTACCGCCGGGCGGCGGTTGTGGTGGTGGATCAGAAATCGCGGGGCTCGCCGAGGGCGTCGGCGACCTCGCAGGCCGCGTCGTAGGCGTGGGCGCGCAGCACCTTGTCCGCGCGGCGCAGCAGGGCGGACAGGTCGTCGGCGTCGTCGGCGTCATCGGCGGTGGCGTCGCGGAGGTAGTCGGCGGCGCGCTGCATCTCCTCGGCCTCGTTCCAGTAGTGGCAGCGCTCCAGCGCGGTGACGGCGCCGGCGGCGAGGTCGGCGAGCTCGGTCGGGGTGGCGATCGCCGGGTCGGCGGGGAGGGTCGTGCCCTCCTGCTGTCCGGCGAGGTAGGCGAGCGCCTTGCCGTAGTCCGAGGCGAGCGCGGCGAACGTGGGGATCGTGGGGGTCTTGGCCTTCGGCATGTCGGGGTCCTTCCGGTGATGGGCTCCCGGGCGGGTGCGCGGGGGCGTGGTGGGTGTCAGCGGTGCCCAGGCCTTCCAGCAGGCCGGGATGAGCGCGGTCACGCGTCGGCGCGGTGGGGGGCGAAGGAGCGGAACAGGACCGGGCCACGGGGGCCGGTGCCGCGGTGGGGGGCGATGAGGTAGCCGGTGCCGGGCATGGCAGTGGGGATGGTGGCGCGGGCGGGACCGAGGGCGAAGCCGAGTTCGGCGTCGCGCAGCGCGATCAGCGTGCTGTTGCTGAGGGTGGCGTGCAGGTTGCCGCCGAGGGTCGTGAGGTAGTGGCCGCGGTAGGCGATGCGCAGGGCGACGCCGCCGCGGCGGCCGAAGAGGGTGAGCTCCTCGACGTGGCGCATGCCGTCGTCGTCGAGGCGGACCAGCTCCCACGTGGTGAGGGTGAGGGTGATCAGCGGTTCGGCGGCGGTGGGCTGGTAGACGGGCCGGGGCCAGTTGGCGAGGATCGCGGCGCGGTCGCGGGCGATGGGGTAGGCGCGGTTGCGGGCGATGTGAACGGCGGCGCGCAGGAGGTCGCGGGTCTGGTCGGGGGTGCAGGCCCGGCGGTCCAGGGTGGGGCCGAGGTAGTGGTCGAGGTCCTGGTCGAGGCCGGCGACCCAGGGGGAGACGACCGGGGAGGCGGATTCGGCCGCCCACAGGTGATCGAGGATCCCGGAGGCGCCGGCGCCGGGGCCGCCGATGATGCCGAGGGGTACGGCGCCGTGCTCGGTCCACAGCGGGACGACGGCCGGGGCGCCGTCGGCGGTGCGGCCGATGGTGACCGTGCCGGCCTGGTGGTCGAGGAGGTGCTCGACGGCCGGGCGGGCCTGCGGGGCGCGCAGCTCGGCGAGCTGGTCCGCGGTGTGGGTGAGGGTCAGGTTCATGGGACGGGTTCTCCGTTCGGCGTGGTCAGAGGAGGTCGGAGGCGATCACGGCGCCGGTGGTGATCAGGTCGAGCGCCAGGCCGAGGAGGATGAGGAGGCGGAGCATCTCGTCCCGGTGGTGGTCCTGGGTGTGGGTGAGGAAGCGGACGAAGTCGAGCCAGTCGTCCATGGCCGGGGCCTTTCTGTGGTGGCGGTGTTTCCCGCGGGAAACGGCGCGCGGGGGACGGGGTCGCGTGGTGGCGGGCCCGCCCCGGGAGGCCGACGACACCAACATTAGCGCAAGTTACGTAACTTCCGCTACTTGCTGGTGTCGTCGGCCTTTCCACGACCCGTCAGACCCGGGCGGGCTGCCGGGTCAGCTCGTACTTGTTGTGGGCCACCTTGGTCAGCTCGCCCGCCTCCGCGAGCTCGCTGACCACGTTGTTGATCGTGCCGGGCGTGAAGCCGCTCACCGCATTACGAATCTCGGCCCGACTCAGCGGGCTCTTGGTGGCGAACGCGGCCTTGATCTGGTCCCGAAGACCGTTCTCCTCGTCCCGCTTCACCGCCAGCACCGCCGGATCGTCCTCGTCCTCGTCCTCGTCCTCGTCGTACTCGTCCTCAACGTCCGGCCCCGCCGGCGCCGGGACCGCCGCGGCACGGGGCGCCGCGCCCGCCGCCGGAGCGTCGTCGTCGGCCGGCGGCTCCCAGCCGTCCGCCGGACGGTCGAGGTAGACGGCGCCGGCGGCCTGGGCCGACACGTCGTCGAGGGTGGGCGGCGCATCCGGGCCGTACAGCTCGACCAGATCCATGTTCAGCCCCGGGTACCGGTCGACCTTCCAGACCCGCATCAGCGTCGCCCGGCCGCCGGTGAACAGGTAACCCATGCCGGCCGTCGACTCGCCGTCACCGTCGGCCGTCCCCGCGAACTTCGCGGCAATCTGGCCGCTGGGGTAGATGCGCTCCGGGATGTTCTCCAGCACGAAACCGGCCGGCGCGATGCCCTCGGTCCCCATCCCCTTCGTGCTGCCGCTCATCACGCGCATCATCACGCAGGGGCCGTCCTTACCCTGCTCACGGATGGAATTCTCATCGCCCAAATCCGTCAAATGCAAGCTCTGCACGCCGAGCCGGATGCCGACGCCGAGCTTCCTGCCGGTCTTCTGGACGTCAGCGATCAGCTGCGCCGCCAGCCGCTTGAGCTCCGGGTTCGGGTGCGAGAGCAGGCGGTTGATCTCGTCACAGCTCAGGTTCAGCAACGGGTACGGGTCGTTGATGAAGAACCCGCTGCGGCCGAGCGAGCGGTTGATCTTCTCCCGGGCCTTCAACACCCGCTTGAGGGCCTTGAGCATCCGGATCGCGCCGGCTTCGTCGCCGACCATCCAGTCCACCCGCCCGCAGGCCTCCGGGAGGGAGGCGCCGCCTTGCAGGTCGATCACCCAGCTCACGACCCCGTTGATCTTCTCGGCCGCGAGCACGTGGCCGAGAAGAACCGACTTGCCCGCGCCGGTGCAGCCCGCGTCGATCCCCCGCAGCGCCCCCTTGTCCGGTTCGTACAACGGGAAAAGGGCCGGCGCGCCATCGTGCTGGACACCGATCCGGATCCGCCCCCGCGAGTCCATGACCAGATCCTCGCGGGTGGCCTTGCGGACGTCCAGCAACGGGTTCTTCCTGTAGACGCTGATCAGCGCGTCCCGAACACCGTCCGTCTCCACCACGACGCACGTCGGGTCGGTGATCCCCAGCGCGGAGCACAGCGCGCCGTGATTGACCGCCACGGTCGTGCCCTGCTGCGCCTGGCCGTGAAGCACCAGCCGGTTGCCCTCCGCGCGCTTGCCCACCAGGACAAGCCCGGGGGCGGCCTTGCCCGGCGCCGAGACATGGACCGGCCACATCGCCTCAAGGGTGCTGGCCACCGGTGCCACCGCAGCGGCCTGCACGGCACTCGGCGCGACGACCAGCCGCATCCGGCCCGGGCCGCTGCCCGCGATGCCCTCCCAGGTGACCCGCTCCACCGGGCAGTCGAACAGCGCCGCGAGGTTGCGGATCTGCACATTCGGGACCGGCCTGCCCGGCTGCGCCACGACGATGCCCTCGAAGTCGGGGCCTCCGTTGAGCAGCCGGACGGCGGTCAGCGCGGTGCCGGCCGCGATGCCGCGCTCGGCGCCAGCGGACTGTGCCCAGAAGTAGGAGATGCGCTCCTCGTACGTGGCGGGCATCGGCATGGCCTGCGCAGCGACCGCGACGGCCGGGGCGGCGTCGGCGACCACCGCCGGCACACCGCCCCGGGCGATCGGGATGCTGCGCGCGATCGGGGCCAGCCACCACATCAACGTGCCCCACACGGACGCGGCGAGGATGTCCTCCCACCACGCCCAGCCGGTCAAGTACTGCATCGCCAGATACAGCAGGCAGCCCGTCACCGGGGCGAGGAGCCGCTGAGCGACGCGCACCGTACGCCGGTGGTCCTCATCCCGTGCGCTGATCCACAGCACGAAGCCGGCAACCAGGAGCACCGTGAACGCGACGATCGGCGGCGCGAGCGACTCAACGTGCGAGGCGGAGGCGACGGCCACCGCCGAAGCGAGGTAGGCGCCGCGCTCGATCCGCGCGATCGTGCCGATCTGCGCAGGGGTCGCGGCGAGCGGCGCCGCGTCCTGCTGGTCAAGGGGGGTATCAGCCGGGGACATGTTCCTTCTCCTTCAACGGACCCGGTAGAAACCGGGCTTGGCCATCGGGTGCTTCCTGGTCTGCGCGACTTCGTAGATGCCTCCGTACTCCGATTTGTGCTCGCTCTGCGTGTCGTCGGCGGCAACCGAGGCCGCGTCGGCAGCGGAGACCAGCACCGCCGCCGACTCCGAGACGCCGAGCAGAGACGCCGCGACCTCCTCGATCCTGGCCAGGAACTCCGGAGCGACTCCGGCCGGACCGCTCATGTCGACCAGCTTCCTGGCCTGTTCCGCGTCGCCCTCCATCTGCCGGCGGGCACTGTTCACCCGCTGCGACAGCGCGGCCATCTGCACCTTCAGGTTGACCAACTGGCCTTGCACGGCCATGAACTTGAGGACGCGCGCCGCCATGTCTCCCGCGTCCGGAACGTCGAGCTCTTCCATGTCTTCCCTAGCTCTCGTTGTGGATGGCCGCGCTAGGCGTCGACAGCCCGGCATCGGCCGTCGACCGCTGGATCGGCTTGTACTCGTCGAACATCGCGCCCTCGGCCACCTCGGACAGCTCCGCGGCGGCGAGCGACTGCACCCCGATCTCCGTGATCGACTGCGCCATCACCTGGACCCGCTCGATCATCCGATCGACCGCGGCGTTCGTGCGCCGGCCGACGATGTTGTGCACGTCCACCAGCTCGACCTTGAACTCCTCAAGCGAGCGGGCCAGCTTCTCGGCCCGCTGGGTCAGGCGATTGGTGCCCTCGTGCCGCTTGAAAGCCCGCTCGGTGATGTCGGCCAGCTCCCAGCAGCAGTCATCGACGGTGACCTCGGTCTCGTGCTGCGGGGCGATAGCCTCCTCCCGCCCGACGATCGCGCCGACCAGTCCGCCGCCCGTGACCGGGCTCGGCGACGGCGCCACCGCCACGACGGTCACGACGGTCCCGCCCGCCGCGGCCGGCTCCGCCCCGCTGTTCTTGGCGAGCGGTACCGGGGCGGCCGGGGCAGGGACAACCATCCCTGGCGGATCGTCGACCGCCCCGCCCACCGCGGCCGGCTCCGCACCCCTCTCCGAGGTAGAGACCGAGACCAGTACGACCGGCGCAGGGGCAGGGACGAGGGGCTTGACCGTGCTCACGGGCGGCTCCGGGGTCGAGGTCGAGCTCGGGGTCGAGCTCGGAGTCGGGGTCGAACTCGGCTCCGAGGTCGGGGTCGGGGTCGAGGTCGGGGTCGAGGTCGGGGTCGAGGTCGGCTCAGGGGGCGCAGTCGGCTCAGGCCGGGGACGGGGAGCCCGAGGCGGCGGGACGACTACACGACCGGTGGAGATCGCCGGACGGGGCCGCTCCGGCTCACTGCGCCGCCTCCGGGACGGCCGGGGCATCTCCTCGACGATGATCCGCTCGCCCTCGTCGGCGCGGTCGCGGTACCAGCGAGCACCTTCCGAGTCAGCCGCCCAGGCCGAGAACGACGAACCGTCATCACTCGGCGGGGGCGGAGAGGACGGCGGAGGCGGCGGGGGCGGAGAGGACGGCGGAGGCGGCGGGGGCGGAGAGGACGGCGGAGGCGGCGGGGGCGGAGAGGACGGCGGAGGCGGCGGGGGCGGCGGAGGCGCACTGCGCCGCCACCGCCCCCGCCAGCCGCCCGCCTTGCTGCCCGATCCGGCGTCGGCCGCGCTGTCGGCCCGTCCGGCGGTGTGACCGGCGCCGCCGCCGGAAGCGGCCGTGTCCCTACGCCGCTTCCACAACCACCGACGCCCGCCCCTGGCACTCGGAGGCGCCGAGGGCGCGCCGGTACCGCCGGTACCGGCAGCACTGCCGGAGCTGCCGGAGCTGCCGGCGGAACTGGCGCCGCCCTTCGACGTGCTCCTGCTCCCGCCCTTGCTCGGCCGCTTGGGCTTGCCCGGCCCCGGCTTGCTCGGGCTCGGCCGCTTGGGCTTGCCCGGCCCCGGAGCCGGGCCCTTGCCCGACTTCCCTCCTGCACCGGATTTGCCGGAACCGCCGGAGGTCCCGCCCTTGCCCGACCCGCTGCCCGCGCCCGAGCCGCCCGACTTGCCGCCGGAGGAGCCAGGCGTCCGACCCTTGCCGGGTCCGCCCGAACCGCCAGAGGTCCCGCCCTTGCCCGACCCGCTGCCGGCGGCCGGCTTCTTGTCGGGCTTCTTGTCCGGTCCGCCGGAGGTCTTGCCGCTGCCGGCTCCTCCCCCGCCGCCGGAGGTGCCCGGCTTCCCGCCGCCGCCGGCACCGTTTCCGCCGGACTTGCCGTCGGACTTCTTACCCGACCCGGAATCGGCACCCGCACCCGGCTTCTTGTCGCCCGACCCGCTGCCGGCGGCCGGCTTCTTGTCGGGCTTCTTGTCGGGCTTCTTGTCGGGCTTCTTGTCCGGTCCGCCGGAGGTCTTGCCGCTGCCGGCTCCTCCCCCGCCGCCGGAGGTGCTCGGCTTCCCGCCGCCGCCGGCACCGTTTCCGCCGGACTTGCCGTCGGACTTCTTACCCGACCCGGAATCGGCACCCGCACCACCCGGTTTTCCGC
>NZ_JBHXMU010000044.1:45970-58175 GCF_042720685.1 Kitasatospora sp. NPDC058492
TCGGCTTCCCGCCGCCGCCGGCACCGTTTCCGCCGGACTTGCCGTCGGACTTCTTACCCGACCCGGAATCGGCACCCGCACCACCCGGTTTTCCGCCGCCGGAACCTCCCGACGACCCCGAGGTCCCGCCGCCGCTCTTCTTTCCCGAATCGGACGACCCGAAGGGATTCCATCGCGACGACTTCTTGTCGGAATTCTTCCCCGTGGCCGATTCGCCGAATTCGTGCGCGGGCTGGATCTTCTTCTTTTTCTTGTCCGACTCGTCCGAATCCTTGGAATCCTTGCCCTTTTCCTTTCCGTCGCCGCGCAGCGAGGCGATTCCGGAATGAATTCCTCGCATGGTCGAGACGGCAATTCCGACGACGGCCGCCATGGTGAGCGCGACCAGCGATGCCGCGCCCTCCTGAGGCCGCACCTCACCTCCGGGATTCGCGAGGAAGGTGTCCGGAACGAATCCCGGCGCCGGCATCGTAGGGGCGGAATTCCCGGAAGTGGGAGCCGTGCTGCCCGCGCTCACGGGCGCGCCGGTCCCGACCGCCATCGCGGCCATTTCCGCGCGGGCGATGGGGCCGGCCCAGCGGTCATCGGCGGCCGGCCCGGTCGGCGGGTCGGACACGGCGGCTGGTGCCGGGTCGGCGGGCGCGGGTGTGGCCGGGCGATCCGGGCGCCCGAACCCGATCCGCGGGAATCGGATGATCCGTCCGCCGGCGTCGTCCTGGTCGGTCACGGCGCCTCCAATCAGTTGACAGAGCGTGATGTGGTGTGCCACCCTCGCGCGCGCGCGTCGCGCGCGCGCTTTGGGACCCCGCCCGGGGCGTCCCGGGCGGGGTGATGATGATGATGACGATCACTCGGAGTGATTCACGTAGAAGGTGTTGAGGAGCTTCGAAAGCTCCTCCCACACCGAGTCATCGCCGCGCTTCCCCCGCTTGTTGGCCACGGACCTGACCAGGTCCCATTGCACTTCGGCGCTTCGCTTCCACGTCTCGACCTTGTCCTGTCGGTCGTTCCAGAAGTCGGCCTTGTTCTGCTGCGACCGGGGGTCGGGCGGACTGGTCACTGCGCCTGCTGCTGCGGGAATTCGCGGTAGATGTTCCACTCACCGCCGCCGGCCGCCGGGATCTCCTGCGGCGGCGCCGTGGGCGGGGCCGGACTGAGGAACGTCCCGGAATTGAAGTTCAGCACGTGGGAGTTCGAGGCCTGGGCATTCGAAGCCTGCCCGCCCGAGAGCTGCGCCGGCTGCGCCTTCTTCTGGAGTTCCTTCTCCACCTTCTGTGCGCGCTTTATCGGGACCATCGTGACGTGGTTGTTGAACGCGCTGTAGAGAGCCTGGTTCCCCTTCGCGATCCGGCGCGACAACTTGCTCATCTTCCGGGCGTGACGGGAGACCCTCCACGCCCGCCACTGCGCGGAGAACCAGCCGTCGCCGTCGATGTGGAGCTGAGAGAGATGGGCGCTGATGCGGTCGGCGATCTGCTCGTAGTGCAGAGCATCCTTTCCGTGGATCTGGCGCTTGTCGTTGGTCAGCGATTTGAGACCGGCGTCGGAAAGGACGGCGTCCGGGGCGGCGTCGTCGTTCATGGTGGCCTTTCCTCATTTCTGATCGGGGCCGTTCGGGGCACTTCGATGGGGGGTTGTGCACGGTGGCCGGGCGGGCGGGGAGCCCGCCGGGCCACCGGAAGGGCGAGACATCGGCCGCGCGGCGTGCACGGCAGCACGGGAGACGCCTCGGCGGTGGTACTGCGGGGCCAGTGGCCCGAGCGCACAGAGCAACCGTAGTGGAAGTTACGTAACTTCTGCAAGGCGGCATTGCGGCCCGCCGCCCGTGACGGTCGGGGTTCCGCGAAGGAACCCCGACCGCCACGGCGGGAACTAGGCCGGCTGCATCGCGGCGGCGCGCTCCGCCAGGATCAGGTGGGCGCGCCCGAGGCGACCCTCCGCGACGTTCTGTGGCAGCCCGAACTTCTCGGCGACGTACGCGGCAGAGACGTCCTCGCCGAGCTCCTCGATCATGTCGGCGACGACCGACGCCCGCTCGATCAGGATCGGACGGGCGCGGTCGCGACGGTCCTGGGCGGTGGCGTGCGGCAACCCGAGCTTCTCCTCGATGTAACTGATCGTGACGAGCGCCTCGCCGAACTTCTCGATCATGTCGGCGACGATCAACGCCTGCCGCTCGGCCGGCGTACGACGGGCGGCATCGTTGGCTACGGACGCGGCCTCAAGAGCCTCGGCCATCTCCCTCTCCAGTCGAGCGGCGTTGGCCGCCGCCTCGGCCGCGAGCGCCTTCTCCTGGGCCGCCAAACGCTCGGCCTCGGCCGCGGTGACGGCCGCCTGAGCGCGGGTTACGGACGCGGCCTCAAGGGCTACGGCCGCCTGCTGCTCGTCGATGGCCCTCTTACGGTTGGCCTCCGCAGCAGCGGCGGCGGCCTCGCTCTGCTGCTTGCGCAGCCGGGCGAGCTCGGCGTCGTGAGCGGCTGTTGCCTGGGCCGCCGCGGCGGCCTGCTCCTGCTCCCTACGGGCGTTCTCCAGCTCGGCGAGGCGCTTGTCCTGGGCCGCCTGCTCCTCCAGTTGCTCCCGCTCGATCCGGGCCTTGACCTCGGCATCTCCGGCCTTACGGCGGATCTCGGCAGCATCGGCCTCGGCCTGCGCCTGCACCTTCGCGGCCTCGGCGCGAGCTTCGGCGAGCACCCGCTCGTTCGCGGCCGTAGCCTGCGCCTCCTGGGCCTGTAGCTCCAACTCGTGCTGTCGTACGACCGCCTCGGCCGCCGTACGGGCCGCCTCGGCCGCCCTCGTGCGCTCCGCCTCGGCGAGCAGCCGCTCGGCGTCGGCACGCGCCTTGGCCGCGTCGATCTTGGCCTGTCGCCGGACCGCGGCGAGGTCCGCCTCGGCGGCCTCCTCCTTCAACCGTAGGGCGAGCGCCCGCTCCCGTACCCCGGTCTCGTGCTCCCGTAGAGCGTCCGCCGCAGCGGCGTCCGCCGGCACGGCGAGACCCTCCTCGATCGTCAGCCCGAGGCGGGCCAGCATCAGCGGCATCAGCGCGTCCGTAGGAGCGAGCTTCCGCCACTTCTTCCCGTAACGCTGAGTAAGGAGATGGCGGTACACCTCCCGCTCCTTGAACAGCTCCAGCGCACGCTCATAGGACGTGATCTCCCAGAGCAGCATCAGCCGGACAACCCGAGCAGTGGTGATCGGATCCATGAACCACCGCGACAGGCGGGCACCTTCCATCCGCGGACGCTGGTGGATCGCGTCGAGCTGCGCCGCGTACACGTGGGCGGCGATCTCCGAGAAGATGACCCAGAGGGCGGCGAGGACGGCGTGCCCGATCCGGCTGCCGGTGTTCCCGGCCGCGTCCCAGTTCAGCCAGATCGTGGCGTAGGCGCCGGCCCTCGGCACCCATTTGACCCACCATGCCGGGCGGTCGACGCGGATCAAGATCAAGTTGATCAGCGAGAAACCGAGGATGCTCAGGTCCAGGCCGACCGGGAGCATCCACGGGTGCGCCCACTCCCAGCCGCCCTGACTCGTCGGCAGCTTCGCCTTCAGTTCCAGCGCACTGTAAGAGGAGGCCAGGCCGATCCCGGACACGCCGATCACCACGACGACGGCGAGCACGGCGAGGACCCAGTCGGCCGCCGTGAACCGCAGGGGATCCCGCGCCTGTTGGGTGTCCGGCCCGGCCTGGGCGGGGGCGTAGACGGAATCGGCCGGGGGGGTCGCGGGCACCGCCTCGCCGGCCTCAGTAAGGGTCGTCACAGTCACGGGTTCTGCTCCTGGTCTGGGGACGCTCGGCGTCCGAATGTTTGATCGATCTCGGGTAATGATCTCTGCCCGATCCGGAAGGCCGACAACCGGTCCCCCGCGGCGCAACAGTGACGCCCCGCGAATGCGGGGTGGCCCCGGGGACACCGGAGCCACCCCGACCGGGCGGTCAGCGCTCACTTGCCCCCGCCGGTGGACGGCGCGGGAGGGTCGGCCGGCTTCGAATCCGGCTTCTCGCCGGTCCCGTTGGCGAACGCGGCGCAGATAGAGGGGTCAGCCACGGCCGCCCCCCGAGGTGCCGGAGCCGCCGGGGCTGCTCGAACCCTGCTGCGGCGACTGACCGCCGGTCAGCCACGCGGAATTGCTCGCGGTGGACCCTCCGAGCGGGCCCGACATGTGCTGCTCCACCTTGCGGACCAGCGCGTCAGCGGCGGCCGTCTCGGCGCTCACTGCTCGACGCCGATCATCTCGGCCAGCGCCGCGAGCCGGACGTCGAGCGTCTCCATGCGGGCCGCGATGTCTCGCTCGACCGCCTCCGGGTCGCGCTGGTAGCGCTCGGCGTAAGCCTCGGCCTCGGCCTGGTCGATCGCGACGGCGAGGATCACGTCGGGGCAGTCGCCCTCCTCGACGTCCTCCGGCTGCATGCAGTCGCAGGTGCCGTCGTAGTGGCGGGCGGCGGCGCCGTCCGCACGCGGGACGGTGATCTCGCCGGCGAGGATCGCCCGTACCGCCGCCTTCACCCGCTCGGCCTCGACGGCGTCGCGCTCCGGCCAGCAGGCGACGTCGGCGGCGGTGATGTCGTAATCGGCGTACTGGGCGGTCACGGCCCTGTCGGCGACGGGGCCGGAAGCGGGCTTCGAGTCGGTGTAGACACTGCCCTCGCCGGCCTCGAACTGGTCGAGCTCCTCCGGGCTGAGCATCGGGCCCGGGTACACCGGGTCGTCGTTCTCGACCGTCGCGGCGAGGTGGGAGTCGATCCGCTCGCCGCCGAGCACGCGGTACAGCCACAGCAGCGCGGGCGACGGCGCGACCGCGCCGAGCTCGTTGATCCTGCTGCACGCCCGGTTGTTGGCGTCGATCGCGTGGTCCACCATCACGGCCGCCGACTCGGCGGGCCGGTGCAGGTGCAGCCGCTCGGCGGCGACGCTCACCGCGCCGGCGCCGAGCCCGGCCGCGACGGTGGCGGCCTCGGCGGCCCGCAGGCCGGCGAGCCGCAGCGCGCGGTGCTTGAAGTGGGGGGTGTAGATCGAGGGGAGGTTCGCGGTGGTCACAGCTCAGCACTCCTGTGCGAGACGGGACGGGGGGATGGTGGTGGCCGCTGCACTTTCCACTTCCGCGCAGTTCGCGGGGCGGATGGCTCGGACGGCCGGACGATCAGGGAGCAGCTCGGCGGAGTACGCCCGGCCGGCGCGGCGGTGGCCCGCGAGGGCCGCGTCGAACTCGGCGGGGCTACTCGTCCAGGCGGAGCGCATCGCGGCGCACAGCGCGTCGAGCTGGTCGTCGTCGAGAAGCACGTCGCCCGCGGGGAACCCGGAGGAGGCGAGAACCTCGGCGGTGCGGGCTACGGAGACGTGGCGGCGGTGGCGGGTGGCGAGCGTCAGCTCGCCCATCACGCCTTCTCCGGCGCGAGCGTCCCGTCGGCGCGCTGGTAGCGGTACCGGTAGCCGCTGCGGAAGGGGCTGTGGGCCTGCACGCCGCGCAGCTCGGACGCCGACCACGTCGGGTCGTCCGGCTCACCGGCGGTGCGGTCGAGCTCGGCGAACTCCGCCGCACGGGCAGCGGCCCGGCCGAGACGCTTCTCGACGGCGGCGGCGCGACGCTCTCGGGCGGCCTCCACCCGCTCGTTCTGTGCGATCCGCTCGGCCTCGATCCGGCCGGCCTCCGACAGCAGCCGGTAGCGGGCCGCCTCACTGTGGACGATCGACTCCGCCTCGGACACCGCGAGCTCCAGCTCGCCGCCGGCGGCGTACTCGGTGTAGTCCGGGTTCACGTCGAGGATCGCGGTCGCCGCCCGGTCGAGGTAGACCTCGCGGGCCTCGCCGTCACGCTGCTCCCAGAGCTCGGCGTCCACGCCGGTCAGGCCGGCGAGGTCGGCGGCGAGCTGCTGGTCGAGGTCCGCATCGGCGAGCCACTGCTCGGCGGGGACGGTAACGGTGGCCTTGGCGATGCGGTCGGCGAACGGGCGACCGGTGGTGGTCGAGTTCGAGCCGTTCCCCGGGGCGATTACGGTCCGCTTCATGGAAGCGGGCATGATGGTGCTCACGGTGATGCCTCCCTGGTACAAGCAGGTGAAGGTGCCGCCGAGCAGCGGGCCGACGGTAGGGTCGTCGAGCCCGCTGCACTGTTTCCCAGGTGCGTCGAGGGTAGGGTCCTCGCAAAACTCCCAGGTCAGACAGGCGACGGTGCATGACACCGCATCGCTACCGGGAGTTGCGTCCCGGTTGCTGGCGGCGACATGGATGAGCATGCATTGCGGCCCGAGGTCTTGTCAATGCTCCGGTGCAATGGGCTATGGTTGTGTCCTCACCGACCACAGGGAGCCTGTATGTCCAGTCAGGAAGGCCCGGGCGGAGCGACCTACAAGAGGATTGCCGACCACTACAGGCAGAAGATCCTCAGCGGCGAACTCCCCCCCGGCACCAAGCTGCCCACGCTGCGCGAAGTCATGGAGGAGTGGGGGGTCACCATGTCGACCGCTTCCGCGGCCATGGCTGAACTGCGCCGCGAGGGCCTGACGATCGCCCGGCCGCGCCACGGAACCGTGGTCGCCGAGCCGGGAAGCGCCAGCGTCGCCATCCGTGTCCGGACCTACGCCGCCACCGGCCGAGCGCTGGGCGCTAGGGAAGAGTCCCGAATTCTGGAGATCGGCACGACGGAGTCCGAAGAGGGCATTGCCCTCCGACTCGAAATCGACCCGGGCAGCCTGGTGCACGTGCGACAGCGACTCGTCAGCCGTGACGGCACCCCCGCGCACGTGACGAGCTCCTACTACCCGCCGTTCGTTGTGCAGGCCGCACCGGAGCTGACCGAGCCCGTTTCGACGGGTGGCTCCCGCGAGCTGGTCGCCGAACGGCTGGGCGTACCTCAGTGGCACTCGCTGCAAGAGCAGACCAGCCGAATCGCCACCGAGCAGGAGCGGGAACTCCTTGAGCTCACAGATCCGGCCGTCGTCACCCAGGTCATCCGCACCGTCTCCCTCAAGGATGGCCGTGTGATCGAGGTGGCCGTGAAGATCATCCCCGGGTCCACCGTCTTGAAGACGTCCGAGTCGCTGGCCACGGAGTAGCACCCTTCCGGGCCGGCACGGCACTACTGCCGCGCCGGCCCGGAAGGTCATCTGAGTACCTGCACTCAGGACCAACGCGATCTTCTGCGTGAAGATGGTTCGGCGTGTCGCAGGAAACGCACCGCCCCCGTTCTGGCAGTATGAGCATCGCTCATAGTTCATGAGGGAAGGCCACGGCATGAGCTCCAGTGCAGAGAGCTTCCGCGACACTGTCGCGAGCCTGCTCAACGCCACCGGCGAGACCCAAACGGTCCTCGCCGGAGCGTTGGGCATCACGCAGGGACAGGTGTCCCGGAAGCAGAACGGGTCGGCGGCGTACACGCTCGACGACGTCGATGCGATCAGCGCCCATTACGGCATCCCGGTACCGGAGTTGATGTGCGGACCGACCCACGCACTCAGCAAGCTGCCCCGGTCCCGGAGGGCTGCCCTCATCGGCGGCCGACAGCAGGTCTTGCACGTCGTCCCGGCCTGAGCTGGCCGAAGTCATATTCCCCAGAAACGACGAAAGCCCCCGCCGGGTTGCTCTCCGAGAGTTCGCACCTCTCGGACCGGCTTGGGCTTCCGTTGACCGTGTTCAAGGTCTGCTGCCCAGTGTACCCGGGGGCTCCCGAGTACACCGCGCCAGCAGGCCGGAAAGGCCGAATCCGTGCCACCGCAGCACCGGGACATGAACCCGGATGATTGCCGAAGTTGCCGCCAGGTGTTCGCGGCTCTCGAAGAACACCAGAAGCATGCTGCGGACCCCGAAACGCCGCTGACCGCGGAGGCCATCGGTCAGGCGGCCAGCCTCGGAAAGCGGGCCGTCCGTGTCCACCTCGCCCACCTCTGGGCGCACAACCGGATCGACGGCGACCGCCGCACCCCGCTGCGCGGCTCAACCGCCAGCGAGCCGGTTCTCCCCGGCGCGCTGGAATGGGCGGCGGCCGTGGTCGCCCCCGACCCGACCTGCGCAAAGTGCCTGATCGCGCTTGCCCACATCGGCTGGGAAGGGCAGGTCAAGACCGAGGATCTCGCCCGCGTGGCCGGCATCTCCCTCCGCAGCGTCGAGCGGCACCGCCCCCACCTGATCCGCGCCGATCTGGTCGCGTTCCGGCCGGTGACCGTCATCGACCCCGTCACGGGGCACGTCGAGCGGAAGGCGGACCGGTTCACGCTGCTGAGCCAGTTCACCGCGGCGCCGCTGGCCGGCGACGAAGAGCTCGCCAAGTTGCCGGAGCGGGCCGCGAGGGTCGTCGATCAGGTGCACTGGTTCAGCGGCGGCCCGGATGAGCGGGCCATCGCCGAGTCCTCCGTCCGCTGGTTCCTGCGCAACGGCTGGCCAGAGCACGCGTTGTTGAGGGCGCTCGACGCGACGCGCGACCGCCAGGCCTTCAACCCCGGCGGGTACCTCTCCAAGCTCCTGAAGCGGCTGCCGCCGCAGTACCTCCTGCCGGCCCGGGACGTTTACACCGGAAAGGGCTCGCCTCGGCAGGCGGAGTGCCCGGTGTGCAAGGCGCCGTTCAAGACGACGATCCCGGGTCACCCGCTGTGCGGCACCGGGGTCTGCCTCGAAGCCGCCGACATGGCGGCCCGGTCCATCCCCCCGCAGGGCGTACCGCGGGAACTCATCCCTGTCCGCGTCATCAAGTCGGCCTGAAAGGAGGCTAGTTCAGCATGAACGACAAGATCATTGACGCTCTGACCGAGCGCTTCACCATCCGGACCCGCGACATCGCCAAGACCCCGCAGGGCCGGTTCAACGCGCTGGCGCGCGAGGCGACGCCGAAGGGCGGGAAGCCGAACACGGCCCGGCTCGCCGAGCGTCTGGGCGTCTCCCGGCGACAGGTGCAGCGCTACTTGAAGCGCGAGGCCAAGATCGGCAACGCCAGCGCGGAGACGCTCAGGCGCCTTGAGGCCGAGGTCCGCAAGGATCATCAGCCGAGGATTTTCGCGCAGGCTCAGCAGCAGGCCGAGCGCGGCGGCCTGGGTGTGGAAGCCCGGGCGTCGTTCGGGTTTTCCACCAGCCAGGCCGGCGGGACCGACGACGCTCGGCTGCGCCGGGTGGATGAGGAGATCCCGAGCCACCTGATCCCCGAGATCTTCGAGGCGATGCGCGTGGGCGATGAGGACCGCCTCCGGGAGCTGGTTGCCGACGGTGTCGCCGAGGCGAAGTTCCGTGTGCCCGGCGGCGGTGCCGCGGGCCTCGACGTTGAGTTCACCGATATCGACTACATCAAGTTTTGGACGCCGTGATGACCTCTCAGACCTCTTTCACTGCTCCTCTTGTTGTGCTGGAAGCTGTCGGCGGTGCGCTGGTGGCGCACCGGCCGGACGTTCAGATCGTCACCCTGCCGGCCGAGGTCGTGGATCTGGCGACGGCCGCCGAGTGGGCGCTCTCCTACGGACTGGGTGCGCCGCGGTTGTCGCACTACGGCGAGGACTTCGGCCCGCTGCTGGTGGTGACCGCGTCGGCGGTGGAATTCTTCGGACTGCCGGAACAGCTCGCGGACCGCGAGGGCCTGCGACTGCCCGAGGACCACCCGGCGCGTATCGCGCTGACCGAGGCCGGGTGGGATATCGGCCGGGCCGGGCTGGCCGCGTGGACGTTCCTGTACCGGGAGCGGGTGGAGTGCCGGTTCGCCATGGTGCCCTGGGGCGCGTTCGACGCAAACATGCGGTGGGGTGGGATCGCGGACGGTGGCGACCCGGCCGCGCTGGCGTACGTCCTCGGGCAGTTCGCCGAGCGGCTGATCCCGCCGACCGGCTCGACCGCGGCGACCTCGTTGGAGCTGATGACCGCGGTCCGGCCGCCAAAGAAGCTTGACTTCTCGGGCGGGCGGATGCGGCGCGTGCCGCTGCCCGGCTCCCTGTCGGTGCCGACCAACCCGGCGCTCCCGGAGGCGCTCGACGAGCACCCGGTCGCGGCCGAGCGGACCCGCGAGCAGCGGCGCAACCCCCGGCACGTGGTGATGGAGGAGTCGCTCGCCTGGTACCGGGAGCCGACCGAGGAGGAGAGGAAGCTCCCTTACGTCGTCGGCGTCGATCTGTGCATGGCGTTCGCGTCGGCATCCAACCGCCTGCCGATCGGCCTCGGTGAGGCTGTGCACACGGACGGCCCGAAGTTCGACAAGCGGATCCCGGGCGCATGGCTGGTCGACTTCTCCGGCGTGCAGTTGCGCGCGCAGGACCCGGTGACGAAGGAATGGCGCCCGCTCCCGGACACCTTCCCGAGCCCGTTCACGCCGGACGGGCGCCCGCCGACCGGGCCGGCCTGGTACGAGACGCCCACGCTCGCGTACGCCGCCGAACTCGGTGTCGAGGTGAAGCCGATCGAGGCGTACCTGAGGGTGCAGCCGGTCGAGGACGGGTTGCCGGCGTACGGCGGGTACTTCGATCTCTGGTACGGGCGGCTGCAAACGGCCTACATGGCGACCCTCGCCGACCTCGGTATCACCCCGGACATGTCCGAGGCCGAGTTCGTCAAGGCAATGGCCGAGGCGAACAACCGCGACCCGGAGTCGGCGGCGCTGCTGCGGGCGATCAAGCAGGTCGCGAAGGGCGGCATCGGAAAGATGGCCGAGAAGCCGGTCGGCCGCCGGCGGGGGGAGCGCAATGCGCCGTGGCCGGCGCTGCGCCGCCCGACGTACTCGCCGCACGCCCGGTACACCGTGATCTCGGCGTCGCGTACCGGTGCGCACCGCAAGGCCGTCAAGACCTGGCTTGCCACCGGCGCCGTGCCGCTGGCGGTGCTGGCCGACTGCTGGATCTACGCCTCGACCGAGCCGACCGCGGTCGCCGTCGTGCCGCACAAGGCGGACGGCAGCCCATTGACGGGTGGCTGGCGTCTCGGCCCGAACCCGGGCTACGTCAAGGAGGAGGGGGTCCGCGACATGGCGTGGTACCTCGACATGCTCGACAAGGGCAAGGAGCTGGGCAAGGAGATCAACCCGGGCCGCTTCCTCAAGGTCGGCCGGGATGCCGTTCTCGACGGCGAGTGACGGCGGATCCGCACGGCAGTTGCGCGCTTACCACCCTCATCTACTGGAGAACTTCATGCCTAAGCGCTACATCGCCACGTTCGAAGAGCCACCGCCCGAGGCCAAGCACCGCACGCCGGACTACAGCCGGAATGGCTGGGAGTTCTGCGCGTACTCGGACCTGAATCCGGGCCCGATCGGGGTCGTGTCGGTCGCCGTGACCGAGGAGGAGACGGGCCGGGAGCAGACCGACGTGATCCTCACCGTGGACCCCACCGCGGGGTGCGGGGTGCGGGCTCGGGTCCACCACTCCCGGGTGGTGTGGGGCGAGGACCCCGAGATCCCGGAGGTCCACCCGGCCTACACCGACGCCGAGGGAGTCGGCGAAGTGCGGCTCAGCGTCTACGGGACGTGGGGGCGCCGGGGGCTGGCCGCGGCACTGCGGGAGGCCGCCGAGATGCTCGAAGGTGCCGAGCTGCGCCTCCCGCCGACGGTATAGCCGGTGACCGGCGACGACGGCACCGCCTGCACCACCGACCACTACTCGGTGCCCGCGCGGTGCACCCTGTCGGCCGGCCACCCCGGGCCCTGGCACCGAGCCTTCCACCCGGGGGACGGCCGCACCCTGCGGTGGTCGACGGCCGGCGGCGTCCACCACACCCAGGAGTGGGAGCCGGACGACGACCCCGGCGGCGCGGCGGATGCCGGGGAGTGGGTCACTTGGGACTACGTGGCGCCGCGGTCCGGGCCGGGGTCGACCGTCTCCGCCGACGACCTCGACCGGCGGGCCGCGTCTCTGGTGAGCTCGCACTTCCCCACCGGCCGTGTCCGGCCCGGGCCGGCCGGAGTTGAGTCCGAGTGCGGGTGCGGGACCTGGTACACCGGCCACCACAACGGCCACTTCGGCCGGGAGGTGTCCCTCCTCGCCCGCAGCTTCTTCGACCTCGGACTCCGTGAGGGCGCCGCGGCCGGCGGTCCGGCCCGCACCGTCTGACCGCCCACCCCGTGAACCCGCACGTCGTAGAGCCCGGCGCGTCCGGCGCCGGGCCGGCAAGGGTGGCGTCGTCCGCCTCCCGGACCGGTACGTCCTGCGGGGCTGACCGGGCCACCGTCAGGAAGCGGGGCGGCCTCAGTGCGCGAGCGCTGGAGCCGCCCCTATATAGGGGAGAAGAGGAGCCGCCGCGACGGGCGTACA
>NZ_JBHXMU010000044.1:58270-81115 GCF_042720685.1 Kitasatospora sp. NPDC058492
GCCGCCGCGACGGGCATTCACCAGCTCGACCCGGAGGAGGGCGAGCTCTTCACGTTCGACCCGGCAAACATCTCCCCGAACCCGATGAACCGCCGCCTCAGCCTGCGCCGCATGGACGAGATGGTCGAGAGCGTGAAGCGGCAGGGTGTCCACACCCCTGGCGCGGCTATCTCCATGAAGCTGTTCATCAGGCACTACCCGGAGTGGCAAGACCGGATCGAAAACCCGGGCGCCGCCTACATCCTCGGCCCGGGTCACCGGCGCCGGCTCGCCGCCTTGCAGGCCGGTCAGAAGATGCTGCTGATCCTCCGAAACCAGTGGGCGAAAGACCGCACGGTCGAAGAGAACCTGATCAGCGAGAACAGCGACCGCGACGACCTCTCGCCGATCGAGGAGGCCCTACAGCTCGACCTGCTGCGCCAACGCGGCATGACGGGCGACCAGATCGCGGAGCGGGCCGGCTTCAAACATCGGGGCTCGGTCTCACGGCTGCTCGCCCTCCTCGATCTGGCCCAGCCGATCCAGGATGCCGTTCACGCGGGCCCAGAGGTCGCGGACGACCAGGACGACGCCGAGGCGGTCGCCTTCGGCATCTCGCCGAAGGCCGGATACGTGCTGTCCACGATCAAGGACGCCGCCGGCAAGAACAACACCGATGCCGCTCATGCCCTGCAACTGCGTGCCTTCGGATGGATGCGTGACGAAAGCCTGACTGCGGAGGCGGCGAAGAACAGGCTGCACGCGGAGACGGTCGGCAGCAGGCAGAGCGGGACGTTTCCCGCGGGAAACACGTCGGCGGCCCCCGGTGACACCACGGGGCCGGACGGTGACACCGGAGCCGGACCTGACGACGTTTCCCGCGGGAAACACAACACCGCAGCCGAGCCCGGAAGCTCTGCCGACCAGACTCCCGAGTCGGACGGCGAGGACGTTTCCCGCGGGAAACACGACGCGGGGGGCACAGAGGTACCGACCATCCCGCACCAGGGCGACGGGGGCGAGCGGGCCGACGATTCCGGGGGCCAGGAAGAACAGGAGGAGCAGCAGGAGCCGGACCCCGCCGCGCAGGCGGCCGAGGCCCGCGGCCTCGCCTGCCGCCAACTGCTCGCCGAAGAGCGGTACGCCGGGGCCGCCGAGCTGACCACTCACCTCGTCAACGCCGTACTCAACCCGAGCGAATGGAAGGCTGCGGCCACCCTGGCTCACACCTGGTTGCGCGAACTCGGTAAGGGACCGAACGAGAAGCGACCTGTTCCGTACATGGCTGCCGTCGCCGCCACCGGTGACGCTAACCTGATGCGCCGGACTGCCTTCGCTCTCTCCCTGGCCGCCGACGAACTGCGCGCTGCGCAGCCGGGCCGCGACTGGGACGCGCGCGATTGGGCGCACGTCAGGTTCCTGACCACCAGCAAGGCGGCTTATCAGCCGACCGCGTGGGAGCAGAGCCGACTGACCCCTGCCGCTGTCGCGGCGCAGTGACCGCTTCATCCCCTGCTCTGGAGTCTCCATGTTGACCAGCACCTTCGCCGCCGCCGCACAGCGGACGTTGGATAAGACCCGGGTGATCGTCTTCGCGCTCAAGGCGGGCGGCACCGCCAAGACCTCATCGTGCACCAGCCTGGCCGCGATCCTCGGCGAGCGCGGGTACCGGGTCCTGGTGATTGACCTCGATCCTCAGTGCAACTCGACGGCCGTCCTCGGCTACAGCCAGTTCCGCGAGGGGCAGCTCGGTATCACTGACGTGATCAAGGAGCAGGCCGCACTGTCGGAGATCGTCGTCCCGGCCCGATACCTCGTAGACGACATCGACCCCGAGAACCCCGATGCCGCCTACGAACTGATTCCGAACGTCTACGTCGCCCCGGGCAACACCGATCACCCGGAGATCGACGACCCCGAGACGATCCTCAACGACCCGAGCTGCGCTGATGCCTACTGGATCCGTGACGGCCTGGCCGCGATGGATGGGCAGTGGGACGTCGTCCTGATCGACTGCCCCGCCACGTACGGGCGCATCACGGTGACGGCGTTCGTGGCGCTGGACAAGTCCGTGGACGGCGAGGTGCTGCCTCCGGTGCTGTGCACCTACAAGGAGGCCGGCGCCCTGGTGAAGCTGGAGCGCAAGCTTCAGGAGGTCAGGAACCTGCGGAAGTACATCACGAAGGGGATTCAGCCCACGATGCGGCGGGTGCTGGTCTGCGCCGCACCGAACGCGTCCTTCGGGCGGGCGGAGCACTTCAGGACCCTCGGCGAGATCGAGGCCGCGTACAAGGACGTCCTTCTCCCCTTGGTCCACTGGTCCGGCGAGATCCCCAAGATCTACCGGGACGAGTGCCCTGTCCCGATCCTCGCCAAGAACAGCATGCCGGCCCAGGAGTACCGCAAGGTCGCGACGGAACTGGGCTTCCGCCCCCTGACTCAGGCGGCCTGACCGCCGGTAGTCCTCCGCAGCCCCGGGCGCTCGGCCCGGGGCTGCGCTGTTTCCACTCAACGGCCATCCGTAGCGAGCGCGCCGAGGAGAATCGGCGGCATGAGCACTGACACCGAGATCCGGGCCGCGTACGCACGGGCCCAGCAGCAGAGCGCCGACGATCCGGGGCGCTGCGTCGTGCCGTGGGGGGTGTGTCCGGATCACGGGCCGACCCTGCGCGCGAGCGTCGACCGGACCACGTGCACCGATCTGGGGTGCCTCCGGGTCTGGGGGTTCGACCGGCTCGACGCACCGTGTCCGGAGCCGGCCACCCACACTGTGCGGGCCGACGACGGGGGCCGGTACGGGGTGTGCGACGGGCATGCGATCGCTGCCCGTGCGGAGATCACCGGCGCCGAGGTGGTCCCCGGCCAGCCGGACTCCGTCTGACCCTGCCGCCCTCTCCCCCGGGCCGTTCCTGCTGCGCTGTGCCGCGCGGGGGCGGCCCGGGCGCATGCTGGGGGTAGGGGGTGCACCCGAGAGGAGGCGCGGGCATGGACGCGCAGGGCCGGGAGCCGGTCGAGGGTGAGGTCGTGGTGCCGGTGGACGCCGAGGAGGCGCGGGCGCTGACGGCGGAGGTGCGGAAGGCGGTCGAGGACGTCCGGCGGTCGGCGGGCCGGCTGGCGGAGACGGTGCGGCGGGCGTACGACGCCCGGGTGTGGGAGGTACTCGGGTACCCGTCGTGGGCGGAGTACGCGCGGGAGGAGCTCGACGTCTCCCGGTCGCATGCCTACCGGCTGCTCGACGTGGCGCGGGCGACGGAGGAGATCACGGGGGCGGTGGTGGCGCTGGGCGTGCTGGCGCCGGTGTCCCACGCGGGGGACGTGCTCCCGCTCGATCTGCCGGTGCGGGCGGTCGTCGAGCTGCGGGGGCGGATGGGTGAGGTGAACGCCCTGCTCGCCGAGCGGTTGGGGCCGGTCGCGGCCGAGGCCGGTGGGCAGCTCGCGCCCGAGCTGGTGGCCGCGGTGGTCGCGGATGTCGTCGCGCAGGTGCGGGCCAGGCCCGACGTCGTCGAGGAGGACCTCGATGCGATCGAGGTCCCGCCCGGGGCGCCCTACGACGCCGGGGCCGTGCGGCGCGGCCGACGCCTGGTCGCCGAGCTCGCCGACTGCGACCGGCAGCTCGGTGCGCTCGCGCTGGACGTGGTGCCGGCGTTCCGGGCCGAGGCGGAGGCCGCCGACCCGCTCGGGGTCCTGGCGGCGGAGATCGGCGAGGACGTCGGGCTCCTCCTCGCCTGTCGCCGCTACGCGGTCACCGGGGACTACCGGGCCGTCGAGGAGTACCGGGCGCGGCCTCTGGCCGGGGCGGCCGGGTAGGACGGCGCACCCTCTCGCGCTGTCGCCCGATCGGGTGAAACCGGCATGGCGGGGCGGGCCGGCTGCCACGATGCCCGCATGAGTGCTGATGCCATCGCGCCCGGCCTGCCGGCCTACGGACTCGCGATCTCGAAGATCAATATGCGGCTCGCCGGCGGGCCGATGCTGCTGCTCGCGCTGGAACCGCAGTCCCCGGCGGCGGGCTCCGCGCACCTGGGCGAGTGCGGGTGGAAGCCGTGGCGGCTGAGCGGGTTCCTGCACGCCGATGAGCTGTGGGCGGTGGTGTTCGACCGGCGGTCGCGCGCGCTGGTGTCGGTCGTCCGTCTCGCCGAGGACCTGAGCGGGATCGAGTACACCCTCCTTGCTGCGAGCTCACCTGTTCCGTTGCCGCCGCCGATGTGGGACCTGGTGGTTCGGCATGAGCGGGTGGTGCTGTGCGGCCCGGTGGACGGCGACCCAACCGGCGCTGTGCTGCGCGCGGCCGAGGCGGCCGGCACGCTGCGGGCCGTCGCGGCGACCGCGGCAGTGCTGTAGGCGGTCGTCCGGCCGAAGGCGGCTCGGTATTCGCACACATGTGCGAGATGATGAGGGCATGCACCGCCGCACCTCCCCGTTCGACGCCGCCGGCCCCCGCACGTGGCGCGACGTCCGCCGAGTCTCCGACGACGACCTCGCCGCCGCCCCGGGCGCCGTCCTGCCGGACCTGGTGGCCGTGTGGGTGCTCTACGCCGGTATCTGGAACCCCGCGGTGCTAACCGGCTGGCGCTTGCTGCGCCGCCCCGGCCAGTGGGCGGCCCGTGTGCAGTGGGCCCCGGGCGCGGAGGCGTGGGTCCACTACAAGGGCGGGGCCCTGAAACCGGTGCTGCCGCAGCGCGACACCCCGGCCGACACCCTCGCCGGGGACGACCGATGACCGCCCCCACCCCCGCCGCTGCGCCCGGGCGGCCGGGGCTCGCTGAGCTCCTCGCGGAGACCAGCCCGGCAGCGCGCCGGGCAAGGGTCGAGGCGCAGACACGGCCGGTGCTGCCCGCTCTCGCCCCGGTACTGCCGGACGGCCGGCTCCCTCGCGGCGAGGCAGTCGAGGTCCTCGGCAGTGCAAGCCTCCTGCTGGCGCTGGCCGCCGGGCCGGCTTCGGCGACGCCCGCAACGTGGTCTGCGGTTGTGGGGCTGCCCGACCTCGGTCTCGCGAGCATGCGCGGGTACGGCATGCCGTGGGAGCGCACGCTCCTGGTGGACCGGCCTGCCGATGCGTGGGCCGAGGTGGTGTCGATCCTGGCCGGGGCCTGTGACGTCATCCTGACCGAGCCGCCCGCCACCCTGCCCGCCCGGCAGGTCGAGCGGATCGCCGCCCGCCTTCGCGCCACCGGCGCCACGATGCTGACCACCACACCGTGGCGGGGCGCAGCGCTGAGCCTGAGCACGTCGGGTGGGGTGTGGTTCGGATTGGGTGAGGGGCACGGAATTCTCACCGGGCGCGAGGTGACGGTGCACTGCACGGGACGTGGGAGGGCCGCGCGAGGCCGGAGTGCGCGGCTGCTGCTGCCGGACGCGTCCGGCGGGGTGAGTGCGGTGGAGTCGGCGGCGCAGGTCGAGCCGGTGGTGCAGATCGGCCGCGCGTCGGCGTAGTGGCGGGCCTGGGCGCACTGCTGTCTGTTGCCCTTGCCTGATGCTTCGTGGGCCGTACTGCTTGCTGCGGGCCGCTCGTTGTCCTGAGCATGGGTGATGATCTGTTCCGCAACGTTGAGGTGCAGGGCGGGTTCGGTTCCGGGCCGCTGGGGTGCGAGGGCTGCGCGGTGACGTTGAAGATGTTCGAGCTGCTCGCCGGCGCGGGCCCGGGGGTGTCGGCCGCGCCGGGTGCGTGCCCGGACTGTGGTCACCTCGTCTCGGACACGGCGGCTTTGGTGGGTGTGCCCGCTCTTGTCGATCTGCCGCCGCTGGCGGGCCGGGCCGGGCGCGGCCGGCACCGCCGGCCGAGGTGACCGCTGGTCTGCCGGCCTCGGTGGTGGGGCGACTTCCATGCTCGGTAGGCCTCCCCGGGTGGGGGGGGTCTCGCGGGATGATCCGGGGATGGACGACGAACTCCTCGCCCCCGTGTCGGGGGACTCCGCGCAGGCCCGGGGATCGGTACGGGCGGCGCTGCGGTTTGCCGGGGCCCGGGTGTGCACGGTGGACGACCACATGTTCCGGATCGACAACGGGAGCGGTGTGCCGTGGTCGTTCCGGGTGCAGTTGTTCACGGGGGAGGGTCTGCGGCCGGTGGCGGTGGTCACGCAGACCATGGACGAAGGCGCGTCATTGATGAACGCGGCGGAGCGGTACGCGGCTGCGGTGTGGGAGCGGCTGTGTCCGGGTGAGGAGTTGCCGCCGCTGTGGGTGCAGCGGCAGTTGCTCGGCCCATCCCCGGCGCTGCCCGAGGAGTTCGAGCTGGTGACGTTCGGCGAGGCCGAGCCGTACCGGCTGCGGAAGCCGAGGTGGCGCGCGATCTCGCCTTCGCAGTTGGCGGAGTTGGTCGGCGGGCCGGTGGCCGAGGACCGGGGCGAGGGGTACATGCCGCGGGAGTTGCCGCCGGGGCCCGAGTCACGGTTCGAGGTGTTCGCGGTGCGGCAGTTGGGCCAGCCTTCGCCGTTCCGGGCGCCGGGGTGCATGCCGGAGGACGGAGTGTCGTGGTGGCGGCGCTGGTGGCGGCAGGCGGTGCCCTCGCGCCGGGTGCGTGACTGCTGCTGGTACCACGGCGGCGACTGGCACGCCGTCAGCCGGATGGCGCTCCGGTTCCTCGCCGAGGGTGTCGAGGCCGGCGTCGAGGCCGAGGACATGGCGCAGTTCGTCGACCGGCGGGCGGAGGAGGCCGGGGCGGACGTCTGGCAGCGGGAGGCCTTGGATTCTCTGTTCTCCCTGGGCGTGGCGATCACGCCGGACGGCAGCGGCGGCTTCGTCAACGGTCAGCACCGCGCGCAGGCGATGCTGTCTGCGGGGGTGCGCCGCACGGTCGTGGTGCGCGACGTGTGGCCGGAGGAGGCGTGAGCACGCCGGCCCGTCCGGGCCGGGCGTTGCTGTCGGTCGGGTGGGGGAGACTGCCGTCGTGACCACTGTGGAGAAGGACCCGCAGGCGAGTGCGGCGCTGCGCCGCCACCTGTGGATGCTCGCGTGCGCACCGGCTGTTGCTGCTGCGGCGGTTCTTGTTGTCGGCCGTCTTGCTCTGCTGCCGCTGGCGGATCGGCCGTCGCGGCTTCTGTGGGTGATCGGCGCCCTGGTGGGGTTCTGCTACGTCGTGGCGCGCATCCGGAGGTGGGTCGGCCGGGTGGCGCTGGGAACGGCGCTGGCGGCGGAGGAGGTTCTCCACCCGACGACGGCCGGGGGCCCGGCCGGGTTCGAGTCGGCCGTGCGCGGCCTGGGCCGGGTCCTGGTGTCGCGGGTCGGCCCGTTCCCGCGGATCCCGCAGGCGGTGCGGCGGGCGGTCGAGGAGGCACTCGCGCGGGACATCGGCGCCGGCGCGTCGGTTCCGGGGCCGGAAAGCGCGGCGCTGCTCAACGGAGTGGTGGAGGCGTGCAACCGGTGGGCGGATGCGCTGGACCTGCCCCGATGAGGGCGCAGCGCGCCCGGCCGTGAGCGACGGCCGCCCGTTCCCGTGAACGCAGACAGCCCCGGAGCCTGAGCTCCGGGGCTGTCTCGCGTTGCGGCGTTCAGTCGACGGCGGCGCGGGCCTTGCTGGGCGCGTTGGGCGTCGGGGACGAGCGAGGGCTGATGGCAACGCACGGAGCATAGCCGCGCGCGGGGTGGAGTCAGCGCGATCTGTGCAGGTGGGACCGAACCCGCCAAACGGTGCACCCCCAGTGGGACCGAACCCGCCAATTCGTGCACCCCCACCGACCTGCACTAATGCGAATCGCTCATAGTTCAGGCGTCTTCCGCATAGCCACAGGTGGCAGGCGGGGCAGGGCCGCGCCGGTCGGCGCGGCCTGCTGCACGCTGGACTCGGCGGTCAGGCCGGGTCGGGGGCTGCCGCAATTTCGCGGAGCCGGTCGGCGACGGCGAGGCAGTCGCCGCCGGCGCGGTGGCCGCCGTTGAGCCGCTGCCACCGGTAAGAGCCGTAGTAGTCGTTCCACTCGCCGACGAACTGCGCGTACTGCTCCATCGCGCATTCCTCCCACCGCTGCGCATCGATCCACTCCTCGACGGCCGGGTGATCGTGCCAGCGCGAGGAGATCAGCGGCGGGTGGAGCGGGGTGTTCTCCCGGTGCCACCGGTCGAGTTCGTGGCGCAGCCTGTCGCGATCGAACGACCGGTTGTAGATCACGATGCGGCGTCCGGCGAGGACCCTGGTCAGCTCGGGCAGCACCTCGCCGAAGGTGGGGAATCCGGCCACGTCAGCATCCGTGATGCCGTGGATCTCGGTCGCGTCCGGCGGGATCGGCTCACCCGGGTCGAGGAGCGTGTCGAGGAGCTTCTCGCCGGCCGCGGTGTACGCGGCGATCTCCACGATCCGCGCCTCGTAGTGCAGTCCGGTCGTCTCGGTGTCCATGATGGCGGTCGCCGGGTCGGCGAGCAGCTCGCGGGCCCAGGCGCGCACCGCCTCGACCTCGGGCCAGCGCTCGCGGTACGCGTGCCGCTCGGCCTCCTCGCGCTCGGCCTGTCGTGCGGCCGTGCAGGGCTCGCAGGCCCGGGGGTTCCACCAGGCGTAGAAGTCGGCGGCCTTGGCGGCGGCGACCTCCTCGGCGGTGGCGGTCTGCACCGTGCACCGCGGGCAGGCGCGTTCTTCGAGTGCCCGCGCGACCGCCCGGGCCCGGTCGAGGTGTTCGGAGCAGGCCGCGCAGGTGCCGCCGTGCCCCGTGCTGTCGAGCTGCTCCCACACGGTGGCGCAGCGGCGGCAGGTGCGCCGGTACAGGTTCCGGTCGGCGTCGCGGCACGGGCCGCACCAGCGGGCCGGGTGGCCGAGGGTATCGATGCGCTGGAGCGGCAGCGGGTGGGGGAAGGCCTGCACGCAGGCCCCGCAGGTGCGCCGCTGCGTCTTGGCCTGCTGCTGGGCCGCAGACGGGCGCTTGGCGATCGAGTCGGCCGGGTCGTACAGCGCGACGTAGTCGCGTCCGCGGCGCGGCATCCACATGTCGAGCCAGGCGGCCGGCTTCTGACCCTTGAGGACCCGGCGGCCCTGGTCGCCGAGCTGGTTCGCGGTGAGCAGGTGCTCGGGGGCGGTGCCGGGTTCGAACACCGGGGCGCCTTCGTGGGTCTTGGTCGGCTTGGTTTGGTCGGTGGCGGAGGTCATGGGGACCGTCCTTTCGTCGGGTGGAACGAAACTGGCATACCGCCCAAATCGGCGTCAAGTACCTTGATTCGCAACCAAGTTGGGCGGATACCCCCTTACTGCGCTCGCGTACGCGAGGGAAATTCACCCGGCAGGGGGACGCTGCGCCCCGGCCTCGGGGGCGGTGACGACAACGGCGCCCGGCCCCATTGCGGGGCCGGGCGCCGTTCGGTTCGGCGGTCGGGTCAGCCGCCCGAGCCGCGGGTGTGGGCGACCATCGCCGCAATGATCTGCTGACCGGGCAGGCCGCCGATGATGACCGGCACGCCGACCGGCCCCGGCTTCTCGGGGGTGCAGTACGAGCACACCGGGTGCCCGCCGCAGGAAGCGATCTCGGGGTCGCGTTCGGCGAGCGGGTTCGGCGTCCATGCCGGCCGGGGAAGCGGGGCGTTCGGCAGGACGCTGACGCCCCGCTCATCCCATTCCATCCGTGCCGGCTCGCGCTGCTCGGCGGAGCCGGGCCAAGTCCTGGCGGTATGCCGCCCGTCGTGCCCGGCGTCGAGGACGCAGTGGTGCGCGTAGCCGGGCGGTGCTGGCACCCAGCACTCGGTACGGGGCCAGGTCAGGTCTCCGGCGCGGTGGTCGCCGTCGTGGGTCGGGTGCTTCTCGCAGAGCGCCGCCCATTCCGGGGCAGGTACGGCGCAGTCCCTCAGGCGTGCCATCACAGGGCCGGGAAGTCGTGGTAGCTGCGCTGCCAGTCGAGTCCGGCGTCGCGCTCCCCGTCGAACGGGTCGTCGGGGCCGTCCACCGGGGAGACGTCCGAGAACTGCACCTCAGCCGAGGCGGGCCACGGGTCGAGGTCCTTCTCGTACCCGGGCTCGGGCTCGGGGTCGTCGTCGCGGAAGTCGTCCGGATCCGGGTCGGGCCCGTCGTCGTCGAGGTCCTCTGCGGGCCCGTCGAGATCGTCGTCGGGCTCGGCGCCGCGGTAGTCGAGCGCGGCCCCGCCGTCGTAGTCGTCGTAGTCGTCGTCGTCGTAGTCGTCGCCGATGAGGTCGCCCTCGCCGTCGTCCTTGTCGACCTCGGGGAAGTTGGGGTGGCGGACGCCGGGGAAGATGCCGGTGTACGTGCTGGTGGTACCTGACCCACCCTCGATCTGCCGACGTTCGCCCCACGGGATCTCGGGGAGTACGACGCTGCACCCGACGCTCTCGCCGCAGTCGGCGCACCCGTACTCGTCCCACCAGGCGGTGATGCCCCACAGCGAGCCGGGGTAGCGGTCGGTGTGGACGAGTTGCCCCGGGCATCCGTCTTCACTGTGGCGGCCCGGGCCGTCCTCCTCGCTGTTCGGGCAGAGCTTGCCGTGGTGGCAGCCGGTGCCGGAGCAGCGGCAGGGCTGGTCAGGTGCGGCGGGACGCCATGTGGCCTCGGCGCGGGCGCGCTGTTCGGGGGTGGCGTCGGCGGGCAGCGCGCTGACTCCGAGCTCCTCGGCGATGATGCCGGCGGCGGCCTCGGTGGGGGTGGGCTGGCGGGTGTAGGCGATGGCGAGGACCTGCTCGACGGGGGTCGGCTGCACGGCGACGGGCTCGCGGCCGGCCGAGGCGGCGCGGACCTGGTTCAGCGCGTCGTGGTAGCGGATGGGCCGGCCTGCTGCCTTCTCGGCCTTCTGGAATTCGCGGGCTCGCTGCTGGACGGTGTCGCGTCGGGACACGACGACTCCTCTCGACTCCGGGCCGTTGCCCCCACGCGGCGCGCCCGGATCGGCGGATCGTCAGAGATGGTGTCGCAGATCGGATCCCGCAGGACCTTCTACCGGCGTCCCGGCAGCGTGGGCGCTCGGGGCGGTATGGGCGTCGACTCCGCCCGGGGCAGTCTCCTACCCGTGGAAGCAACCTTAGTCACCTCATGCACCGCGATGACACGAAACGGCACTGGGTGGCACTGGCTGACACTGGGCCGCGCTCTGTGGCAGGGCACAGCGGTTTTGCCGGGGGCGGCCCGGAGGTCCGGGCCGCCCCCGGCGTGGTCACGCGGCGGGGCTCTGCCGCGGGTCGAGCAGCAGGTCGACCGGCTCGGCGGCGAGGATCTCGCGCATCTCCTCGACGGACAGGGCCGGGGTGGTGTTGAGCTCGATCCGGGCGGCGTCGGTGACATGGGCCACGGCGCCACCCGGGAGGCTGACCAGGAGCGCGCCCGTCGTGGGGGCCCAGCCGCAGACGATGCCGCGGGTCGGGCGGCCCGTGTCGTTGTGCAGGAAGACGGGGGCGTTGGTCTCCAACACGGCGCCGGTGCGGTCGGTGCGCACGGGCTCGGTGGGGTGCTCGGCGGCAGCCGGCTCCTCAGCGGCCACGGCGGCGCCCATGCGCAGGGTGGTGATCGCGGTGGCGATCCCGTCGAGGACGTCCTCGACAGCCGGGCCGGCCGGGGCGGCGGCGGGCGCGGTCTCGCGGACCCGCTCGAAGCTCCCGTTCGTGACGCGGGTCATCAGCTTGCCGTCGATGTAGCGGATCGAGACCGCGAACGGGAACCCGGAGAGGTCGAGCTCGGCCTCGATCCGGTCGGCGTGCTCGGCGATCGTCTCCTCGGCGCGGGAGGTGAGCGTGATGACCCAGGTGTGCAGGCGCTCGCCGGCGTGGTTGTAGCTGCCGGTGGTGCGGAAGTCGCCGCCGCGGCCCTGCCGGAGCCCGAGGCGCTTGAGGGTGCGGGCAAGAGCGGTCGAGGGGGAGTCGCACCGCGGCTCGGTGGCGAGGGCGGCGGCGGAGCGCTGGTCTCCCGGCGCGGGGGTGTGGCCGGTCGGCGCCTTCGCGCAGACGTGCACCGGATAGTTGACGGTGGCGAGGCTCTGGGCCTCGGCGACGGCCTCGGCGAGCTGGGCGGCGCGGTAGGCGCGGTGCATCTCGTGGCCCTCGGTGAGCTCGCACTCGCAGCCGAGGTGAAGCGACGCCCGGTCGCCCCACCGGACGATGCGGATCGCGTCGGCGGCCGGGGAGGGCATCGGGGCGGGGTAGGCGGTCCAATCGCCCTGCGAGAAGCTGCGGCGAGCCTCGGTGGTCCCCCACGTGTAGGTGAGTTCGAGCACGATCTCGCCGGCGGCGGCGAGGGCCTCGACGGTGGGCCGGCTGATCCCGTTGTAGGCGAAGGCCACGCCCTTGGTGCGGATGGTGGTCAGCGCGGCGCGCATGGTGGCGGTCAGCGGGGCGGTGCGCGGAGCGGGCTTGTAGAGGCGGGACTTACTGAACACTGGGCGGTTCCCTTCGGCGCTTCCCTGGTCGGTGAAGCCACCTTAGCGGAAGTTACGTAACTTCCGCAATCGATCGATGCGGGCTGTCGCGGCCCTGTCGCGCCGGCCCGGCTCGCTGCGCCCTGCTATGCCCTGCGACCTGCGCCGATACCCGCCGCTCCCTGCCGCTTGCGCCATCGCGACAGGGCGTGCGACTGGTTGTGCCGCCCCGTTCCCTGCCGGCCGTCGTGGCGCCGGTCGGGTGGGAGCGGCGGGCAGGGGTCAGCGGGTGAGCGGTACCTCGGTGATAGTCAGTCCGGTGGTGTCGAGTACGTACTCGTCCTCGTCCCGGCCGTTGTTGTGGGCGAGCAGGGCGGAGGGCGGGGCAACGACGCGATACAGGCGGCCCGTCGCCGGGCGGCGAACACCGGTGCCGGTGGCGTAGCCCTCCGCGACGGCCCGGCGGGTGGTCCATGACCAGTCGGCCCGCCGCTCGGGGACACTGCCGCGCCAGAGTTCGACCGCCTCGACGGGGCGTTCGGCGCGCCGGCCGTCCGCGGTGAAGCCGGCCGCGTCGAACAGGGCGCGCCACCCGTCGTGGCCGAGGGCGGCGTCGGGGTACTCCGCCATGCTCCACACCCGGCCGAGGTGCGCGGCGAGGGTGCCCTCGGCGATCACCTCGCCAAACCAGGCGTCGAAGGTCAGGGCCGGGCCGTCGAGGCGCCCGGCCCTGAGGAGCAGTTGGGCGAAGCGCTCGGCGTCGAGCGTCTCGCCCCCTTCGACGGCTTCGGCGACCTCGGCGAACGCCTCCTCGTTGAGGTTGCGCACCACCTGCAAGCGCCCGGCCGGGCGGCTCTTCCGGCCGGCGGGACCGGTCGTGTTCGGCATGGGGATGTCCTCTCGTCACGGACCGACAGGAAGCCTTGGGCCCGGGGTCGGTGGTGTTGGTCGACGGTGGCAGTCAACCGGAGAACGGGGCGGGGCGGGGTGCGAACAGAGCCCCCGCCCGGATTGGGCGGGGGCTCTGGGTTGGGCCGTGGTGCCTGCTGCGGGTTGCTACAGGAAGGGGTTCACCACGGTGTCGATGAGGGGGTCGAGCCAGTGCAGGGCCAGGGCCGAGCCGACACCCAGCAGCGCGACTCCGCCCACCAGGGACAGGATTTCTCGGCGGACCGCGCCGTTCAGCGCGAACCAGGCGCCGCCCAACGCGACGGCCAGACCAACCAGTACGACCATGACGCCCCTTGCGTGTTGTCCTCGGATGCTCAGTAAATCAGTGTGCGGATCGACGGGGGAGTGCCGCCCAAGCCGGCGGGCGACGGCCGCCGGCGTCCGTCCCGGCGGCCGTCGCCCCGGGATCAGGCAGCCTCGGCGGCGGCGAGGCGGGCGGCGAAGCGGTCGAGGAGCTCGCCGGCGCCGGCCTGGAAGTGGTCGAAGTCGTCGAGGTCGCGGACGCTCAGCGCGTGGACGGCCGCCCACGCCGCGGCGAGCTCCTCGGGGGTGGTCTCGTCGTTGGTGCTGCACTGCGCCTCGTCGCCGACCATGCGCCAGCGCTCGACGTCGCGGAACTCGCGACCACCGTCCGCGGTGGTCTCGTCGCAGTTATCCTGTACGGCGCACACCAGGTGGTAGGCGGCCGAAGAGGTGTCGCCGAAGACGCTCATGCGCAGCCGGGCGAGGCGGTCGGCCTCGGCGGAGTCGGCGGTCCGGCGGTCGGCGACGTCCTGCGCGACGGGCTTGCGCAGGGTGTACGAGCGCTCGCCCGTGACGCGGATGGTGTAGAAGTCGCCGGCGTCGTTGGCGATCAGGCGCGCCGAGCGGTGCGAGTAGAGGTCGGCCCAGGCCTGCGCGGCGTCGCACGGGAGCGTCTCGGCGTTGCCGCCGTCGAAGCGGGTCGCCGCGGTGAAGGCCTCGCGGATAGCGGCAATCTTGCGGGTCGCGTTGCGGGCGATGGTCCGGGTCGTCATCTCGGCGGGCTCCCTTGTCGTGTGGTCGGTGGCGCAACACAGACACTAGTAGAAGTTACGTAACTTCCGCAAGTGCCTGTGCTGCGCCCTCTCCTCCGGCACCGTGCTGCGCCCCGATCCGGCCGTTGCTCGGCGTCAGGCGACCGACCGCAGCCCGGTAATGGTGATCTTCGGTGTCCAGTCCTTGCGCTGCTCGACGGTGGACTCGTAGGCACCGGCGAGGGCCTCGGCCGCGGCGGCGATCATCTCGGCGCGGCGGGCGTACCGGGCCCGGTACGCGTCGCCGCCGTCGCGGTCGTGGCCGGCGCTCCACGCGACCACCCACTCGCCGGGCTCGCCGCGCCGTACGTCGAGCCCGCTGCCGGCGTCCGGTGCGCCGTCGCGGGTGGACGCGAGCGGAAGGCCGGCCCGGCGCAGGGCGGCGCGGATCGTGGCGGTCGACGGCAGGGCCGGCGCCGCGACCGCGGCCGGGGCCGGCAGGTCGAGGCCCTGGTGCTCGGCTTCGGCGCGGGTGAGCACGCGCAGTACGCCGGCCGTCGGGCCGTCGGTGACGACCAGGCCGCGGGGGGTCAGAACGGCGGTAAGGCGGGCGGCGTCGTAGTGGCCGGGGTGGAGCCACACGCAGCGGGCCGCGGAGTCGCCCGAGGTGGAGAACCCGCCGCGGTTGCGGTCGGTACGCACCGCGAAGCCGGCCGCGCCGAGCAGCCCGGACACCGACGATGCGGTGATGCCGTACGAACGGGCCTTGCGCCGTGCCTCCTTGCGCCGGTGGGTGACGCACGCCGGGTCGGTGCAGTCCTCGCCCCGGCGCTTGGCGTGCAGGTTGAGGTGTCGGGAGCGGCTGTTGCCGGCGAGCCGCTCGGAGCGCGGGCACGTCTCGATCGTGGCGGGGTCGTACCACCACGGCTGACGCTGCGCCCGGGTCGCGTCGAGCGGGGCGTCGTCGAGGGCGTCGAGGCTGGCGCGGACCAGGTCGAGGAGCTCGGCGACCCGCTGACCGTAGGAGCCGCGAACGGTGGCGCCCTGCTGCTCGGCGGCCGGGGTGCCGGGGGCGTGCTCGCCGACGATGACGACCGGGGCGCCGTACGGGCCGGCGGCAATCCCGGTGAGGGCGCGGCCCTTGTAGGTGATGGCGCCGGCCGGCCGGGCCGCCGTGGTGCGGGTGCGGGTGCGGGTCCAGCTGCGCCGGGTGAGGCGGGAACCGGTGGCGGCGGGGCGGGGCGCGGTGGTCATGGGGCGGGCTCCTCCGTGGTGTTCGGGTGGTGGGCGGGGCGCCGGGGCCGGCGCGGTGACCGGCCCCGGGCGGGTGGTCAGGTGGTGGTGCGGGCCGGCTCGGCGGCCGGCTCCTCGGTCGCGGCGGCGGGGGAGGGCGCCGGCTTGATCCGGGGGTAGGCGGCGCGCTCCTTGCCGGTGCTGCCCATGGTGTCGGCCTCGGAGGGGGTGACGATGCCCATCCGGCGGGCGCGGGTCCACAGGTCGAGTACAGCGGCGCCGGCCGCGGTGGCGGTGAGGTGGTGGCGGCCGGGGCCCATGTCGTGCACCTTCACCAGGCCACGCGCCCACAGGTCCATGACCCGCCGGCCCTGCACCACGCCGGACGGCGTGGCGCCGTCGGTGTCGTAGTAGAAGCCGCGCGCGTCCTCGCAGATCCGTCCGAGGCGGGCCTGATTCAACACCTGGGCCTGCTCGGCGGAGAAGCCGAGCGCGGCGGCCTGCTCGAACTCCTCCTCGGCGATTCGCACGGCCGCGACCTCGGCGGCGTGGTCCTCGGCGTGCAGCCGGGCGAACCCCTCGGCCTCGGCCCGTGTCGCCCAGTCGCCCGGCTGCCGCTCCCATTCACCGCCGTGCAATGAGCACTCGAACCCCCACTCCCACGACCCGAGGTCGTAGTCGAGGACGCGCACCGACTCCGGCAGCGGGCCGAGCCCGTCCGACGCCTGGCGCTCCTTGAGCATCCGCTCTAGCAGGTCCGCCGCGGCGTCCAGCCGCGCGCCGGCCGGGGCCGGCAGCGCGAGCCGGCCCGGCTCGGTGACGGGTTGTTCACCGGTGCCGGCGGGCAGCTCGGCGACCGGCCGCGCGGCGGTGTCCGGCTCGAACCCGTTCCGGATGGTCTGGAGCCAGGCGGCCGGCCGGACGGACGGACGCAGGGGAGCGGGTTCGGTGGCGGGGGTGGGGGCAGGCAGCGCGGCAGCCTCCCGCTCGACCGCATACCGGGCGATCTGGAGCCAGACGGTCTGTCGGCCGGCGCCGGTGGCGGCGTGCAGGGCCTCGGCGATCTGACGTGCGGCGCGGTCGGCGGCCTTGAGATCGGGCAGGTAGTGACCCGTCAGCCACCGGGCGAGCAGCCGGGCCGCGGCGTCCACCAGGGCGAGCAGCTCGGGCACGTCTTCGACCAGGTCGCCGCCGGCTGTCCCGCTCGCCGCCCCGGTGCGCCGCTCAATCTCCCGGCCGGTCAGCCAGCGGGCGACGCGCCGCCACGTGCCGAGCCCGGCCGTGCGGGTCGCCGCCAACAGCGCCGCCGCGGCGTCCTCGACGGCGCCGGGCTCGGCCGACTCCTCGCCCGCCCGGCGGAGCGCGGCAACCGCGTCCGGCGCGGTGGTCTCGATCGGGAGCCCGTCCGCGAAGACCGAGCCGACCAGCTCGCGCGGGTCGAACTCCTCGACGCCGGACTTGCGGTCGGCCGCCAGGATGGCGCGCGCCGCCTCGGCAGCGGCCGGCGGCAGCGGCTCATCCACGAACAGCACCACCGCGGCGCCGGCCGCCGGCGCGGTGGCCGGCTGCTCCTGGTCGTCCTCGACGACCTCCGCCTCGACGACGTCCTCGACGCGCTGCTCGGCCTCGGCCGGCGGGGTGGCGTAGAACGCCCGCTCGGTCGGCTCGGTGGTCTCCCACCCCGCGCGCCGCAGCACCCCGGCCCACGTCTCGAAGTTCGCATCCCATTCGCGCGCGTCGAACGGCAGGCGTCGCGGGTCCGGGCGGCTGTTGCCGATTCCGCGGGTCTGGCCGATCATCACCCACACGCCGGGCCGGTCGGCCTTCCGCGCCCGGAACCCGGTGTTTGCGGTCGGGGTGGCGTTGAGGTCCGGCACGCCGGCCGCGCCCAGCAGCTCGCGCACCTGCCCAACGGCCGCGCGCTGCGCCGCCTCCCGCTCGGGGCCGTAGTGGTAGGCCTGGGCCGCGCGGCGTCGCTCCGACTCGGCTTCGTACGCCGCACGGTCGGTGGCGGCCTGCTCCTTCATGGCGGCGACTTGCTCCGTGGTGATGAAGCAGGCCCCGGAGATGCGCACCAGCTCGGCCGGCTCCTCGACGACGGGTTCGGCCGCGGGCTCCTGGGGCTGCTCAGCCTCGACGACCGGCCCGGCGGCCACGATGCGCCGGCCCTCGATCAGCACGGCGTGGCCGGAGCGGCGGGCGCGGAAGCCGCCGGCGGCGAGGGCGGTCTCGATGGCGGCGAGCGCTTCGCCCCACCGGGCGGCGTCGTCGGTGTTGCCCCGGCGCGGGGTGATCCGGGCGCCGTCCACGTGGATGACCATCGGGGCGCCGGTGGCGCCGCTGGTGCTGAGCATCCATCCGCGGCCGGTGTCGGCGCTGGGCAGTTCGGCGGCGGCGAGGGCGCCCTCGATGGCCGCGGGGCCGGTCTCGGCGGCGGTGCGCGCCTCGGCCCACAGCCGGCAGAGCTCCTGTGCCAGGCGCTTGCAGTCGGCTGCCGAGATGACCAGCGGGCGGCGCGTGAGCGGGCGGCGCGGCGTCGAGCGGGGGATGTCGGAGAGGACGACCTCGACGGTGTCCTCGACGTCGCCCATGACGACCTCGACGGTCCCCTCGACGGTGCCGGGCGCCGCCCAGACGATCGCGTCGGCTGGGGCGCCGGGGATGGTCAGTCGGCAGTCACCGGCGGCGCGGAGCTCGACCAGTTCGCCGGCGGCGACGGCCGCGGTGATGCGGCGGCCGGCGGTTCCGGGGCTCACGTCCAGCAGCCGGCCGGCGCGGCGGCCGGCCTCGACGCGGGTCATCAGGTGGCCGGCCGGGATCTCGCGGTTTGCCGCGGTGACGGCGTAGGCGGTGGCGTGTGTCTGCGTCATGACGTCCTCTCAAGTCGGGTGCCGGGCCGGGCCCGGCGGGTCCTGCCCGATGAACTTAGCGGAAGTTACGTAACTTCCGCAACTGACCGTGCCGCGCAGATTCGCCGGCCGGGCACTCGGAGATCAAAAGCGTCGCACAGGCTGTCGCGTCCCCTGTCGCGCCCCCTGTCGCGCCGCGCCCTGTCGCGCCCTGTGACCTGCGCGAACAGACTCGAACCCCCACCTCTTGCCCCGGTGCGACAGGGGCAGCGACCGCACCTGCCCAGGCGGGGCCTTGTCACCTGTTTGCCGAGTCCCTGTCAAGTCTCGGGAGTTCTCAGGGAGCTCGACCGAGGCTCTGTCGAGAAGGGGTTGAGCCGGTGGTCCGGCTCCCGCGGCGCGTCCCTCCGGAAGGCGCCGCGGGAGCCGGACCGGGTCACCGGGAGCGGGCCCGGTTGTCGCGGCGGCGGCCGGCGCCGCGCCGTGCCCGGGCGGGCCGGCCGCTCCGCCTGCGGCCGTGCCGGCCTCCGCCGGCCTGCCCGCCCGCGGGGGCGGGGTCGGCCTCGGCGAGCACCCGCTCGACCGCTTCCGCGGCGACGGCCACGGTCGGGCCCCCGGAGGCGGGCGGCTGCCCGAGCCGGGCGAGTACCCGCTCGACGGCCGCCTCGACGATGCGCTCGAACGCCGCCTCGACGGCCCGCTCGACGACCGCCTCGACCCCTGCCGGGGCTGCCAGCCCCGGACGGTCGGCGCCGGCAGCCCCGGCAGGGGACGGGCCGTCAGCCGGCCGGGCGACGGCGACTCGAACCTCGGCCTCGACCACGGCGCGGACGTCCGCCAGGGGCGCCGCCTCGACCGGCGGGGCGGCGGACTCGACCGGCGGCCGGGGCGCGGCGGGGGCCGCGGCGAGCCGCTTGATCCGCTCAACCAGGATGGTGCCCGCCTCCGCCTCCGCGCGCTGCTGCGCATGCTCGCGGACCGCCGCGAGCGCGTCCTCGATGGTGTCGAAGCGGCCGAGGTTCTCCAGACGGGCGGGGATCGAGGTCCCCAGGATGACGCCCACTTGTGCCATCACGTGCCACTGCTTGCGCTGGTTGATCTCGTAGCCGAACCCGTGAGAGTCGCGCAGCAACCACCACGCCTGAGCCCAACCCGGATTCATCGGCGCGACGTCCTCCCCCTCGACCAGGACCCCGAGGAACTCCGGGTCGGGGCCGCGCTCGGCACGTCGCTGCGCCCCGATCGCCTCGCCCGCCTCCCGCCACGCGGCCCGCCCCGTCTCCTCGGTGATCCGGTAGGCCGCGCGCCGCCTGAGGCGCGCCTCCTCCTCGGCGAGCGCCTTGGGCGTCGGCTCCGGCCCGGCCGTGTCGCCGGCCGGCACCGGTCGCTCGATTGCCGCGCCCCTGTCAAGTTCTCCGGAAGTCCGGGCATCCTGCGCCCCCTCGACGGGAGGCTCGACGACGGGCCGCACCTCGGCCAGACGGGCGGTCACGGGGTAGGTGTCGCCGTCCAGCAGTACCCAGCACAGCCCGTCGGTTCCCCGGCGCCCGAGGTACTCGCCCGCCTTCCCGCTGCCGGTGGTCACCCGCGCACGGTGCCGGAGCGGCGCCGCCTCCCGCTGCTCCCGCTCGGCCGCCAACTGGGCCAGGGTCACGCGGGGGATGCCGCCGGACAGGTAGGGGGACCGGCGCCGCCGCGCCTCCTCCGCCGCCCGGGGGTCCGCCGCCGGGACGGCCGGCTCCTCGACGACGGGCTCGACCGGGGCGGGCACCGCCGCCGGGGCGTCCGCCGGTCGCGTACTGGCGGTGTCCCTGTCAAGTTCTGCGGAAGTCGCGGAAGTCTCCGCCGCCGGCGGCTCGACGTTCCCCTCGACCACCGGGGCCGCGGGGGTCGCCGGCTCCTCGACGGTGGGCTCGACCGGGGCGGGCGCCGCGGGACCGTTCGTGGGGTCGACGTCCGGCTCGACGCCACCGCCCGGGGTGTCGTCCCCGTCCGTCCCGTCCGTGTCGTCCGTGCCGGTGTCCGCCTGCGGCCCGTCCACGCCCACCAGCACGCCAAGCGGCGCGGCAATCCCCTCGTTCGTCTCGGTGTACATGATCGACTTCACGTCGCCGATGGTCGGGTCGATCCGGCCGCCACGCGGCCCGGTCCGCTCGTCTGCCCAGGTAGCCCAACCGGCCGCCTTGTTGACCGAGTACCGGCCGCGGGACACGGTCCACACCAGTCCGAAGCGCCACACACCCGCGTCGGTGGTCCCGCCGATGGTGACAATGATCGACGACGAGTAGCCCGTGCCGGTGGTCTGACGGGTCATACGCCACCCCATGCACGCGGCGAGCTTCCACAGTTCGTCGATCGACGCGGGGACGCTGAATTCCGGCGCCCAAGCCCCGTTCATCGCGATCCGTGCCTCGGTACCCCGCGCCGCCTCCGTGCGCGCACGCTGCCGCTCCTCGCGCACCTTCCGGAGGCGGTCCGCCTCCGCCGCCGCGGCCCGCGCCGCAGCGTTGCGCCGCTCCCGCTCCGCGTCCTGTTCCTCGCGCTCGCGCTCGCGGCGCGCGCGGTCCGTCTCCGCCTCCTCCGTGGTGGCGGGGGACAACCGGTCACCGGGGACGTGAACAACCATCCCGCGCGCGGGCTCCCGCACCTCAAAGGCGCCGTTGCGGGTGTAGCCCAGCACACTCGCGACGTAAGGCTCGTTCGCCGTGTCCGCCGCCGGCCCGACCCACACATAGGCGCCGCGCTCGAATCGCTCGCGCCCGTCGGCCGGCCGCCCCTCCGCGTCCGCTTCATACCGCGCCCGCGCGTCGGCACCGGCCGCGTGCGCGGACTCCTCCGACGCACCCGCGGTCCGGGCCGCATAGTACGCCGTGCGGGCAATCTCCCCGCGGCGCGACTCCTCCGCCTTGAGTTCCTCGCGCACCGCGGCGCCCGCACGGCCCCGGACGTCGAGCCCGTGACGGATCAGGAGGAGTCGGCGCAGTTCGTCCGTGTCCGCGTTCCACTCCGCCGCGGTCTCAAGGTCCGCCGCCGTGTCCATGGTCCGGCCCCCGCCCCACACACCCCGACCACACATCAGCCCCCACAGGCGGGACGCGATGTCACTGATCTCGTTGCGCTGCGGACGGGCCCCCGGGGCGAGCAGCGCGGCCCCGCGCTGCGCCGCCTCCGCAATCTGCGCCGCGCGCTGCTGCTGCTCCGCGTCGTCGGTGTACTTCGCGCGGGCCGCGAACTCCTCGGCAACCGCCAGGATCGCGCGGTCCGTCTCCCCGTACAGCTGCACCGACGCGTGGGTTTCGGCGCCCGTGGCCTGCCCGCGCTCGGCCTGCCACGTGTTCCAGCCCTGCCAGTACGTCATGCCGGGGGTGTTGCGCTTCGCCCACCACTCGCTGAACCGAATGTCCGCGTCGCCGATGGTCTGGATCACCGCACCGGCGAACTTTCGAACGTCGGCGGTCGGGTTCGCGGCGCGCCACTCGCGCTCGCTCTCCTCCATCTCGTCCATAATCGCGTCAACGTAGGGGGCGCACAGCGCTTCCGCCTCCGCGTCGAGAAGCATGGACTCCAGCGCGTCAGCCTCCGCCGCGCACCCGTCCGCCAGCACGCGGGCCCGGCCGGCCAACTCCGCGGCCCGACGCGCGCCCGGCGTCCGCTTCTCGTCGCCCGCCTCCGCGATCTCCCACCGGAGCGCGCGCTCAATGTCGTTCACCCGCACCGACCGGCGGTCAAGGCGACGGAACGGCCCGAACGTGGCGTCGTCCACCGCGTCCACCCACGCCGGAACGCTCTCCGCCCGGAGACTGAGGTCCCCATCCGGGCCGCACTCCCGGAGCGGCAACCAGTGCCCAAGCATGCCCTTAATCCGGTCGCGAACGTTGCGGCCCCGCTCGTACGCCTCCGCCGCGGTTTCGCCGTGCGCATTCGTCACTGCCAACCACTCCGCCGCGCCGCGCCCCTCGAACGTGACGTCGTCCGCCTCCGCCGCGGGGTCGACCAGAACCGCGGTCGCGCGCTCAACCCACCCGTTGACCGATCCCCACGCGATTCCCTCACGGTCAAGCTCACCGTCGCGGTAGCGCTCCGCACTGTCCCACCGGAACCCGCCCTTACCGTTCTCCCGCCAGATGCACCGCAGACCCGCGGCCACGCTCCCCCGACCGAACTGAACCCGCCCGGTCAAGCTCACAGCCAGCCACCCCATGCCAACTTCGGGGGTGACGGTCCAACCGGCCGCCGCGGCGTCGGTGGCGAGCTTGGACAGGTTCCGCGGGACAGTGAGGTGACGGGCGGTCACCAGCGCGACCAGTTCGGCGAGATCAGCAACAGCGGCAACGGCGATGGACGTAGCGGTCACGGATTTTCTCCAGTGGTTCGGTCGGGGTCGACGACCCCGGTGAGCGGTACGGGTTTCACTTTAGCGCAAGTTGCGTAACTTCCACAACGGCCTACTTCGATCCCCGGGCACCCCCGGACCGAACCCTCCACCCCGTGCATCGGCCGGGCGCCGTTCCCGCCACCTCGTGCACCCCTCCACCGAACCCGCCACATTGCGCCCGGACCGTTCCCGCCACGGGG
>NZ_JBHXMU010000045.1:0-81088 GCF_042720685.1 Kitasatospora sp. NPDC058492
GGCCCCAATGTTTCCGTCGGGCTCCCCCGGCGGGCCCGCCCCCGGCGGGGGGGGCGCGGGGGGCCCTCCCCCCGCCGGCCCCCCGCCGTCGCGAGGTGCATGGGGTGCGTGGGGTGCGCAGTGTGCGCGGGGTCTGCGGGGTCAGCGCCTGGTGCCGCAGCCCGGGCAGAACGCCGCGCCCTCCGGGATGTCCTGGTGGCACTGGCCGCACTGGGTCGGCTGGGCGAGCCGGTGGCCGCAGCCCGGGCAGAACGGCGTGCCGTGCGTCTCCGCCGAGCACTGCGGGCAGACGAGCTGGCGCGGCGTCCGCACGTCGAACTCGGCGCCGGACTGCTGGCCCTGCTGGTAGGAGCGGTCGGACACCATGTCGTTGAGGCCGCGCCGCTGCGCCGCCATCGCCTCGGCCGCGGTGTCCGGGGCGCAGGTGTGGCACAGGCCCTGGCCCGGGTCGAAGCAGCGGCCGCAGACGTAGTGGGTGCAGCGGGCGCAGCGGTTGAAGTGCACCTGGGCGTTGGTGATCGCGCGCTGGAAGGCGGCGTCGCGCGCGTTGCCCCAGGTGTGGCCGGCCAGGCCGTCGGCGGCGTTGCTGATGGTGTTGGCGTTGCCGCCGATGAGGTTCCAGGCGGCGCTGACGCCCTTGCCGATCCAGCCCGCCACCTGGCCGGTGGTGAACGCCTCGAACGACGAGCGCCAGGTGTCGGAGCAGCGGTAGCAGGAGAACTCGAACTGGAAGCCCGCGCCGGTGCCGTGCTGCTCGCACAGGTCGCGGTAGTTGCTGCTGAAGTAGATCTCGGAACTCACGTCGTCCCCGGTCGATGAAGTGGCATGTCGGCGGCCCCGGGCCCCCCAAGGTGCCGACACGGATGGGGCGGGTCACGGGGGCGCTGCACAGAATCGCACATGCCGTCATATTTTGTGAATCTCTTATGGACAACGCCTCTATGGACAACGCCTCGTGATCGCCGCACCGAGGGACGTCCGAACCCACCGGACCGGTTCCGGTCACGCCGGTACCGGTTCCGATCGGAACCGGCCGACGCCTCCTCAGAGCCCGGCGACCGGCAGCAGCAGGACCCGCGCCGGGTCGAACCGCTCCCACCCGGCCGGCCGGCCACTGCGGCTCACCCGCAACCGGCACCACCGCTGCCCGGCCGAGTCCTGCCACCAGCCGCTGATCCGCCCGGACGCCCAGGTGCCGCCGCCGAGGTCCACCTCGACCGGCTGGTACACCCACTGGACGTCCGGGTCCGCCGGCTCCCCGACGGCCACAGGACTGCGCCGACTCTCCACCACGGTTCCGCCTCCCGACCCGGCCCCGACGCGCGGCCTCCCCGGTCGGGCGGCCACGCGACCAGGCGTGCAGCTCACCCCGGAAACTCTACAGGCGTGTAGAGAATCGCGGGAGGAGTTCCGCCGAAGCCCTCACCCGGCTCAGCGGCGGCCCCGGCGCGCGCCGCGGCGGCGGCGCCACAGGGCGAACGGCACGACGGCGGCCAGCCCGAGCGCGTCCGGCGCCGACGGCGCCTCCACCGGCGCGGCCGCGCCCGCGCCCGCGCCCGCCGGCACCTTGCCGAAGGTGTCCGGGACGGGCAGGGTGGACCAGTCCGTGAGCGGCCACGCGACGACGAAGGCCCGGCCGATCACGTTCCCCACCGGCACGAAGCCGTCACCGGTCTCGTTGTGGTGCGGGCGCGAGTCCCGCGAGTTGTTGCGGTGGTCGCCCATCACCCAGAGCTTGCCCTTGGGGACGGTGACGGTGCCCACCGGGTCCTGGTCGCAGGGCGCCGAACCGGGGAACAGGTACGGCTCGTCCAGCGCGACGCCGTTCACCTTCAGCGGGCTGCCCGCCTTGCACTCGACGGTGTCCCCGCCGACCGCGATCACCCGCTTGATCAGGTCCTTCTCGTCCGCCGAGGGCATCAGGCCGACGGTGCTCAGCACCTTCTGGACCGAGCTCATCACCGAGCCGTCCGCGTGCGTCGGCGCGCTCTCCAGCCAGCCGCCCGGATCACGGAAGACCACCACCTCGCCGCGCTCGGGCTCGGCACCGAACCACGGCGTCAACTTGTCGACCAGTACCCGGTCGCCGATCGCCAGGGTCTGCTCCATCGAACCCGAGGGGATCGAGAAGGCCTGGACGAAGAAGGTCTTGATGCCGAGCGAGAGCAGCAGGGCGATCACCAGCAGAATCGGAAGCTCCTGCCAGAACGGGCGCTTCTTCCGCCCGCTCTTGGCGTCCGGCTCCGCGCCGCCGACGCCGTCGGCCCCACCGGTCGGACCGCTGCCGCCGCTCCCGTCGCCGCCGGAACCACCGCCGGCCCGGCCGGCGCCGCCGCCGGAGGCCTCGAAGGCCCCCGCCGCGCCCGGGACTTCGGGCGCACCCACCGCGCCGCGCTCCCCGGTTCCACCGCTCTCGCCGGACTCCGTACTCTGCTGGACACTCATCTTCTCGGCCCCTCCCGACGGCCTGGCGGGAGACCGGAACGGAAAACCCCCGCTGTCAGGGAACGAACCTACCGAACGGAGGTTCCCGGGCGCGCCCTGACATGGATCCGCTCACCCTGAGGACCGAACAGACTGAGGAACTCCACCGGCTGCGGCCCGGCGTTGCCGAAGGCGTGCGGGGTCCGGGTGTCGAACTCGGCGGCCTCACCGGCCGTCAGCACCAGGTCGTGCGAACCGAGCACCAGCCGCAGCCGGCCGGACAGCACGTACAGCCACTCGTGACCCTCGTGCACCTTCAGCTCCAGCTCGGGCTCGGTGCCCCGGCCGGGCGGCATGATCTGCTTGAAGGCGTGCAGACCGCCGAGGTGGCGGGTGAGCGGGATGATGGTCTGGCCGTTCCTGGTCACCGGGCGGGGATGGACCCGGGGGTCTCCGGTGGCCGGGGCGCCGACCAGTTCGTCCAGCGGCACCCGGTACTCCCGGGCCAGCGGCAGCAGCAGTTCCAGGGTCGGCTTGCGCTGCCCGGACTCCAACCGGGACAGCGTGCTGAGCGAGATCCCGGTGGCGGCGGCCAGTTTGGCGAGGGTGGTGCCGCGCTCGCGTCGCAGGGCGCGCAGCCGGGGGCCCACCGTGGTGAGGACGTTCTCGAAGTCTTCGTCGGCCATGCCTGCCATTCGCCGGGACGGCAAGGGCGTTTGTCAAACCGGCACACCGGTGCACGGGCGCGCGGGCCCGTCCGCGCGCCCTATGCTGTCCGGCCATGCGCATCCACCTCACCCGGGACAGCGTCGCGGCCGGCGACGACGCCGACGCCCCGCACCCCGCGGCGCTCACCCTCCCCGACGGCCTCGACCTGCCGCAGGCGCTCGCCGCCCTCGGACTCCCCCGGCCGTACCTGCCCCTGATCGGCGGCGGCCGCGCCAGCTGGATCCTGCGCACCGGCGACGGCGCGCCGCTCGCCGTACTCGCCCAGCAGTGGCCGTGCGCCCGGCGGCTCCCGGGCGCCCGGGGCCCGCTCGCCCGCCTGGCCGGCCCGGACGGCGACGTCCGGCTGCACGCCGAGTACCGGCGCCAGCTGGACCCGGACGCCGAGTACGACCGGCTCGCCGCCGACTGAGGCCGGGGGCGCCGGAGCCTGGACGCACCAGAGCCCGCCGGGGGTTTCGCCGACGCCCGTCCGGAGCGTAACCGGCTGCCGGCGGCTACCGGTACTCGCGCAGGCGCGGTCGGACACCCAGCGCGGTGAGCGCGAGCGCCGCCGCCAGCGCGCCCGCGGCCAGGGCCGCCGTACCGGCGTCGAGGTCGCCGTCGGTCGCGGCGACCGCCGAGTCCATCGCCTTGGCGTTGACCGCGATGGTGTCCCCGATGGCCGTGCTCAGCTGGTCGAAGTCGTAGTTGGACTGCCCCTGGGAGAGGCCGGTGTTGAGCGTCACCGCCTCCTTGAGCCGGCCCTCGTCGCGCAGCGCGCGGATCTTCCGGTCGTCCTGCTGGTACTGCTGGAAGGCGGCGAGCACCCGCTCGGCGGCGTCCTGCTCGCCGGGGAAGGTGATGTTGTGCAGTTCGGTGCCGAGGTAGCCGCCGAAGGGGACGGCCGTGTGGTCAGCGCGGTGCCGGGCCGCGGCGGCCGCCAGCTGAGCGTTGTAGTCGGCGAGGGTGGCGCCGTCCAGGCGGGCGATCGCCTGGGTCTTGTCGAGGAAGCTCTGCTCGTAGGCGGCCGCGCGGGACGGGTCGGTGAGGTAACGGCTCTCGTCGGCGTTCAGGTCGAAGGCGACGGCACGGGCGCGGCTGAGCGCGATCACCGAGTCGTAGGCGTTGCTCTTGGCGGTCACCAGGTGGTCGTCGGCGCGGCTGACCAGGTGCAGGCCGATCGCCAGCACGACGGCGGTGAGCAGCGTGACTGCGGCCAGCACCGGGTTGACGACGCGGTGGTAGCGCACCGCCAGGACGCGCTGGAGCCCGAGCAGCGCGGCGAGCGCGAGCAGGCCGACCGCGAGCAGCCACCACCAGCCGCTGCCGAGGGCGTCGCGGCGCTCGGTGTAGACCTGCTCGACGGTGGCCTCGTTGGCGGCGGTGACCTGGTCGGCGGCGGGCAGCAGTTGCTGGCGCAGCAGGTCAGTGGCCTGGCGGTAGGCGTCCAGGGCGGCGGGCGAGGGCTGGCCGGCCGGGGCCTTGGCCTGCTCCTCCAGCAGCTGGGCGCGGGCCACCAGGACCTCGTAGCTGCCGAGCCGGCCGAGCACCTGCTGGACGGCGCGCTGGCCGGCCGGGTCGGCGGCCGCGGCCTGGGCGGCCTGTTGGAGGTCGCCGTCGGCCTGCGCGCGGCGCTGCTCGTAGGTGTCGAGGGTCTGCTTGCGCAGCGTCGTGTAGTCGGGGTCGGCACCGACCAGCAGCAGGTTGGCGGCCTGGGCGTCCATGTCGCTGAGCGCGAAGTAGAGGTCGGCGGCTCGGGTGGCCTGCGGGGCGGCCCGGTGGCCGATGGTGTCGGTGCCGTCGCGGGCCCCGCCGAGGACGGTGGTGGCGGCCGCGCCGAGGCCGATCAGGGCGGCCAGGCTGAGCGCGGTGAGGCCGCGGACCAGGCGCGGGGTGGTCCAGTAGGCGCGGCCGCCGACCGTCCGCGCGCCGTGCCGGAGCCGGGCCAGGGGGCTCGGGCGGGGGGTCGGGGCGGCCGTGGCCGGGGCTGGGGCCGGTTCCCCCGCCTGATCGGGTTCCGTCCCCGGGGCCGTCTCCCCCGTGGTGGCCGTCGTGCCCGCTGCCGAGGTGGTCATGGCCGCATGTTCCTCTCCCCCGTTGTACGGTCCGCCGGGGTTTCCTGCTGAAACCGGAGCAGAACCGTTTCTCTCCGCCGGGCGACGCTAGTGCCGCGCCACCTGCGGGAAGCCGCCCCCTGACGGCTCCTTGACGCCGCCGGGCGCCGTTCTTGACGCATCCTTAGCGACCGTCCCCGGCGCCCGGCGGTGCCCGCCGGTTCGCGGCGGCCCTCAGCGGTTCGCGGCGGTGATCGGCGGTGGTGATGGGTGGTGGTGATGGGTGATGGCGATGGGTGGTGGGCTGCGGTGGTGGGCGGGTCAGCCCTGCCCGGCCCGGCGGCCGCGGTTCGCCGTGCTCTTCCGCCGGGCCCTCTTCTTGCGGGCGCGCTTGGACATCGTGCGCTCTCCGATTCCGGGAAAGGGCTTCAAGCGGCCTGGCCGACCAACTGGTCCGCCAGCTTGACCAGGCGCTTCAGCGAGCGCTCCTCCTGGGCGGCCTGCGCCACCGGCGCCACCGAACCGCCGTCGTAGTAGGCGCCGTTGGCGACCGCGACGTCCGGCAGGCAGAGCCGGACGACGGCCGCCGCACCCTCCGCCGCCGGCGCGCCGGCCCGCCCGTACAGCGGCAGCAGCGCCGTGTCGCACAGGCCCGGGTTGAGGCTGACGGCGGTGATGCCGGAGCCGGCCGGGGCCATGTCGGCGGTCGCCATGGTGAGCGCGAGCTGCGACTGCGCGTACGCGGCCACCCGCGAGTACCTCTTCACCCGGTGCGGGTCCGACCAGTTCATCGACGCCGTCCGGTGCAGCGAGGACGAGACGTTGACGATCCGGGCGTCGCCGGACGCCGAGAGCGGCGCCCGCAGCAGCCTGGCCAGCAGGTGCGCGGCCAGGAAGTTGACCTGCAGCGAGACCTCGTTGCCGTCGTCGGTCAGCGTGCAGCGCTCGGGCGCCAGCGCGGCGGCGTTGTTGACCAGCAGGTCCAGCGCCGGGTAGTGCTTGACGACCGTGCCGGCCAGCACCGCGACCTCCGAGAGGTGGGTGAAGTCGGCGGCCAGCTCGACGAGTTGGTCCCGGCGGGCGCCGGCGTCGACCAGCCGGGCGACGGCCGCCTCGGCCTCCGGGGTGGTCCGGGCGTGCACCAGCACGGTGGCACCCAGCCCGGCGAGCAGCCGGGCGGTCTCCCAGCCGATGCCGGAGGAGGCGCCGGTGACGAGGGCGGTACGAGCGGACAGGACGGATTCGGACATGACCGTTCCCAGGGTGCGGGGCACCGCCGGCCCTGTCCGGGCCGGGGTGCGGGCTCAAAAGACCTGATGAGATGCGGAACTCGCGCGCCCGCCCGCACCCCGCGCCGATCGGACGACGGGGCGGGGCGGGGCGCGGCACGTGCCGTGCCCTCCGGCGGGGAGGCGCGGATCAGCGCACGGCGATGGCGGCCGCGGCGACGCGGACCGGCGGCCGCGGATGCGGCGGGCGGTCGTGGTGGCGTGCCGGGCGGTTCATGCTCCTCATCCAACCGGCGGGCGCGGACCGGGGCAAGCGCCGCGCCGCCGCCCTGACGAATCCCTGACGCCGGGCGAACAGCCGTGCGGTCGGCGCCGGTTGCGGCAGCCGGTCAGTGCTGCCTGCGCGGGGCCGCGCCGGCTTGCGGCGGCACGGCGGAGCCGGTCGCGAGCACCGCGCCCGAGCCGGACCGCGCCGCGCCCCGCACCAGCCGCGCCCCGCCGCGGCCCGCCGCGGCCCGCCGTCAGAGCCAGTTGCGGCGCTTGAAGACCACGTACAACCCGGTGCAGACCAGCGCCATCAGCCCGACCGCGAACGGGTAGCCGAACGCCCACTTGAGCTCCGGCATGATCTCGAAGTTCATCCCGTACACGGTGCCGATCAGTGTCGGCGCGAAGAGGATCGCCGCCCAGGAGGAGATCTTCTTGATCTCGTCGTTCTGCACGTGCCCGGCCTCGGCGAGCTGCTTCATCTCCTCGTTCTGCCGCTGCGAGACCAGCGTCGCGTTCACGGTCAGGATGTTCTGCAGCATCTGCCGGAAGCCGTCCACCCGCTCGGCGGCGTAGGTGGCGTGGTCGGCGACGTCGCGCAGGTAGCGCTGCAGCTCGTCGTCGGTGCCGTACTTGCCGAAGCCCGCCTCCAGGCTCTTCATGATCTCCAGCAGCGGCCGGGTGGCCCGCTGGAGCTCGATCACCTCGCGGGACAGCTCGTAGATGCGCCGGGAGACCTGCGGGTCGCCGCCGAACACCTCCGTCTCGATCTCGTCGATGTCGTGCTGGAGCCCGGCGATCACCGGCGCGTAGCCGTCCACCACGGCGTCCAGCACCGCGTACAGCACCGCCTCCGGGCCGAGCGCGAGCAGGTCCGGGTCCGTCTCCAGGCGGCGGCGCACCGCGGACAGGTCCGGTGCCTGCGAGTGGCGGACGGTGAGCACGAAGTCGGGGCCCACGAAGAGGTGGATCTCGCCGAAGTCGACCTCCTCCGCCTCGTCCAGGTAGCGCGCGGCGCGCAGCACCACGAACAGCGTGTCGCCGTAGCGCTCCAGCTTCGGCCGCTGGTGGGCGACGATGGCGTCCTCGACGGCCAGTTCGTGCAGGTTGAACCGGTCCGCCGCCTCCAGCAGCTGCGCCTCGGCGGGGCGGTACAGGCCGATCCAGGCCATCGCGCCGGGCCGGTCGGGCAGTTCGCGGTAGATGTCGGCGAGGTTCGCCGGTGTGTCGATCCGCCGCCCGTCCCGGTAGACCGCCGCGTCCACCACGGAACGCTCCAGGGTGACCGGCTCGACGGGCTGGTCGGGCCGCGGATCCATCGAGTGCTCCGGCGCCGGCTGCGCGTCGGCGGGTCCGGAGCCCCCGGCGGGGCGGGAGAACGGACGCTTGCTCGCGCGCACGGCGCGCACACGCCAGTCGGACATGGCGGGTACCTCCACGGTGGGTGCCCGGTCGCCGTCCGGGGACGGCGGGCCGGAGGCGCCCGGCCGGCCACCACGCGCACGGCGCGACCGGCGGCACCCCGTCGAGGACGAGGTCAGCGCCGCGTGGGAGCCGTACGGGAGGAGGAACGCCGGGTGCCGCGAATGGTGCGGGACAACCGGGGGCGGGGCCGACTTCGACCCGGACTACTGCACTCCACGGCTCTCACCTCCTCGGCTCCGCGCGCCCGCGCACCGGAAGGGGGGCCTGCACAACTCCCGCCGAGTGTAGTACCCGCTCCCGGGTGCCTCCCACCGCCCGCCCCCGGGGGCGCCGCGCGACAGTGTTCCGGACCGGTCGTGCGCCCGGCGCGTTCGGGCACCAACGGCCGCCCGTGTCCTGCCCGTTCATCCCGCCGATGCAATTACGGGGCCGCCACCGCCCGACTACGCTACGTGTCATGACTTCTTCGGAAACGGCCCCCGGGCGGGGCACGGCGGTGGTGATCGGCGGCGGGCTGGCCGGCACGGTGGCGGCCTGGGCCCTGCGCGGGTTCGCCGAACGGATCGTGGTGGTGGAGCGGGACCGCTACCCGGCGGAGCCCACGTTCCGGGCCGGGGTGCCGCAGGGCCGGCACGCGCACCTGGTGCTGGAGGCCGGGCACCGGGCGCTGGAGGAGATGATGCCCGGCATCAACCAGGAACTCACGGAGGCGGGCGCGACGAGGGTCGCCGTCTCGGGCGATCTGAAGTGGCTCAGCTCGGCGGGGTGGATGGCGCAGTACCCGGCGCAGCTCGCCTTCCTCTCCTGCACCCGGCCGGTGCTGGACAAGGCGGTGCTGGACCGGGTCCGCGCCGAGCCCTCGATCGAGTTCCTGGAGGGCGCCGACGTGGTCGGCCTGCTCGGGTCGGCCCGCACGGTGACCGGCGTCAAGGTCCGCGACCGCGGGCCCGAACGCAGCGAAGTCCGGGAGATACCGGCCGAGTTGGTGGTGGACGCGGCCGGCCGCACGACCTCGGTGCCGGACTGGCTGGCTGAGCTGGGCCACCCGCCGGTGCCCGAGGAGCGGGTGGACGCGGGCGTCGCGTACTCCTCCCGGCTGTTCCACCGCCCGGCCGGCGTCGACATCGGCTACAAGGCGATCTACGTGCAGACCAAGGCCCCGGACGCGCCCCACCTGGGCGTGCTGCTGCCGGTCGAGGGCGACCGCTGGATCGTCAGCGTCGCCGGCATGCGCGGCGCCGAACCCGAGCCCGGCGAAGCCGGGTTCACCAAGCAACTGGCCCGGCTGCGCGACCCGAGCATCCGCGAGGCGCTCCAGCAGGCCGAGCCGGCCGGCGAGGTGCGCGGCTTCGTCCCCGGCCCCGGCATCCGGCGGCACTACGAACGCAGCGCCCCGGACGGCCTGGTGGTGGTCGGCGACGCCGCCAGCACCTTCAACCCGGTGTACGGGCAGGGCGTCACCGTCGCCCTGTTCTGCGCCCGGGAGCTGCGCCGCACCGCCCTGCGCCACGGCGGCATCGGCCACGCCACGACCCGGGACGCCCGGCGCGCGATCGCGGCCGTCTCCAAGAACCCGTGGGTGATGTCCTGCACCGAGGACGTCCGCTTCGCCGCCACCACCGGCGGACCCTCCGGCGCCCTGCTCGCGCTCCAGCACCGCTTCCTCGACAAGGTGCTGGCCGGCGCCGCCCACAACCCGGCGGTCACCGCCGCGTTCCACGAGGTGATGTCGCTGGTCGCCCCGCCGACGCTGCTGTTCCGCCCGTCGCTCCTCGCCGCCATCCTGCGGAGCTGACCGGCCAGGGACGTGCCCGGCCGCCGACAGGCCTCCTTCGCCAGCCGCCGGCCCGGGGCGCGCCCGGCCGCCGCGCGCCCGGCCGGAACCGTCAGACGGGCTCCAGGTGCGCGGCCACGTACGGCACGGCGACCTGCTCCAGGGCGCCGCGGCCGAACGCCGGGTGGACGTTGACCTCGAAGACCACGCCGCCGCTCTCGGCGGCGAGGTCGACACCGGCCAGCGGCAGGCCGAGGCAGGCGACCGCGCGGATCGCCAGGTCCGCGAGGCCCCGGGGCAGTTCGGCGGCGGCGAGCGGGGCGGAGACGGCGCCGCGGCTCTCGTTGCAGGGGGCGTCCGGATCCGCCTGCACGTGTTCGACCACCCGGACCACCCGGCCGTCGAGCACCACCACCCGGTACTGGTGGCGGCGGCCGTCCGGGGTGAAGTTGCGGGCATCCCGGGCGATCAGCCAGTCCGCCCCGTCATGCTCGTAGTGCCGTGCGGCGGAAGCGAGTTGGGCGTGAGTGGTGACGTGGAAGACGTCGTCGCCGCCCATCCCGACGCAGGGCCGGGCCCAGACGTCGCCGCCGAGCCGGTCGAAGGCCTCGGCGGCGGCCCGCAGGCTCGGCCGGGACAGCGAGACGGTCGGCATGTGCGCGACGCCGTCGCGGGTGAAGCGGGCCACCGTGAGGTCCTTCTCGGTGGCCGCCCGCCAGGCCTGCACATCGGTGCCGAGCGAGCGGGCGCCGTGTGCACCCAGCAGCCGCTGGAAGGACGCGAAGTCGCGCCGCCGGTGCGGCGGGATCTCGTAGACCACGACGGCGTCGGCCGCCACACTGCGGCCGTCCGCCTCCAGGCGCAGCCCGCCCCCGTCGTCGGGACGGATCCGGCCGCCCCCGCCGGTCATGAAGTGCCGGGCGTCGAGCAGCACGGGCGCCCGGCCGGTGAGGGCCCGGGCGGCGGCGGCGAGGACGTCGCGGCTTCCTTCGGTCGAACTGTGATCAGTCAAGAGAACGAGCTCACGTCGACCCATGCGGGTCATGGAAGCGCGGGGCCCGCGCCCCGGCAAGGGGGCCCCACGAGCCAACACCCGCCCCACTGGCCGAAACCCGCGCGGACGCGGTGCGCTCCCGCCGGCAATTCGGATGCGGACGCTCCACCCGCCCCGCTACCCTGGGCCGCATGTCTACGCCCCGAATTTCCTAGCCGACGGACCCGCCTCCACACCACCCGTGTGTCCGTTCGCTGTTTCGGAGCGTTATCCCATGATCACCACCCGTGGTGTCGACCTGCGCGTCGGCGCCCGCCTCCTGCTGTCCGACATCACCGTCCACATCGCCCCCGGCGACCGGATCGGCCTGGTCGGCCGCAACGGCGCCGGCAAGACCACCCTGCTCGCCACCCTCGCCGGACAACTGCCGCCCGCCGCCGGGACGGTCACCCGCACCGGCCCCGTCGGCTACCTCCCGCAGGACTCCCGCGCCGCCGACCCGTCCGCCACCGTCACCGACCGCATCCTGTCCGCCCGCGGCCTGGCCACCGCCGTCCACGCGCTGCGCGCCGCCGAAGAGGCGATGGCGCAGGCCGACGCACCGCACGAACAGCGCCGGGCGATGGACGCCTACACCCGCGCCGAGGCCGAGTTCCAGTCCCGGGGCGGCTACGCGGCCGAGGCCGAGGCCGCCCGGGTCGCGGCCGGCCTCGGACTGCCCGCCCGGGTCATGGACACCCCGGTCGGCACCCTCTCCGGCGGCCAGCGCCGCCGGGTCGAGCTGGCCCGGATCCTCTTCGCCGACCACGGCACCCTGCTGCTCGACGAACCCACCAACCACCTCGACGCCGACTCCGTCGCCTGGCTGCGCGGCTTCCTCGCGGCCCACCAGGGCGGGCTGGTCCTGATCAGCCACGACCTCGGCCTGCTCGCCGACACCGTCAACCGGGTCTTCCACCTCGACCCGCAGCGCGCCGCGATCGACGTCCACAACACCGGCTGGCGGGCCTACCTCGACCAGCGCGCCGCCGACGAACGCCGCCGCACCCGGGAACGGGCCAACGCCGAACGCAAGGCCGCCGCCCTGCACGCCCAGGCCGACCGGATGCGGGCCAACGTCGCCACCGCCACCAGCGCCCGCAGCATGGCCCGCCGCGCCGACCGGATGCTCGCCGACCTCGAACCCGCCCGGCAGGCCGAACGGACGGCCCGGATCCGGCTGCCCGAACCCGCCCCCTGCGGCCGGATGCCGCTCGGCGCGATCAGCCTCGCCAAGGCCTACGCCGGCCGCCCGGTGCTCACCGGCCTCGACCTGGCCGTCGACCGGGGCAGCCGGATGGTCGTGCTCGGCCTGAACGGCGCCGGCAAGACCACCCTGCTGCGCATCCTGGCCGGCCACGAGAGCCCCGACACCGGCCGGGTGGTGCCCGGCCCGGGCCTGCGGCTCGGCTACTTCGCGCAGGAGCACGACACCCTCGACCCGGCGCGCAGCGTCCGCGACAACCTCGCCCAGGCCGCGCCGCACCTGAGCGACGGCGAACTGCGGCACGTCCTCGGCGCGTTCCTGTTCCGCGGAGACGACGCCGACAAGTCGGCCGGGGTCCTCTCGGGCGGTGAGAAGACCCGGCTGGCGCTGGCCGGCCTGGTCCAGATCGGCGGAACACTCTGGCACCCTACCTGACCAGCCACGAAGTCGGACAGGTCCAACGCCCTCTCCTGTCCGAGCGTTCGGACGGCTCGTGACTGCGTCCCGTTGCCCCAGTAACGGGACGCAGTCAGAAAGCCTTCCCCAACAGTGTCCGCCTGACGTGACCCCAACGCCGTCCGTCCGGGATGGAGACCCGTCTCTACGGCTCAGGCCGGCGGGCCTCCGTCTCTTGGAGATGGCGCTGGAGGAGGTACTCGACCTCGTCGGGCGCGCACTGCATCCGAGCCTGCTGCCAGGCGCTGCCGAACTCGAACGGAGAGCGGCTGAGCCGCTGGAGTCGGAGGGCCCGAACGGTCGTGAGCGGGGCGAGCAGGACCCGCCACAGGCTTGCCGCCCTCATCCTGCCCGCCCGCCCGGGGCGGCCCGATCCGGTGGCGCGGTAGCCGCCATCAGGGCCTCGACGGACTGCCGGAGCAGGAGCTGCATGGCCGCGTGCCGGGTCTCCAGGTCCTTGAACCCGGCACCGACCGCCTCCCACTGCTCGAGGAGCGGGTACCACCAGGCATCGCAAGACCTCATCGCGCGTGAGAGCCTTTGCAGGTCAGCCACTTGAGCATCGTCCGGCAACCGGGAGGTCCGCTCGATGTGGTCGAGCACAACGAGGCTCGGGTGGTCGTAGAGGGCAGTCTTGAGGAACTCCAGCCGTCTGATCCGTTCGGTGTCGGCCCGCCGGGTGGCCAGGGTCTCCTGCACGGTGGGCGACAGGCGGAGGACGAACTTCGCGGACAGCAGCCGGTAGTGCGGGGTGTTCCGCCCATCGGGCACACCGAGCACGGCGTTGAGGGTGTCCTCGGCCCCGAGCAGGTCGTGCGGCTGCAGCCCGGCGGTCACTTCCGCGGCGGCGGCGCGGACATCACTGCGGACCTGCTCCGCCAGGTTGACGCGGCCTCGCGAAGTGGGCCGCCAGGCCAGGGTGAAGGTCGCCTCGAACGGTACGCCCTCTTCGGCGCTGGGCAATTGGCACGGCCGCGGGAACCCGGTCGTGTCCACGGCCCGCAGCCACGGCCACCTCATCGAGCGGTGCCATCGAGCGCGAAAACCTCGTGGTACTCGGCACCGACCAGGTGATCATAGAAGTCCTCGGCGATGTTGACGCCCTGCGCCGTGACCGACCCCGTGAGCGCCTGCATCAGTTGCATCCCGGCCTGGAGCATCCGCTGCCCGCGGAATGGGACGAGTAGCTGGTCGCGGAGCCGCATGTAGCTGTCGGCGTCACCGGCACAGGAGCGGATCCAGCCCGTCATCCGCAGGATGGTCTCGCCCGCGGTATCGGAATTGCCCAGCAGCTCCGCCAGGGCACCCTGCACATCGATCTCCGGCGCGTCGCCCAGGAGCAGCCACGGCAGCCCCGGGCTGTCCACCGACATCAGGGCGAGGAAGGCCAGGCTCCCGCTCCAGGACGAGCCCTTCGCCTGCTGCCAGTTCAGGATTTCGGTGACCAGCCGGGCCCGGCCGCCGGGCTGCCGGGCGAGCTCCTCGAAGGCCGTGAGCACGGTTTGCCGTACGGCCGGGTCAGTGGTCCTCTGGGCCACCCGCCGCAACCGGACCACCGCCATCTTCGCGACGGCGGAACTCACCTCGGGGTCAGCCAGGACGAGGCGGCAGGTGGACACCACGACGGGCGCGCTGCCGCTCGTGTCAGCCCACTGGTAGAGCGTGGCCCAGACGAGGCTTCCGACGTGCTCGTCGGACACCACCGCCCTGAGGACTGCGCCCAGCAGGTCCGGCGCGGTCAGCTCGGTCAGCTTGTTGAGGTGTTCCCTGGTGCCGTGGCGCAGGGCCAGGGACGCCAGCGTGCGGACCACCGGGTCCGTCGGGTCGGGCCGGGAGGCGAGCTTCCCGAGCCAGGCGAGTAGCGGCGTGCGCATGGCCTCGTAGTTGTCCCACACGTACTCGAGCACGGCTCGTCCATAGGCCGGCCGATCGAAGAGCACCACGTCGCGTCCGTCGACTGTCGCACCGATGTCCTGGATCCGGCGGCGCAGACCGCGGGTCGCGAAAGCCGCCTGTGCGGCCGTCCCCGCCGTCAAGTCGGCGTTCGCCAACTCGACTGCCGCCTGCAACTGCCGCGCACCGGCGGACACCAGGGACACCGACGCGGACTGCCTCACTGCCAGGGCGAGCAGCAGGTAGCGGTCTTCCAGCGCCAAGGAGCGGTCAGTCCTGCTAGGGGCGACGGTCCGGTCCCCGAAGAGTTGGTCCAACTCATCGCGCCAGTCGGACAGCGCGTCCAGCACACGCTCCTCGAAGGTCTTCGCCGTCTCCTGGTCCGCGCTGTTCCGCTGCGGGGCAGGCGCTTCCGGGTACAGACGGTGCTCCTCCCAAGCCGCGACAATCCGGTGGACCGCCCGGACCGCCGACACGGCGTTCAGGCCTTGCAGCCGGGACTGGGCCTGCTTGGACGCCTTGATCTCCTTGGCCGGCTCGTGGTGACCACCGGCCTCGAGGTGGGTGTCAACCACCGAGCCTGCCGCGGGGGGCTCCGTCAGGCGCAGCACGTACACACCGGGCCGGGAGACCAGGCCGGGCGCGTCCCAGAGCTCCTGGGCCACAGTCAGCACCAGGTGGGATCCACAGCCGCGGAGATGCTCGGCGTGCTTCCCGAGCGAGTTGAGGAAGTCGGCCGAGACCCGGTCGGTGTCCGGATCCTTGAGATCAAGTTGGAAGGCATGCCGCTCCTCCAAGGGCAGCCGGCTCCGGCTGGGCGAGTTCCAGTCCGCCTGCAGTTTGACCAGCGTGGTGCTGGACGCGGTGTGCTCGGCCAGCAAGCGCAGCGCGAAGGTCGTGGCGCCGATCGCCCGAGGGGCGACGACGACCAGGACGGGTGCCCGCAACCCACCGGTGGTCGGGTCGAGCGCTTCCCGCCAGGAGTCCGTCCACGCCTCACGGACGAACGGCTGCTCCAGGAGGTTCTTGCGGTCCTGCTCCTCGCCCTCAAGGACGTCGCGCTTGCGGGTCTCGAGGATCAGCTGCTTGACATCTCCGCCGACGACGACGTCGACCTGGCTGTGGAAGTGCGTCACCGGACCGGTGACCGTGCGGATACCCGGGGCCACTACGTGGGTGGGGGACGGTTGCGGAACCTCCTCGACCGGGGCCCGCAAAGCGTCGGGCGGCTCCGAGCGGTGGTCCTGCCGGGGCTGTACCCACTTCGGCAGCCGGGATTCGAGGTCTTCGCCGCTGTTCCTCTCATCGTTCGGCTCGTCAGCGGGCTGGGACGGGTACACGGTTTCGGACACGGCTTCTCCTTTGTATGGACGCGACGGACGAGGCGGTGTCGGCTCAGCGGCCGCGGCGGTCGATCCGGAGGTTCTTGATCCGATCCGTGATGACGGGATCGGTAACCGCCCCGTTGAAGTTGAAGACGGTCCCCGCCCTGGCAGGCTGCTCCGGTGCGGGATGAGTCGGAGGTGTGGTGGCGGTGTCCGGAGTGGGGATGCTGGGGTCGGCCAGGTACTCACGGAGGGAGGCTGCAGTCAAACCCGGAACGAATAGCCGGCACGACGTCTCGAACCCGGGCTTGCCCGCCACCCTGGCGGCTGTCGCCAGGAAATGGCGCTCCGTGAGCTCCTGGTGAGTGCGCCCGGCTTGCACGGAGCGGTGGTAGACGGGCTCCGAGAGGACCGCCGCGAGGAACAGGCCGTTGTCCTCCGCGGCCGCGACGGCCTGGTACGCCGCGTCGCTGTTGACCAGGCGGCAGGCGTCGTTGATCGCGGCGCCTCGGTGGTCGGGGACGCTCAGTGGGCCGATGTGGACGGCGGCACGGACGCGGATGGCCGGTGCGGCGGCCATCCGGACGCCCTCGTAACGCTGAAGCGCGGCACTCAGGTTCCCCAACAGCGGATCGACCAACCGCGCGACGTCCCCGGGCGGGAGCAACAGGATGACGCCGTCGCCAGTGTCCTTGTAGCCGGTGTCCAGCGTCCGGGGCGCGGGCAGCCCGCTCTGGGTGAAAGCGGTCTCCAGGATGCTGTCCAGATCGGACCGGACCGGCGCCATGTGCGTTTCGGGGAGCCGACTGTAGCCCTTCATGTCAACGACCATGACGGCCTGCTCAGGCGGCACGTCACGGTCCAGGACGTCGTGGTCTCGGGTGAAGGCGGAGGAGGTCACGGGCGGTCGGCCTTCCGGCAGTCGGGGCGGTGAACGAGGCCCCATGCTGCTCGGCCGAACGATGCGGTGGTGCCCAGTGCTGGGCACCACCGCGGTGGCCTGCGTCACTCAGGCGAGCACGTCAGCCTGAATGGCCTGCATGTTCCGGATGACCAGTCCGCCGCCGGCCTCAGTCCCGAGCCAACCCCGTTCCCGCCACGGTCGGATCGCGCTGCCCACACCGTTCCGGGATGCGCCGATCAGCTGTGACAGCTCAGTCTGGGTCAACCGCACCACGGTCTCGGTTCCGCGCCCGGAAGCCGCCTGGACCAGTCGTCCCAGAGCGGCGGCCAGACGTACCGGCACCGGAGCGGTTGCCATTTCCAGCCGGGCCGCCTCCGCCTCCCGGACACGCGCAATGGCGTGCCGTAGCAAGGGAATTGCGAGATCATGCTCACGAACAAAAGCAAGGAAGTCGGGAGCGGGGATGAGATGGAGGCGACACGGTTCGGCGGCGATCACCGAGGCCGAACGCGGCTGGGCATCCAGGACCGCGAGGTCGCCGTACAGTTCGCCGGCACCGCGGACGGCCAGCAGCGTCCGCTCGCCATTGGCGCCCGCCAAGGTGACCAGGGTGGATCCGGAGCTGAGCAGGATGACCTGGGTGGCGGGGTCTCCCTGGCGGAGCAGCATGGATCTGACGGGACGACTGCGTTCCGGTGCAAGACTGCACAGTTCCGACCAGAGCTGATCGCCAATGATAGATTCATGACGAAGATACATATGCCCCCCCTGATTCGCCTCGGGTAACAGCGGCACGATGCTCTCAATTCGTACAGGAAATCAACAGACCGATTCCGGTCACCGTGCCCGCCGCCGCGATCAGATCCACCGAGGTCCTCACCGCCCGGAACTTCCGTTCAGCGAGACCGGCTAGGCGCCACAGGCGCTGCGCCTCCATGTCGATCAGGGTCGCTCGGTCAAGAGTCGCCAGGTCGGCAAGGGCGCACGCCATCACTGGACCGGATCGCGATGACTCAAACTCGGCCAATGACCGGCCCTGCGGCAGCACGGGCCGGACAGCAACAAGCGCAGCCGCCGCAGCGGCGATCAGCAGCGCACAGCCGCACGACACGGCCACGCTCAGCAGTGCCGGCCCAGTGGACCACACCGGGACGGCCGCCCCCGCCGCGGCCAGCAGACCGCTGGCCAGCGCGCAGAGCGCGGCAGCCTTCCCGTCAGCACGTTGGAGCTCGACGAGCACCGCCGCCGACCTCGCCCCCAGCACCGCTTCCACCGGGACGAGCGAGGGATCGCCAGTCCCGGTGTTCGCCTCCGTCATCGAAACCTCCTGAGGTAGTTCGGACGATTTGGTACAACTACCTTCCGGGAGGCGGGTAGAAGTAGAAGCCCAGCACCGGGCACCGCCAGTGTTTCCCTTGTCACAGTCGGGCACGGACAAGGGGCGATTGGGTGATTGACCGGTTCGTTCTCGCGGTTCGGGCAAGACCGTGCGAGGGGCCGATGGCCAACGCGGTGCAGGCCGTCGCTGTTGTGTCAGCAGTCCCGAATGATCTTGTGCTTGCCGACAGGGGCAAGCGTTCGCTCGACGCGGGCGCGGATGCTGTTGAACGTCCACGATCCGCAGCCGAGCCACACCCGCGACCAGGAGGCTTGAACCATCACCGTCAACAGCAACAGCAACAGCTCCAACATTTCGCATTCAATTGACCTAAATTCACGCCTGTTTGTTCCGCACTCATCTGCGAGAGCCCGTCGAGCAACGACTGGAATCCATTGTTGCGCCCCCAGGTCGGTGTGCCAATTGGCCAATTGGCAGCCTGGCGGCGATCAGCCTGCGACAATAGGACACCCGTGATGGGTAACGCCTGGGAATCGAGGTAGATATGAAGGAATCCGAACGTGCGACCGGCGCGATCGTGGACCAGTGGACTCGGGTCTCCGCTGACCCCAACCTCCGGATGGCGCCGGCCCTCGGAACTCCAGGCAACGTGCCACCAGGGGAGGACCTCAGCCTGAGAATCGGGTGGGACCGCTTCGAGAAGCTTCTGTTGGCGGTCGTGCAAGGTGCCCGCGGTCTGCGTGAGACCAGGTTCCGCCGTTATGGGGTGCAGGGGCAACCGCAGCACGGCATCGATCTGGCAGGGCGTGAACCCGACGGAAGTTACACCGTAGTCCAGTGCAAGGACTACCAACGGTTCACAGGGACCGATCTCCGTGCAGCAGTCGAGCTGTTTGCCGGTGGTGTGCGGCCGTTCGGCGCCGACCGCCTCATCGTTGCGACCTCCGCCCCGACCCTGGCCACACAGGTCGTGGAGGAACTCGCGACACTTCGAACGGAGCATCCGGATCTCGATCTGGATCTCTGGGGGGCCGAACAGATCAACGAGCACCTTCGCTATCAGGGTGATGTCGTCGCCCGGTTCTGGACTCGTGAGACGGCGACGGTGTTCTCCACAGCGGCACCTCTACCCGGCGTTCCGGCGCCTCCTCCTGATCGGCAGGAGCAGGCCGACCGCATCCTTCTCGGCCCGCTGAACACCGAGGATGTGAAACCGCTTCTCCGGGAAGCCGAGACAAAGCAGACAGCTGCGCCGGCCGAAGCCGCCCGACTGTACGGACTCTTGGCCTCCCGCTTCACCGAGGCCGGTTTCCGGGGGCACGCGATGGTGCTGACCGGTCGACAGCTCGACGCGCTCAGAACGGCGGGACAGCTGGAAGAGGCGGCTGGGCTTGCTGCTCAGCTGGCCGCGGTCGCACTCCACCACGCGGACTGGTACGAGGCGAGGCGACTTCTCCACGTGCTGCAGGAGTTGTCCCGAGCGGCGGCGGAGACGGACCTGGTACAGGCTTCCTTCGTTCAGCGCCACATGCGGTTGGTCAACGCCGCGATCCAGCACGACGGGCATCCGTTCGGAGAGTCCTCACATCTGCGTGCGGTTCTCAACGAGGAGCATCCGAAGGTGGAGGGGTACCGGCCGTTCCTGGTCCTGAACCTCGCCGAGGCCACGCTGGCCACCGAACCCGATCGGGTCGAGAGTCTGGATCCGCTCCTCCGTCGTGCTGTGAGCCAGATCCAAGAAGAGGCTGGCCTGAAGGCCGGAGAGCAGGAGATTTCGCTCCGCCTTCGGCTCGTACAGGCCGAGTACAACGCCGACGAGCGGCGTGCGCTTCTGCGATCAGCCCGGCTCCGTAAGGTTGGAGGCCGTCACCGGGCGTTGATCTATGCGCGTGAAGCCCGGCGTCTGGCGCTAGGGGCACGAGCCGAGGAGGCTTTGGAGTGCTGGCGCGAGGCCGTCTCCGACGCCATTCTGGCCGGACTGTCCGAAGAAGCCGCCGACTGGCTTTACGCCATTCGTGCACTCAACGTCCAGTACGGCCCTTTGACCACGGAGATCGACGAGGAGCACCGTCTCGCGCAGGCTCTCCGGGGAACCGCGACGGCTCGTCTACTCGACCATGTGCGCGGCCCTCGGGAACAGGCGATGTCCGCTCTGGTGGCCGACAAACCCGTCGAGGCCGTGCACGCGGGTCGGAGGTGGCTCACCGAGAGTGTGGCGGCCGGAAGCTGGTCGGATGAGTTCTCGGCCCTCTCGTTCCTCGGCGACCGCTATGCAGAGAGCTCCGAACCGGCTCTCGCCGCGACGTACTACCAGCGGGCGGGCGACACGGCGAAGGTGAAGGAATTGGCCGCTACGGCCGGGGACCGGCTCCTCGCTGTGCAGACCCTCGGGCAAGGGCCCTGGTGGGAGCTGCGTACCCGCGCCGTCCTCGTCTCGGCCCAAGTGGACCTGGTCGACGACGATTCGGCCACGGTGCTCCTGGAGGAGCTCACCGAGCTCACCTCCCGCGGCCGACGCGATGAGCTCGCGGATTCCCCGACCTTCGCCCTCACGACGCAGGCGGCGAGGACTGCCTGCGCCCTTGCCGGACGCGGCACACCGGTACAGGCTCGCGCCCTACTCGAGCTGCTCTCTCCTGACGTACCTCGCGAGCCGAACCATTACCAGGTGACAGATGCCGAGCACGCCAACGCTTGCCTTGAGATCGCCTTGGCCCACCCAGACTTGGCGATGGAAGCGCTCTCCCGCCTTCTCGACCTTGCCAATCTCGGCGTGGAGAAAGCTGTTGCGATCGCGCTGGACGATCGTGTCCTGAGCTCGTTGGGAGCGGAGCGAATGGACAGCGCCGCCCATCGGCTAGGGGACGAAAGCATCTCACTGACTGACGACCAGCGAACCGTGCTCCGCGTCCGTGCACTCGGACTGGACGCACGCGGCCACTATCTCGCAGACGTCATCCGCCACGAGCTCAATCCGGAGCATCTGTCGGCGCGCCAGCAGGCAGAGCAGGCACGTGATCGAATTCTGGGCCGACCCGAGCCTGATCCGTGCCGAACCGAATTCGGTACGGCGATCGTCACCGACTCTTATCTGGTCTGCAGCCTCGGCGTTGAGGACCAGAAGGCCTGCCTCGCCAAGCTGCAGACGATCGCCGAGGACAGCCGGGAAACAGCTTCGACGAGGCAGGATGCTCTGACGGCGCTTCGTAATCTCGTGACACAGCAGAGCAAGCCTGTGAAGCGCGATGTGTTCCTGGCTAGCAGGAGCTTCGTCGGCGGCGACCGCAACGGAAGCGCTCAGGACGAATTCACGGGCAAAGCGCACCGACTCAGCTCCTTCAAGATCAGCCTGGGGTCAGCCTCACTGAAGGGGCAGGGACTTCAACTCGCTGGGGCGGCGGCAGCAACCGACGAAGAGCATGATTGGGTTGCGAAGCAAGCGGTAGGTCTGCTCCGCAGCGAGGACCCGGCCGAGGTGCGTGCGGCAGCTTCGGTGTTCGCGCGACTTCCGGAGGAGACCACCGAGCACGTGGATGTCGACTTGCTGTCCACGCATGGTGACCCCGCTGTGCGCGAGGCCAGCGCGATTCTGTGCATGCGCAGACCAGGACTTCACCGGAGTACGGCTCTACGTCTTGCTCACGACGACGACTTCCGGGTACGCCGCACCCTGGCAGCGGCAGCGGTGCGCGCTTCCGCAAGCTCGCCGGACGAGGTGCGGACTGTAGTGGAGCTGCTGGCCGCCGATCCACGTCACAGCGTGCGGCGAGCCACTCGCATATGACCCCTCCAAGCTGGCGACAAGCACCGACCTCGGCATAGTCAACTCGAGGTCGGTGCAGTCGCAGCGCTTGGTCAAGGTACAGTACGAACGGCTCGACGATAGCTCCGCGGAGCCAGCTATCGATAGATACGTACGACCGGCATCAAACGACTAGAAACCATCCCGGTACCGTCCAAAGCTCCAAAGAGCGCAACCCACTCCGCACCACGGATACGAACGTCAGACGCCGAAGACGCAGCCCCAGCCGCACGCTCAGGACATGTATCGCTGAATCAGATCGGCGGAACACTCCGGCACCCTACCTGCCAGCAGCTCTGGCTGGCGGCATCCGAGAAGTCGCCGGCTCCACCTCCGCCGTCTGTGGACTCATCGTTCCGAGGATGGTGGCGAGAGCCTGACCCGTTCAACGGCCGTGGGGCCCACTTCAGCGTCGACGGCCGTGTCTAGCTCCGCACAACCCATGTCGGCGAGCCGCGCGAGCGTACCAACCCCTCGACCTACGCCCCCCGGTGGGGTCGGCTGTCCGTGAGCACTCTTGGGGGCCTTTGAAGACCATCTCTAACGACCTCCTGCATGGTTAGACGGCCTGGCACTGGCAGTGGCCGCCCTCGGCCGCCCGCCGACGGACGGTCTCCACGGCCAACCGCTCCCGGGCCTCCGCCAGATCGGCAGCCAGCCTCTCAACCGTCCGCCGCAGGTCGGCCACGCTCTCGTCCCTCATCTCCTGCTCCTTCGGCTTGGCCCGGTGGAGGGCGTGGCGGCCCCGGGAGCGCCGTGCTGGTTTCGATGTCGGCACCGGTTCGGGCCATTCCTTTCCGGCGCTGGCATAGCGTCGCTCCTGTACAGCGTCAATCGGCTGGCGCTGGAAAATGTCTCCTGCGCCCATCCGGCGAAGGTTCGCCGCACGACGCTCCTGGGCAGCCTCGATCTCCTCGCGCAAGGCTTCCCTAGAGTCGGGAATCAGCTCCTCGGTCACCTTTGCCAGCCTGTCCGCGACGTCGAGGCGAGGGCGCGAACGCAGCGACACGATGACCTCCGCGACCGCTTGCAGGGACAGCCCCCAAACGGTGCGCGCGAAGACCGGCTCTGCGATGTCCGGGAACTCGCTCAGCTTGGCCAGCAGTTCTGCGGCGACTCCCGCCGGGCGACTCCGGGTAGTCCGGGCGAGAAGATCGCAGCCATGCTCACGAAGGTCGGTGGCGAAGAGCTTTCTGCCCATCCTCAGGATCTGGTCGACCGTCATCCTCCGCTCAGCCTCCTCAAGACACCGACCGGCGGACTCGCCACCGGGCGTGTCCAGCGCGCGCATCAGCTGCGTCACCTCCGCGGGCGCGCGCAGGAGGACGAAGTTCCCCGTGATCAGTGCGGCGTGCGCGGAGAGGTCGACCGCCTGGAAGCCCCGCACCAATGCCGCCGCGTCGGTTCCGCTCCGGAATTCCGCGGCATACTCCGCAGCAGCCTGGATCCTCGCAGCACCGTCTGCGAAGCCCAGACCCGACAGCACAGCGACGATCGTCCGCGGCCGCCCGTAGCGATTGAGCTCGTCGAACATCTGATCGGCGAGCCAGATCAGTCGGCCCTGCGACAGTTGACGCAGCAGTTCAGCTGTGTCCTGCGGCCGACGCTGCTGGACGACGAGCACGACCAGCCGTCGACAGAGTTCCGGCAGCCCCGCGTCCTCAAGGCCATCCGCCACTTCGACGAGGGCGGCGATCTCGCGTTCTTTCGCCATGACGTCCAGACAGCGCCCAACTGTAGAGGACAGGCCGTGGCGTAGGTTCAGTTCCAGCAGCAGTGAGATCACGTCGTCCGGGCTCCGGACGGCGGCTGCGGCCATCGCCACGGTGTCGCCGGGTTCCGGGTCCTCACCGGCCTTGTGCAACTGCACGGTCAGCTCCACTACCTCCGGCCAGGACTGCAGTTCCACCCAGGTCCGGATCACTGTCGCGGTGTAGTCGTCGAGCCCCCGCGCCGCGAACGCGCCGATCAGTTCGGTCACATCGGAGACGGTCCTGCCCAGCACGGAGGCGGGGAGTGTCGCCTGCGCCTGCTGCGGCCGACCGGCCTCGTGCAGGGCGACGAACAGATCGACCGCATCTCCGAGCGGCCTGTGCCGGCCTGCCGAGCGGATCAGCTCCGTGGCCACCGCCAGTTGCCGGTCGTCGGCTGCGGCAGCAAGGCCCACCAACTCGCTGACCGAGGCGCTCTCGGCGTTCGACAGCAGGGACACGAGCCCTCCGGCAGCCGGTACCCGCTCGGTCACCAGGAGCTGCCACATCAGCTGTCGACACTGCTCGGTCAGTCGCAGCCGCCAGTCCCGTTCACCGAACAGTTCCTCACGCAGCTCGTCCACCTCATCGCGCAACCTGTCGCGTTCGGCCTCGACGCGTTCGTACTGCGACAACTGCCAGGCCAGCTGAGCCGCTTGATCCGAGGAGCCACGTTCTCGCCTGAGCCGGTCTAACTGCTCTTGATTCTCCCGCAGTTCCTGCTCGCGTGCCTGAAGTGCCCCCTGCAGCTCCGACTCTCGCGCCAGACAGTCCCGAACCTCCTGCTGGGCTTCCTCCAACTGCGCCTGCGTCTGCTGGACGGGTCCTCCGCCATTCAGGGCTCGCTGGCGCAGGTGCAGCAGCGTCGCCTGCTCCTCGTCGTCGACCCGGGCACCCGCGGCCGCCAGATCGTCGAAGAGGTCCTCGAGGAACCGCTGGGTCGGGATCCTTTCGCCGCTCAGGTACCGGCAGATGGCCGAGGCCGTGATGTTCCTGCGCTTCCCGTACACCCGGTAGCTCACCCGCAAGGAGTCGAACAATGGCCGCAGACGCGACGCGAAGTCCACTCGCTCCACCCCCAGGTCTCCGCGGACCACCAACGTCCCCGGGGTACTGCCCTCAGCCACTGCACCGTCCTTCAATGTCAACTTCAGTGCCCTGCGCGGTGAACGGTGAACGGACCCCAACGCGAAGGACAACGGCATCCACCACCACTGTCCCTGATCAGCACCCGCACCAGAGGCCAAAAGGCCCGTTGCCACCCCAATCGTCAACACGTGGAGTTGACACCCGGAACGTCAACGCGTTGCCGCTCCCGCAACGCCTCCCGCGGCTCCCACGCTGGGAACACCGCAAGCAGCGGACCCACCGCCCGGCGCAGCCCGGGCCTTGCCAAAGGACCGACCATGTGTGACCCCAGCCCCAACCACCGCCGCCCCCTCGCGGACGCGACCCGCGAAGCCCGGGCTGCAGTCGTGATCGTGGTCATCCTCCTGGTGATCCGATCGCCGCATCTGAGCCCGGACGCGCCGGTCCTGGCGACCATCGTCGCAGGGATGTTCGGTCTCCGACTGAGGCCGTCCCGGCGCTCACGGGAGCTGTAACCGCTGTCGAAGCGACACCCGTCGCGCCGATTGCGGGAATTCGGCGCGACGGATCAGCGGTGTTCGGGGTTCTCGAAGTCGAAGCGGCAGCCGGCGTCCCACTCAGAGCGCTGGTTGCCGTGGGCCGGGATGCCTCCGGCGTCCTTTAGCACCCGCGCCAGGTGCAGTTGGTTCCATGTCATGAACGTGATGTTCCGGTTGGTGAAGTCGTTCTCCGGCCCACCAGACCCGGGGTCGAGGTAGGACGGCCCCGGCCCCGCCTCCCCCACCCAACCCGCGTCCGCCTGCGGCGGGATCGCGTACCCCAGGTGCTGGAGGCTGTAGAGCACGTTCATCGCGCAGTGCTTCGCCCCGTCCTCGTTCCCCGTGATCAGGCAGCCGCCCACACGTCCGTAATAGGCGTACTGACCACGTTCGTTGAGGATCGAGGAGCACGCGTACAACCGCTCGATGATCTTCTTCATGACAGAAGAGTTATCTCCCAGCCACACAGGCCCCGCTAGGGTCAGGATGTCTGCGGCCATAACCTGCGAGTAGACCACCGGCCACTCGTCCGTCTCCCACCCGTGCTCCGTCATGTCCGGCCAGACACCGGTCGCGATGTCGATATCCACCGCCCTGAGCACCTCGACCTGCACGCCCTGGCGCTCCATGATCCCGGTGCTGATGTCGATCAGCCCCTGCGTGTGGCTCCGCTCCGGCGACCGCTTGAGCGTGCAGTTGATCACCAGGGCGCGAAGGTCACGGAAGGACGTGCCGGAGTCGGTCATCGATGTGTCCCCTTGCGGACGAGGTGGGGGGTCAGCCGGTCAAGCACACCCGGCTTCCGACGTCGACAATGCCCCCGCTTGGTCCGGCCGAAGATCCCGCCTACTGTCTCGCCTCGTCGGGTGGAAGGACCGGTCGCCGCGCCAACGGTCGCGGAGTCGGCCGCCCGATCACCCGCCTGGCCCCGCACCGATGACATGTATCGCCGAATCACTCCGGCGCCAACGTCCTGCTGCTCGACGAGCCCACCAACAACCTCGACCCGGCCTCCCGGGCGGAGGTGCTGGCGGCGGTCGGCACCTACCCGGGCGCGATCGTGATGGTCACCCACGACCCGGGTGCCATCGAGGCCCTGCGGCCCGACCGCGTCCTGCTCCTCCCGGACGGCGACGAGGACCTGTGGCACGACTCCTACCTGGAGCTGGTCGCCCTGGCGTGAGCGGCGCCGCCTGACGCCGCCGCGTGACGGCGCCACCTGCCAGCCCGGCCGCGCCCCGCCGCCCTCCCCGGCGGGGCGCGGCCGGACCCGAGCCGTCCTACGGCTTGCGCGCCTCGATCAGGAAGCGCGCGGAGTGGGCGACGAACGGCCCCTCCGTCCGGATCAGGGCGTCCAGTTCACGCAGCCGGTCCCGGTAGGCCGCCACGGTGAAGCCCGGGACCATCCAGATCACCTTGCGCAGGAAGTACACCACCGCGCTGATGTCGAGGAACTCCATCCGGAGCCGCTCGGAGCGCAGGTCCACCACCTCCAGCCCGGCGTCGCGCGCGGCGGCGCTCTCGTCCTCCGGGCGGCGCGCCCGGCGTGCCTCGGGCTGCGGGCCGAGGAAGTACTCGACCAGTTCGAACCCGGACGCCGGCCCCACGTGCTGGGCGTAGTAGGCGCCGCCGGGCCGCAGCACCCGGGCGATCTCCGACCACCAGGCCTTCACCGGATGACGGCTGGTGACCAGGTCGAAGGCCCCGTCGCCGAACGGCAGCGGCGGCTCGTCCGGGTCCGCGACCACCACCACGCCCAGCGGGTGCAGCAGGCCGGTGGCACGCGCGACGTTCGGCGGCCAGGACTCGGTGGCCGCCATGGTGGCCGGAAGCGCTCCGCGCTGCGCGGGGGCAGGCGTCCCGGGGGCGGGCTGCCCTGCGGTGGGCAGCCCTTCGGTGGGCTGTCCTGCGACGGGCTTCGCAGCGGCGAGCCGGGCCGCGCCGGCCAGCACCTCGCCGCCGCCGGTCTGAATGTCCAAGGCTGCCGAGGCCCGACCCAGCCGCTCGGCCAGCAGCCGCTGGTAGCCCCAGGACGGCCGTTCCTCGGTGGCGCGGCCGGCGAGCCAGGAGAAGTCCCAGCCGTCCACGGACACCGCCTCGGCCTCGGCGATCAGCTCTTCGAAGGTGCGCATACCGGCATCATCCCGGTGGCCCGCCCGCCCGGCGAACCGTTTCACCCTCCGCTTCATCCCCTCGTGCCGCAGGGGCGGTTCCCCGGACCACGCGCAGACCGCCTGCCGTGATCAGCCCGTTCACCGGTCCCGAACCGCCGCCCCATCGTTCCCCGCCCCAGACCACCGAACGCGACGGCCGACGGTCCGTCATCTTCCAGCTCTGGCACTGGCACGAGGACAGCGAGCGCTACGACCTGGAGCTCTTCCACCTCACCCCCGATGCCACCGGCCAATGGCAGACCGACATCCGTCGCTCCACCTACTGGGCCCTCACCCAGTCCCAGCTCACCGCCCTCGCCTCCGAGGCCGGCTTCACCACCTCCCACTGGCAACCACCCGCCCGAACGGGCTTCTTCCAACCCGTGCTCATCGCCCGCGCCCCCTGACCCTGGCCGACCCCGACGACTGCACGATCCACACCGGCCGGGACAATTCCGGGGTGCTATTGACATGGATCGCCGAAATAGCGGACGAACCACTGGTACTGGAGCCGAGCGACCGGCGGGTCGAGTGGCGGACCAACACCTGGTACCTGAGTGCGGAGGATGAGGACAAGCAGTCCTTGTCCGTGACCGAGGTGGTCGCCGCCTTCGAACGAACCGCTCAGGCCATCCGGCACCGTATCCACGCGCTGGGCTTCGCCGGGCTGGCGACCTTCTACGTGTGGCACGACGAGCAGGTCGATCAACTCCGCTGCTCCACCGGATCGGTGGCCGTCGACGAACTGCCGTTCGGCGGCACCTACCTGCCCTCCGACGACCTCGTTCCGGTCGTCGAGGGCTTCCTGAGCGGCCGACAGCCAACCGGGACCAGCCCGTCGGACCAGACCGCGCCCAACGCCATGGCCCCCTTCCCCGTCTGGGTCCGCAACGTCGGACCGACCTCACACTGACCTGTCCCGCACCCCGCCGAGGGGCAGCCCCGAGATCGGCTGGCCGAGATGCGCGGCTCAGCGGCCTGCGCCGGGGGTCCGGGCCGGTCAGGTCTCGCGCTGCGGGTGGTACTCGGACTCGGGTATGCCGAAGGTCCAGGCGACCCCGGCGCGGGCGGTGCGGGTGCTCGGCGGGACGCGCAGCCAGTAGGTGCGGAAGGTGCCGTCGGGCTCGGCGGTCGAGTTGACGACCTCGACCATGACCACCGGTTCGTCGTCGGGCAGGGTGATCCGCCAGAGCACCCCGGTCTCGTCGCGGTGGATGGGCTCGGCACCGGAGTCGGCCAGGTAGCGCTCGTAGCCGTAGTGCTCCAGCAGGACACGGCGCAGTTCGGCGTTCTCCTCGGTGCGGATCCGCTCGACGGTGACGTCGGCCAGCCCGGCCAGGAACTCGGCGGGCACGGGCATGCCGCGCCAGGCGTGCAGGGCGAAGCCGTCGGCGTACTCCAGGGCGGGGCCGTCCGCCCGGTCGAGCCGCCCGGCCTCGTCACGGTGCAGCGCGACGGGGCGCTCGCTGACCAGCGCGACGTCCTGGTACGGCCACCACCAGCCGGCCTCGCGGGCCACCCCGGCGAGCGGCGCGACGGCCTCGGCGCTGCCCCCGGCCTCGTCGGAGGCGGCCTCGAAGGCGGCGAACCAGGGAGCGTCGTGCTGGCCGCGCACGGCGTCGAGCAGGGCGAGCCGGACGGTGGCGCGCCGGGCGCGGGCGGCGGCGGCCGCGTCGTCCGAGGCCTCCTCGCGGTCGGCCTCGGGGGCGAGCCGGTCGAGGACCGCCGTGCGGATGCGGTCGGCGAACGGGGTGGTGACCGGGCCGAGCTCGCCGCCGGTGAGTGCCCAGTGCGCCGCCCACCCGGCCGCGCCGACCTCCTCGACGGCCCGCCGCCGGGCCTGTTCCCAAGGCCCGGTGCGCACGGCCTCGCGTACGCTCACCGCGCCGGCGGCCCGCAGCTGCAGCGCCGCCTCGGCGGCGGCGAACGGCGAGCCGAACCAGCGGACGGCCGTGGGCTCGGGCAGCCCGGCCACCCGGTAGGCGGCCCGGACCGCGTGCTCGGCCGCCGACCGGTCGGCCGGGCCGGTGGCCGCCGCAGCGGCCCGCCAGCGGGCCGTCACCTCGGCGGGCCCGGCCGTCACCGCGCCCGCCGGGCGGTCAGGGATCGTCGTCTCCATCGTCTGCTCCGTTCCCGGCCGGGCTCCCCGCCCGGCCGCCTGCTTCCGTTCCGTTCGGCACTGCGCGTTCCACGCTGCACGTTCCGCGTGGCACACCGCGCCCGCCCACCCGTCTACCGGCTGTCTGCCATCGCCCGGCACCCGGCCACCCGCCCGTCGGCCGGTCCGTCAGCCGTCGGCCCGTTCGTCGGGCCCTGCGTCAGTCCGCGACCACCCGCACTGCGCCCGGGGTGTACTCGCGCTGGCGCACCACCCGGTACCAGCTCTTCGGCAGCGGTATCGCCGCATGCTCCTCGTGCACCACCCGGCCGCCCTCGGGCAGGTGCAGCCAGCCCGCGCCGAACGGACCGGCCTCCCGGCGCAGTTCCCCGGGACCGACCACGGCGTGCGCGTGGCCGGTGACCTCCCCGAGGGCCAGCACCATCCGGCCCCGGCCGTCCCGGGGCTGGACGGCCAGCGCGGCCACCCGGGGCGGCACGGCACCCTCCTCGACCGGCACGATCAGCACATCGCCCTGGCGGTACATCAGTCCTCCCTCGCCGTACGGCCGGACCCGACGACTGCCGGAATCCCGGGCTCCACCGCGCTGTTCGCGGTCACGTTCCGGAGCCACGACCAGAACGTAGAGCAAGGGTCTGACAACGCGCCCGGCCGGCCACCCGGCCACCGGATTGTCGGACCCGGCTGGTAGACACGTGTTCGGCCCCGACCCCTGAGGAGCAGCGCATGACCGTCAACCACCACATCGAGCAGTTCCACGGTCTCCCGGTCTTCGACTTCGTCCAGGCCCTGGACGAGGCCGCCGACGGCGGCGACGCGGCAGCCGTGACCCTGCCGGAGCCGGCGTCGGCCGCCTGGCGGATCGGCCTGCACTACGAGTCCGAGGAGGCCTTCACCAAGCGCTGGCGGCAGTTCCTCGACACGGTCGACACCGAGCGCGTGACGGCCGTGGTGATCGGCCCGTGGTTCTCCGACGAGCCGGAGCAACTCGACGCCGCCCTGGCCGCGATCGTCGAGGCGGCGGACCGGCTGCCCGCGCTGCGGGGGCTCTTCGTCGGCGACGTCACCTACGAGGAGAGCGAGATCTCCTGGTTGGAGATGTGCGATGTCACCCCGCTGCTGACGGCCTACCCCGAACTGACCGAGCTGGTGGTGCGCGGCGGCAGCAACCTGGAGCTGACACCCGTGCGCCACGAGGCGCTGCGAGCGCTGCGCTTCGAGGCCGGCGGCCTGCCGGCCCCGGTGGTGCGGGCGGTGGCCGGCTGCGACTTCCCCGCCCTGGAGCGGCTCGAACTCTGGCTCGGCGTCGACAACTACGGCGGCGACGCCACGCTGGACGACCTCGCCCCCTTCCTGGACGGCACGCGCTTCCCCGCGGTGCGCCATCTGGGCCTGCAGAACAGCGAGTTCGAGGACGACATCGCGGCCGCCGTGGCGCACGCGCCCGTGGTGGCCCGGTTGGAGTCGCTCAGCCTCGCCATGGGCGTACTGACCGACCAGGGCGCCACCGCCCTGCTGGAGGGCCAGCCCCTCACCCACCTTCGCGCCCTCGACCTGCACCACCACTTCCTCACCGGGGAGGTGCAGCAGCGCCTCACCGAGGCCCTGCCGGGCGTCGAGATCGACCTCTCCGAGGCCGGAAAGCCCGACGACCGGTGGCGCTACGTCGCCGTGGCCGAGTAACCGTCACCGACCGCGCGCCCGAAGCCGCCGCACCACCACACCGACCAGCCCACCACACCCATCCGTCTGGAGCCGACATGACCGTCTCCCTCCACCCCGACCGCTTCCACGACCTGCCGATCCGCGACTTCACCCCCGACGACGGCACCCGCACGCCGCCCGCCGCCGGCTCGGTCGCCTGGAGGCTCGCCCTGGACTACGACGCGAAGCACGACTTCGCGCAGCTCTGGCAGACCTTCCTCGACACCGTCGACCCTGGCGGAATCCGCGCCCTGGTGATCGGCCCCTGGTGGCACGGCGGCTACGTCCCCGTGGCCGCCACCGTCGCCGCCATCGCCGCGGACGCGGAGCGCCTGCCCGCCCTGGAGGCGCTCTTCCTCGGGGACGTGACCTACGACGAGTGCGAGATCTCCTGGATGGAGATGGGCGACGTCACCCCGCTGCTGACGGCCTTCCCCGGGCTGACCGAGCTGACCGTCCGCGGCGGCACGGACCTGAGCCTCCAGCCGGTGCGGCACGACCGGCTGACCGCGCTGCGCTTCGAGGCCGGCGGCCTGCCGGCCCGGGTGGTGCGGGCGGTGGCGGGTTCCGAGCTGCCGGCGCTGGAGCGCCTGACGCTCTGGCTCGGCGTGGACGAGTACGGCGGTGACGCCACGATCGACGACCTCGGGCCCTTCCTGGACGGCGCCCGCCTCCCGAGCCTGCGCCACCTCGGGCTGGCCAACAGTGAGTTCCAGGACGAGATCGCCTCGGCCGTCGCGCACGCGCCCGTGGTGGCCCGGCTGGAGTCGCTCGACCTGTCCATGGGCGTGCTCTCCGACGAGGGCGCCGCCGCCCTGCTGGAGGGCCAGCCGCTCACCCACCTGCGCGCCCTCGACCTGCACCACCACTACCTCAGCGAGGAGCTGCAGCAGCGCCTCACCGAGTCCCTGCCCGGGGTCGCGCTCGACCTCTCCGAGGCCGAGGACCCCGACGAGGACGACGGGGACCGCTACGTCGCGGTCGCCGAGTAGGCGGGTGACGGCACGATGACACCGCAGCTGACCGTCCTCGGCAATCCCGGGCACCGACGGGTGACGCTGTTCGCCGCCGCCGCCCGGGCCGCCGGGCTGCCCGAGCCCGCCGTCCTGCCCTGGCTGGACGTGCTGCACGGCGACTACCGGCTGCCCGAGGACGGCCTGCTGCGGATCGAGTCGCCCGGTGAGGAGGCCCTGGTCGACGAACTGCTGCGCGGCCCGGCGCTCGGCCCGTCCTACGCGCCGACCCGGGTCGAGGGCACGGCCGCCTGGTACGCGGGGGTGACGGCCGCGCTGCGCGAGCTGGCCGGACGCCCCGGCGTACGGCTGCTGGGCGATCCGGAGGAGATCGCCGTGATGTTCGACAAGCGGCGGGCGCACGCGCTCCTCGCCGCCGCCGGGGTGCCGGTACCCCGGGCGCTGAGCGGCGAGGTCACCGGCTGGGAGCAGTTGCGCGGGCGGCTGGCCGCGGCCGGCCTTCGCCGGGTCTTCGTCAAGCCCGCGCACGGCTCCTCCGCCTCCGGGGTGACGGCCCTGCAGTTCGGGCCGCGCAGGCAGGTCCTGGCCACCACGTCGGTCGAGCTGGCCGACGGGCTGCTGCACAACTCGCTGCGGGTCCGCCACTACCGCAGCGAGCGGGAGGTGGCCGAGATCATCGACCGGCTGGCACCGGACGGGCTGCACGTCGAGCAGTGGATCCCGAAAGCCGCGCAGTCCGGCCGCTCGGCGGACCTGCGCGTGGTGGTGGTCGCCGGCCGGGCCACCCACGCGGTGGTGCGCACGAGCGCGCAGCCGATGACCAACCTGCACCTCGGCGGCGCCCGGGGCAGCCTCGACCTGGCCCGGGAGGCCGCCGGGCCCGCATGGCCGGCCCTGCTGGAGACGGCCGAGCGCGCGGCGGCCTGCTTCCCCGGCTCGTTGATGGTCGGGGTCGACGTCCTGCCCACGGCCGGCTGGCGGCGCGCCCTGGTCGGCGAGGTCAACGCCTTCGGCGACCTGCTCCCCAACCTCACCGGCCTGCCCGGCGGCCCCGCCGAGGGCCTCGACACCTACGGCGCCCAGATCGCCGCCCTCACCGGGGCCACCGGCCGCACCACCGGAACGCCCCTCCCCACCCCGACGGACCACCAGATCACGGAACCCTCCCGATGAACCACCAGACCTCCCCCCACACCCAGGCTCCCGCTCCGGCCCCCGACATGAACGCGGTCGTCGGCACGCACGACCTGCTGCTCGTCACACTCGACACGCTCCGCTTCGACGTCGCCGAGGAGCTGGCCGCCGCCGGCCGGATCCCGCACCTCGCCGCCTTCCTCCCCGGCGGCCGCTGGGAGCGCCGGCACGCGCCCGGCAGCTTCACCTACGCCTCCCACCAGGCGATCCTGGCCGGTTTCCTGCCCACCCCGGCCTCCCCCGACGGCCCCCACCCGCGCCTGTTCGCGGCCCGCTTCGCCGGCTCCGAGAGCACCGCCCCGCGCACCTGGGTGTTCGACGCACCGGATCTGCCGACCGCCCTCGCCGCCGCCGGGTACCGGACGGTCTGCATCGGCGGCGTGGGCTTCTTCAACAAGCAGGGCCCGCTCGGCTCGGTGCTGCCCGGCCTGTTCCAGGAGAGCCACTGGGAGCCCGGGATGGGCGTGCCGTCCCCGACGTCCTTCGAGGAGCAGGTCGCCCGGGCGGAGCGGGTCGCCGCCGAACAGCCCGCCGGGCAACCGCTGTTCCTGTTCCTGAACGTCTCGGCGCTGCACCAGCCCAACTGGTTCCACCTGCCCGGCGCCACCCGTGAGCACGGCGACTCCCGGGCCAGCCACGGCGCCGCCCTGGAGTACGTGGACGCCCACATCGGCCGGCTCTTCGCGGCGATGAGCGCCCGCCGCCCCTGCTTCGCGATCGTCTGTTCCGACCACGGCACGGCGTACGGCGAGGACGGCTACACCGGGCACCGGATCGGCCACGAGGTGGTCTGGACCGTCCCGTACGCCCACTTCACGATCCCCTCAGCCGTCCCCGATGCCGCCCCCACAGCCGCCTCAGCTTTCCCTGCCCCCGCTGCCGTCCCCGCCACCGTCACAGCCATCGCCGCCACCACCGAGGAGCGCGCATGACCACCGCACCCCCGCGCCCCGACTCGCCCTACCAGTCCTACGTCTACGCCTACCCGCACAAGACCGCCTACCGCCCGCTGCCGGAGCGCCCGGGGCTGCGCGAGCTGTGGGCCGGCGAGGCACAGGACGCGCTCTCGCTCTACCTGCACATCCCGTTCTGCGAGGTCCGCTGCGGCTTCTGCAACCTGTTCACCAGGATCGGCAGCCCCGAGGGCCTGACCACCGCGTACCTGGACGCCCTGGAGCGCCAGGCGGTGGCCGTCCGCACCGCTCTGGACGAGGGCGCGCGCTTCGCACTGGCCGCCTTCGGCGGCGGCACGCCCACCTATCTGACGGCCGGCGAGCTGGAGCGGCTGTGCGACATCGCCGAGCGGCGGATGGGCGCCGACCTGCGGGCGATACCGCTCTCGGTGGAGGCCTCCCCCGCCACCGCGACCGCCGACCGGCTGGAGGTCCTGGCCGCCCGGGGCACCACCCGGCTGAGCCTGGGCATACAGTCCTTCGTCGACGCCGAGGCCCGCTCCGCCGTGCGCCCGCAGAAGCGGGCCGAGGTGGAGGCCGCCCTCGACCGGATCCGTGCCGCCGGGTTCCCGGTGCTCAACATCGACCTCATCTACGGCATCGACGGCCAGTCCGAGGCCAGTTGGCTGCACTCGCTGGACGCCGCGCTCGCCTGGCAGCCCGAGGAGCTGTACCTCTACCCGCTCTACGTGCGCCCGCTCACCGGCCTGGCCCGGCGCGGCGAGCAGGAGAGCCAGTCCGCCTGGGACACCCGCCGGCTCGCGCTCTACCGCACCGGCCGCGACCACCTGCTGGCCCACGGCTACCAGCAGGTGTCGATGCGGATGTTCCGCCGCGCCGCTTCCCCGCAGGCCGGGGCGAGCGAGTACGCCTGCCAGACGGACGGCATGGTCGGCCTGGGCTGCGGCGCCCGCTCCTACACCTCGCGGCTGCACTACTCCTTCGACTACGCGGTGAACGCCACCGAGGTGCGCGGAATCATCGACGGCTTCGTCGCCACCGAGGACTTCCACCACGCCGAGGTGGGCCACCGGATGAGCGGCTGGGAGCCGCGCCGACGGCACCTGGTGCAGTCGCTGCTCCAGGCCGAGGGCATGCCGCTGGCCGACTACCGGGCCCGCTTCGGCAGCACACCGGCCGCCGACTTCCCGGCGGAGCTGGCCGAGTTCACCGCCCGCGGCTGGCTCGCCGATGACCAGGACCGCCTGGTGCTCAGCCCGGAGGGCCTGGCGCACTCGGACGCGGCCGGGCCGATGCTGTTCTCGCCCGAGGTCCGGGCCCTGATGACGGCGTACGAGGCGAAATGACCTTCCTCGGCCTGCCGTCCACCACCCCGCCCGCACCGCGCACACCGACCGCGCCAACCGCAGAGACCGGCGCGACCGCCGCGACCGACCGTGGGCGCGACCTCACCCTGCTCTACCGTGGCCCACTCGCCTCCTGCGACTACGACTGCCCCTACTGCCCGTTCGCCAAGCGCCGCGACACACCCGATCAACTGCGCGCCGACCGCGCGGCCTTGGAGCGGTTCACCGGCTGGGCGGCCGAACGGGCGGGCAGCGGCGACACCCTCGCCCTGCTGTTCACGCCCTGGGGCGAGGGCTTGGTGCGGTCGTGGTACCGACGGACGTTGGTCCAGCTGAGCAAGCTCCCGCACGTACGCCGGGTGGCGATCCAGACCAACCTCAGCTGCCGGACCGACTGGCTCGCCGAGGCCGATCCCGACACCCTCGCGCTCTGGGTGACGTACCACCCCGGCCAGGTCACCCGGGAGCGTTTCCTCGCCAAGTGCCTGGAGCTGGACGCCCTGGGCGTGCGCTACAGCGTCGGCGTGGTCGGCCAGCCCGAGCACCTGGCCGAGGCCCGCCGGCTGCGCGCCGAGCTCGCCGCAGGCGTCTACCTCTGGGTCAACGCCGCCGAGGGCCGCACCTATACCGACGCCGAGGCCGCGGACTGGGCGGCCGTCGACCCGCACTTCGGCTACAGCCGGCACGCCCACCCCAGCGCCGACCGCCCCTGCCGCACCGGCGAGTCCGTGCTCTCCGTGGACGGCGACGGTACCGTCCGCCGCTGCCACTTCGTCCGGGACGTTCTCGGCAACCTGTACGACGGCTCCTACCGCACCCAACTGCGGGCGCGCGGCTGCCCGTTGCCGGTCTGCGACTGCCACATCGGCTACGTCCACCTGGAGACCCTGCCGCTGTACGAGCTGTTCGGCGCCGGCGTGCTGGAGCGGGTGCCGCACGCCTGGCCGCAGCGCGGCTGAGGCCGGGCGGCGGGACGCGACAACCCGATTGCCGGACGGGGCCGCCACCCGTGAAAGCACACGAACGACCGTGCCGGACCCTCCGCGCCCCGCTCGTCCCGCTCGACCGCACCTCTCCGAGCGCGGCAACACCCGGCAATCTCCCGCACACGCCCCGCCGCCGCCCACCGCCCCCGTGGGCGCCCGCCCGCCGACGTCCCTAGCCTGGAAGCAGGAGGAGGCGAAGCACCATGCTTGGAGACGCACCACTGCAGGCCGTCATCCCCGCCGCCGACCTCGCCCGCGCGAGGAGTTTCTACACCGACACCCTCGGCCTCAAGCTCGCCGAGGAGACCGACGAGGAACTGGTCTGCGACTGCGGCGGCACCCAGTTCACGATCTACCACACCCCCAGCGGCGGAAAGGCCGCCCACACCCTCGCCAGCTTCAAGGTCGCCGACCTCGACAGCGCGATGTCCGCCCTGCGTGAGCGCGGCATCACGTTCGAGGAGTACGACTTCCCCGGGCTGAAGACCGTCAACGGCATCGCCGAACGCGACAACCTGCGCGCCGCCTGGTTCAAGGACAGCGAGGGCAACATCCTCTGCCTGGCCCAGTCCGTCAGCCGGTAGCACGATCCCCCCGGCCCCGCCCTCGGCTCAACCCGCTGCCCCGCCCGTTCACCACGAGCAGACGGGGCGGCGGCCGAGATGACCGGACGGGAGGCTCAGCGCATGCCCTCGTGCCGGGGAACCCCGTGCCGCCGCCGGTGCTCCGCGAGGCGCTTCCGGTCGACGACGTGATCCGGCGTCTCCCGCAGCCGGCCCAGCACGGAGCTGTCGTCGCGGCTCACCACCGTGAGGTCGTCATTGACGATCAGCATGCCGAAGTCGAACAGCACGTGGTGGTTGGCACACAGGCAGAGAACGTTGTCGACGGTGTCCGATCCGTGGTGCGGACTCCCCAGGGGCGTGATGTGTGCGGCCTCGGCGTAGGCGCCGCCCGGGACCGCCATGCGGACGCCGCACAACTGACAGGTGTAGTCGTGCGCACGTTTCACGTGGGTGGCGATCGCGGTGTTCCGGACGACGCGCACGACCGATGTCGCGGATCGGACGGGCCCCGCCTCCCGAACGTCCTCATCCGTCGGGGTCGTCACCCGATCCGCCACCCGATCCGCCATCCGATCGGTCACCCGATCCGATACCGGCGCCGTCACCCGGTCCGATACCCGGGCGACTGCCGCGGCCTGTTCGGCCGGGGGAAGGGCGACCAGGCGGAACCGCCACACGAGGAAGCCGCCGGAGGAGGTCTCGGACCAGAGGTCCTCGACCAGGAAGAGCCCGTCGTAGCGGTAGAAGGAGCGGGTCGCGGTGGTGACTCCCCGGACCACGCGAACCGGGGCCCCGGTCGCCGCGCTCGTCGCCAGGGCCGCGTTGCCGCGCGTCAGCTGCTGGTTCCGGGCCGGCTGCCCCGTCTGCGGGCTCCGCCCGCCCTCCCCGGTGTAGACGATCACATCGCCGAGATCCTCGTCGTCCTGGTACCCACCGGAGACCACGATCGATTCCGCGCCGAGTTCTCGCAGACCGCAGATACCGGCCTGGAGCGGCCGGTGCACGCCGGCGAGCGAGAGCGTCCGCCGGTTGTCGAACTCCTGGCCCAGCCGTACGCCCGGCACCGGCCCGATGCCGTCGGGGAGCGGGCCGAACTCGACGGGCGCCTGCCCTTCCGGGAGGGCCGTGGCCAGTTCCCTGACCCTCGCCCGCTCCTCCTGCCGCGCCGTCTGGGCGCGGAAGAGCACTTCCCCGATGAAGGTGTCCCGGGTGGCCGCCAGCCAGGCGCTGTCATCGGTGCCCAGCGCGGACAGCCCGTCGAAGAGTTCGCGAAGCCGCGACTCCGTCGGAATGGTCCGTCCGTCCAGGTAGGAGTCGAGGGTTCGCGCGCTCAGGTCGCAGTGGCGCGCCACCCGTTCGGTCGACGGGTCGCCGACCTTGTTCCACAGTCCACGCAGCGCGCGGGTGAAGTCCTCCTCCTCGGGTGTGCGGCCCGCCGTCGCCGCGCCCTGCCGCCGGGCCGCCTCCGCGAGGCCTTCCTCGGCGGCACGTCGCCGGTCGTGCCACTGCCGCCGTTCGAGCTCGCTGCCGCTGCCCCACGCCTCGACCATGGCGTCCAGGTTCTTGGCGCTCGGCAGGCGGGATCCGTTCAGGGCGGCGTAGACCGCCGTCCGCGAGGCGCCTAGCGCGACGACCGTCTCGACCGTGCCCCGGGACCGTTCCTTGAGTTCGCGGAGCTCGCGGGCGAAGGAGACCAGCGGGCCCGTTCCACTCAGCGGGAGCCTGCGCGCCACATCTCCACCGTGAGATTCCTCACAGTTCCTCTCCCATTTCCTGTGATGAGGGTCACATCGTCGACGTCGGTACGCCTCCGACCTGGACCAACATCAACTTTCTCAAGTCCCGCGATGTTTTCTGCGGTTTTTCGGCCTTTCGCAGCTCTGTCATCGTATCCACTGTCGGTACGAGCCGTACGCCCCACAACGGAGCGACGGCTCCCTGCGTCAACAGGAAGCCGTCATCACTCGTAGCCCCATCAACACCCGGAGAACTACATGCACGAGGGTACGGGGATTCCCGCGTCGGGCGGAAGCGCCCAGGCCACGGGCACCGCACCGCCCGCACCGGGCCCCCGCTGGCTCGCTCCGGCCGGAGTCGCCGCGACCGGCGCTGGCCCGGTCGCGGCCGGGTTCCAGAGCAACAACACCATCGCGATCATCTCGGCGGCCCCGAGCCTCGTCGTGGTGCTGCTGTTCTTCTTCGGGGTCGTCTGCCCGGCGGTCTGGTCGCGCAAGGCCCAGCGCAAGAAGGCGGCCCTCAACGTGCTCAACACCCTCATCGGGCGGAACCCCACGAGCCTCACGAGCCCGCCGCCCCGACGGTAGACCCACGACCACACCACACCCGCTACCCGGCCCCGACCCCAGACGCCCGACGCCGCCCACCCGCCAGCCTGCGGACGGACACCTCCGGTGGCGGGGCGGGCCGGGCTGGCCTTGACTGGGGCGGATCGTTGCCCCGCTGCGGGAGGACCGAGAGATGAGGTCGGTGAGGGAGGCCGCCGGCCGTTGGGGGGAGCGGCTGGCCCGGGGGCGCGGGCGGTGGGAGCGAGCGCGGGCCGAGGCCGAGCGGCGCTTCCCCGTGATCACCGAGCTGACGGCCCGGATGCTCTCCCCCGGACTGCTGGACGCCGCCACCCGGATGGCCTCCCAGATCTTCCTGACCTCCGTACCACTGCTGTTCGCGGTGGCCGCGTTCGCCCCGACCGGCGTGCGGGACCAGATGGTCGCCTCGCTCCGCTCGCTCTTCGGCATCTCCGGCGCCACGGATCAGCAGTTGCACCAGTCGCTGTACGGCACCGGGGACCTGCGGCAGACCACCGGGTTCATCGGCGTGCTGATGGCACTGCTGTCGGCGACCAGCTGCAGCCGCGCGGTGGCCCGGGTCTGCGAGCACGCCTGGCGGCTACCGAAGGCCGGGACCAAGGTGGCGGCCTGGCGGTGGCTGCTGTGGATCGTGACCTGGCTGGCGGTGCTGCTGTTCCAGGGCCCGCTGCGGGACGGCTTCGGCGCCGGCTTCTGGCTGGGCCTGCCGCTGACCTTCACCGCCTCGTTCGTCGTCTGGTGGTGGACCGCCCACCTGCTGTTGAGCGCCCGGGTCGGCTGGCTGCCGCTGCTGCCCGGCGCGCTGCTGACAGCCGCCGCGGCCACCGCACTCTCGCTGACCGCCCGGATCTACATGCCGGACGCGCTGAACCGCGCGCTGGCCCAGTATGGTTCGCTGGGCCTGGTGCTGATGGGGCTGTCCTGGCTGATCGTGCTCTGCGCCGCCATCACCTTCTCCGTCACTGCGGGGGCGGTGCTGGCCCAGGAGCCCCCGCTGAACGTCTACCTGGGCGCGCCCGCCCCGGGCCCCCCGCGCACCCGCTGATCCGTCGACGCCACCACCACCACGACGCAGCCACCAACCACCGCCGCCACCGCCACCATCACTGCTGCCATCGCCACCACCGTCAACGCCGGCGCAGCCGCCCTCGGACGAGCCGGCCCGTGGCGACCGGGTCCCAGGAGCCCGGGCGGTCCCGGGTCAGCGGGTAGCAGGCCAGGCCGATCAGCACGGCGCTGAAGTGGCCGATGCTGGTGTAGTCCCGGCTCTGCGCGACGCCCAGGCCGTAGAAGACCAGCACACCGGCCACGTACAGGTACCGCCAGGGCCGCACGATCAGATAGGTGAGCACCGCGACCACCCCGGCGAGCACGTAGCTGACGCCGTAGTCGAGGGTGTAGACGGCCCTCGGCGGGGCGATGCCGCGGTGGATCGCCCACCCGAGCAGGCCCTCGCTGAGGTAGGTCGCGCCGACGTGCGCGATCATCGCCACCGAGATCCAGCGCAGGGTGCCGAGCCAGCGTTCGGCGGGCACGTGGAAGAGGTTGTAGAGCAGGAAGTAGCTCAGCCACCCGCCGCCCGCGATCCACAGCGCGCTGGTGATCAGCACGCGCACCGGCGAGACCTGGAGGTGGTGCAGGTTGGTCGAGCGCCGTTCCAGGATCCGGTCGGCGGTCGCGGTGTCGACGTGGCGGATCACCTGCGTGGTGGCGAGCAGGATCGCCAGCCAGACGTAGGTGCCCGGGGCCCGGCGGACGTAGGTCCAGACCGCGTGCGCGAGGCGTGCCCACCAGGGGCGCCGGTGTCCGGGCGCGTTGGTGGTGCCACCGGTCATCGGCGCCTCCTCGACGGTTCCCTTCACCCTCACCCGGGGCGCCTCCGGGCGCGTCGACGCGCTGCGCCCTTCGGGTGACCGGGTCTCGCGGACAGTCTCCCGCATCCCCCCACGCCCTGGACCCGGCGCCGGCCACCGTGGTGGTCCGCGCACTGAACGCCGACCCGGCCGGGCACCCGGCGGACGGCGCGGCACTGCTGGAGCTGCTGACGGCCGCTCCGGTCCCGGGCAGCCCGGCGCCGAACGCGAGTTCGGTCGGCGAGGAGATCACCCGGGGCTGGCGTACGCTGACGCTCTGACCGCCCGGAACGGGCCGCCGGGGGCCGCCGGGCGGCACCACCGGGACCGCACAGCGAGGGCGACGGGCACGATGAGCGAGCGCGGCACGACGACCGCACCTGCAGGTATCGACGCCGGCGCCGGCGCGCGGCACCCGGCGCTGCGCGTGGCGGACCGGCTGCGGCTGCGGCTGCGGCTGCGGCTGACCACGGTGTACGTGCTGCTGCTGACCGCGACGGCCTGCTGGCTGGCCGGCCAGAGCCACGGCGCCCGGGCCCGGTTCGTCCGGCACAACAGCAGCAACGTCCACCACATGGAGGTCGGCAAGTGGTGGACGATGTTCACCAGCGGGCTGGTGGTCGACGGGGTGCCCGCCTGGGCGGGCATCGCGGCGGTGGCCGTGGTGCTGGGCCTGGCCGAGTGGCGCTGGGGCCCGGCCCGGGCCGGCGCGGTCTTCGTCTTCGGGCACCTGGGCGCCACCCTGCTCACCGAGGGCGCCATGTGGGTGATGCTCACCGCCCGGATCCCGGGGGCGCTGTCCCGCGCGCGTGACGTCGGGATCAGCTACGGGCTGGTCGGCACCGCCGGGTGCCTGCTGGCCCTGGGCCCGGCTCCGCTGCGCCGGTTCGGGCTGCCCGCGCTCGGGCTGGGGCTGGCCGTGACCTGGGCACTGGACCAGCAACTGGCCGACGCCGGGCACCTGGTGGCGCTCGGCCTCGGCGCGCTGGCCGCCCGGACGCCCTGGCTGCGCGGCCGGGCGCGGGCCCGGGCCCGGGTGCCGGTCTCCGCCACGCGCTGACGACCCTCCGCCGTTCCTCCGGCGTTCCTCCCGACGTTCCTCCCCGGGGTCTTGCGATCACCCCCACCCCGAGTAATGCTGATTACATGATTACAACCTCACCCGAAGAGCTCCGGGGGTGGTTCACCGGCCGCCTCCCCGCCGACCTGTTCACCGATCTCGTCGAGATCACCGCGGACCGCGAAGAGATCACCGTCGTCGGCCGCATCACCGAACCCGTCCTCGACCAGGCAGCATCGGACGCCGAGCGCGAAGCGGCGCTCGAGGGCCGGATCGCCGAGTTCCGCGACCGGACCAGGGACGCCCGGATCGCCGTCGCCCGGGAGGCCGAGCGCCGTTACGGCCGCAAGGTCTCCTGGGGCGCCGAGTGCGGCGACCTGAGGGGCATGTTCACCACCGTCTCCGCCCCCGTCATGACCCGGCTGCGCCAGCCCGAACGGCAGGTGCTCGACACCCTGGTGGAGGCGGGCGTCGCCCGCAGCCGCAGCGAGGCGCTCGCCTGGTGTGTCCGCCTGGTGCAGCGCCACTCCGACACCTGGCTCACCGAACTGCGCGAGTCGCTGGAGAACGTCCGCCGCCTGCGCGCCCAGGGGCCGGACGCCGACAGCGCCTCCTGACCCCCGCCCCGGCATACGACCTCCCAACGCGCCTGGGAGAAAGCCGGGTTGGGGCACGGCGACCACCGATCGGCCACGGCGGGGGGCGGCAACAGGAGCGGCCGCCCCTCGCCGAGCCGATCGTATGCTCTTGCGGTACTCTGCAAACCTATGCCAGAGTGCGGGCATCGGATACGCCGAATCCCCTCACACGTCGCTAAGTCAGGAGCCCGCGCCTCGCGGGTCAAGGGTGCATGCATGTCGAAGGTCTTGAGCAAGCTGCCGGTCGGTGAACGGATCGGCATCGCATTCTCCGGTGGATTGGACACCTCCGTCGCCGTCGCGTGGATGCGCGAGCACGGCGCCGTCCCCTACGCCTACACGGCCGACATCGGCCAGTACGACGAGCCGAACCTCGCCGACGTCCCGGCCCGCGGCCGCGCCTACGGCGCCGAGCAGGCCCGGCTGGTCGACTGCCGGGCGGCGCTGGTCGAGGAGGGCCTGGCCGCCCTCGCCTGCGGCGCCTTCCACATCCGCTCCGCCGGGCAGACGTACTTCAACACCACCCCGCTCGGCCGCGCCGTGACCGGCACCCTGCTGGTCCGCGCGATGCGCGAGGACGAGGTCTCCATCTGGGGCGACGGCTCCACCTACAAGGGCAACGACATCGAGCGGTTCTACCGCTACGGTCTGCTCGCCAACCCCAGCCTGCGGATCTACAAGCCGTGGCTGGACCAGCGGTTCGTCACCGAGCTCGGCGGCCGCAAGGAGATGTCCGCCTGGCTCTCCGAGCGCGACCTGCCGTACCGCGACTCCGCCGAGAAGGCCTACTCCACCGACGCCAACATCTGGGGCGCCACCCACGAGGCCAAGCGGCTGGAGTACCTGGACACCTCGATGGAGATCGTCAGCCCGATCATGGGCGTGGCCTTCTGGGACCCGGCGGTCGAGATCCAGACCGAGGACGTGACGATCGAGTTCGAGTTCGGCCGTCCGGTCCGCATCAACGGCCGGGCGTTCGCCGACGCCGTCGAGCTGGTGCACGAGGCCAACCGGATCGGCGGGCGCCACGGCCTGGGCATGTCGGACCAGATCGAGAACCGCATCATCGAGGCCAAGAGCCGCGGCATCTACGAGGCCCCCGGCATGGCGCTGCTGCACACCGCCTACGAGCGGCTGCTCAACGCGATCCACAACGAGGACACCGTCGCCACCTACCACACCCAGGGCCGCCGGCTCGGGCGGCTGCTGTACGAGGGCCGCTGGTTCGACCCGCAGTCGCTGATGCTCCGCGACAGCCTGCAGCGCTGGGTCGGCCAGCCGGTCACCGGCAGCGTCACGCTGCGACTGCGCCGCGGCCAGGACTACTCGGTGCTCGACACCCAGGGCCCGAACCTCAGCTACCACCCCGAGAAGCTGTCCATGGAGCGTAGCGTCGACGCCGCGTTCGTCCCGGACGACCGCATCGGCCAGCTGACCATGCGCAACCTCGACATCGCCGACTCGCGCAGCAAGCTGGAGCAGTACGCGGTGCACGGCCAGCTGGCGCCGTGGAGCGGCCTGATCGGCGAGCTGGCGCCCGGCGGGGCGGCGCCGATCGCCGCCGCCGGCCCCGACGCCGAGGCGCTGGCGGCCAAGTCCACCGCGCTCGACAGCGCCGCGATCGAGTCGGGCAACGACTGATCCGCTGCCGTGACCACGTCCGAGGGCCGCCGCACCGCACCGGTGCGGCGGCCCTCGGCGGTTCCGGTCGAACGACGGCCGTTCCGCGCCTGAGCCCCCGGGCCTCACCCGCACAGCGGTCCCGGCCGTGCACGGCGGCCCCGGGCGTAGCTGAATGGGGCAGACGTGTGCCCGGCGGAGCAGGCCCGGGGCAGCGGCTTCACCGGACGCCCCGGGGCAGCGGCTTCACGGGACGAGCCCGAACCGCGGCTGCGCCGGACGGGCGCTGACGGCGGCTGCGCCGGGCGAGCCCGGGCGACGGCGAGGAGGTGGGAGCGGGATGGGCGAGGCGGTCGGTTCGATGCTGGCGTCGGCGGTGGGCCTCGCGATCAGCCCGCCGGCGCTGGTCGCGGTGGTCCTGATGCTGGCCGCACCGCGCGGGCGGACCATCGCGCTCGCCTTCGCGGCCGGCTGGGCGGTCGGCCTGGCGGCGGTGGTGGCGGTCGTGGTGGCGGCGGGCAGCGCACTGGGTTCGGGTGGCGGTCGGCCGACCTGGCCGTACTGGCTGGAGCTCGCGCTGGGCGTCCTGTTCGTCCTGATGACCGCGAAGCAGTGGCGCGACCGGCCCCGCGCGGGGCATGTCACCGCGCCGCCGAAGTGGATGCGGGTGGTGGGCCGCTTCAGCGCGGGCCGGTCGGCCGGTCTCGCGGTGGCCCTGGTCACGACCGGCCCGAAGAACCTGGCACTGGCCGTCGGCGGCGCGGCCTCGATCGCCGCCAGTACGGCCGGGGTCGGGGGCACGGTGGTGGCCGCCGCGCTGATGGTGCTGATCGGTTCGCTGTGCACGCTGCTTCCGCTCGCGGTCCACCTGCTCCGCGGGGACCGCTCGGCGCGGACCCTCGGGGAGTGGAAGGCCTGGCTGGCCACCCACAGCACGGCGATCACGACCACCGTGCTGGCCGTGATCGGGGCCGAGTACGTCGGCGACGCCATCACGGGGCTCGCGTGAGCCCGCGGGCGGCGGCCGCCCAGCTGCCACCACCACCGCCCTCCACCCACCAGCGCCCCACCGCCCCACCGCCCGGCTCACCGGATGCGCACCACCCCTCTCCCCCGCACCGACCGCAGGCCCAGGCGTCCGCCGTCCGCCCCCGGGCGCACCGCCAGCACGTCCCTGAGCGTCAGCAGGATCTCGCCGTCGTAGCGCTCGGCCAGTTCCCGCGCCAGTTGCGCGGCGCCGCCCGGCCCGGCGTCCGGGGCCAGGGCGGGCAGGTGGCCGGGGGCGCTGAGGTCCTCGGCCTGGGCGGCCCAGCGGGCCGCGTCCCGGGTCTCGCCCTCGGCCGCGTAGTGGACGGCCAGGCAGTGCACGGCCAGCTGGTCGCCGTACTGCGTCGCGATCCGCCACCAGAAGACGCCGTCCGCGGTGCGGCCCATCCCGTAGAGCAGGCAGCCGAGGGTGCGGAAGGCCGTCTTCTCGGCGAGTTCGAGGTCCAGAGCCAGTTCGGCCGGGTCCACCGCGCCCGCCACGGTGGCGCACAGGTGCCGTAGGTCGCGGCGGAGCTCGGTCCGGCCGCCGGCCCACGGGGGCTCGCCGAAGGCGTGCGGCGGCCGGGCGTTCGCGGGCGGGCGGGCCGGGCGTTCGCGGGCGGGTGGCGCGGGCCGGCGGGCGGCGGCGAGCCGCTCGGCCAGCCGACGGGTGAAGGCGGCCGGGTCGTGGTCGCGGAACTCGCGTTCCAGCAGGGCGGCGTCCGCCCGCAGCAGTTCGGTGACCTTCACGGCGCCTGCCCGTCGTCCGGCTGCTCCAGCAGGTACTCCAGGTGGCGCCGCCCGAGGCTGTAGTAGGTGCGGGCGGTGGTGTGCGCGATGCCGAGGCTGCGGCCGATGTCCGGGTAGGACAGGCCCGCCTGGCGCAGCCGGACGACGTCGGCCTGGACCGGGGCGGCGCGCGCGAGCTCCTCCATCGCCCAGTCCAGCGCGTCGAGTTCGGCGAGCTGGTCCAGTTCGTCCTGGCTGGTGTCGGGCCGGCGCTGCGCGATGACGCGCAGCCGTTTGCGTTCGGCACGGCGGCGCTCGCGCAGGAGGTCCACCACCGCATCCTTGACGATCTTGAAGGCGAAGGCCTGCGGGTCGGCGCTGGCCAGGGCGCGGCGCCAGTTCTTGTAGAGCGTGGCGCCCGCGTTCTGGACGGCGTCCTGCGCGTCCTCGCGATGTCGCAGGCGCTGCTGGGCGTACCGGAGGTAGCCCGGGTGCTCGCGGGTGAAGAAGGCCTCGAAGTCGGCCGGCAGCGCGCCGAGCGGGTCCGCCCGCAGGTCCCGCTTCTCGCCCGGCCCGGGGGTGTTCAGCACACGCGCCCCCCTTTCGTGGGTCAGCTGGCCGGCCCACCGGGTGGCACGCCGACGGCCCCTGGGGGCTCGTGGTGTAACCGTCCGGGCGGCCCGGGTTGTTGACCGGATCGGGCGGACAATTGGCGACCGTTTCCGTTCACTTTCGAAAACCGGCGCTGACCTGCCGGTTCGGCCCCGACAGGAGCCCGGGACCCAGACGCACGTGACCCACGTCACAGACCGTGGACCGCCCGACTTGACAGGGCGGATGCCGCGACTACGGCGCCGGCTCCACCACCGCCGAGTCCAGCGCGGCGGTCACCCGCTCCAGCAGTACGCGCAGCGCGGCCAGGTCCTCGACCGGCAGGCCGGTCGCGTCGAACAGCCGGCGGGGCACCCGGCCGGCCCGCTCGCGCAGGGCGGAGCCCTCGGCGGTGAGGCTGACGGTGACCGACCGCTCGTCCTCCGGGCTGCGCTCGCGCCGCACCAGTCCGGCCGCCTCAAGCCGCTTGAGCAGCGGGGAGAGCGTGCCGGAGTCGAGCCGCAGGCGCTCGCCGATCCGCTTGACGGGCAGGTCGCCGTCCTCCCAGAGCACGAGCAGGACGAGGTACTGGGGGTAGGTGAGTCCGAGGTCGCGGAGCAGCACCCGGTAGACGCCGCCGAAGGCGCGGGAGGCCGCGTTCAGCGAGAAGCAGATCTGCTGGTCGAGGCGGAGCAGTTCCTCGTCCGCCATGCCGGGGAGCGTGGTCATGGCTCCATGGTACCGATCACCCTCACGCCATTCAGTTGTGCGCAATTGAATTGCGTGCTCTACTTATCTCCAGAGGGCGGCCCGGGCGGCCGCCGGAACACACGAAGGGAACCCGACCATGGACGCGCTCTACACCGCAGCCGCCACCGCCAACGGCCGGGAGGGCCGCGCCGTCAGCTCCGACGGACAGCTGGACCTCGCGCTCGCGATGCCGCCCGCGCTCGGCGGCAGCGGCCAGGGCACCAACCCCGAGCAGCTGTTCGCGGCCGGCTACGCGGCCTGCTTCGCCAGCGCCCTCGGCCTGGTCGGCCGCCAGGCCCGGGTCGACACCAGCGAGGTCTCGGTCACCGCCGAGGTGTCGATCGGCAAGGACGGCGCCGGCTTCGGCCTGGCCGTCGTGCTGCGCGTCGAACTGCCCGAGGCACTCGCGGACGGGACCGGCGAGCAGCTGGTCAAGCAGGCGCACGAGGTCTGCCCGTACTCGCGCGCCACCCGCGGCAACATCCCGGTCGAGCTGGTCGTCGAATAGGCCCAGCAGGCCACGCACGCCGAGTAGACCGCGCAGGCCGAACGGGCTGCGCAAACGCCGGCCAGGCCGCCACCGCAGGCGGGCCCGCCACACGCACCACCGTGTGGCGGGCCCGCCTGCGCCCCGGCTCAGCCGTCACCCGGCCCGTTCACCGAGCGCAGCGTGTCGAGCCTGTGCCGGTACTCCTCGGTGTCGATCTCGCCACGTGCGAACCGCTCCGCGAGCAGTTGCTCGGGCGTCGGCCCGGCCGCCGCGCCGTGCGGTGCGCCCCACCCCGGCCCCGCCGCACCCGAAGCCGCCGAGCCCGAACCCGGACCCGCCGCACCCGGACCCGGACCCGGACCCGGACCCGCCGGGCCGTACGGCAAAGGCCGGCGCGACCGCGACACGTACCGGAACAGGGCGATGGCGGCGAGCACCAGCACCAGCAGGACCAGCAGCGTCAAGACCGCCATCACACCGATGCCCCAGCCACCCAGGACGTGGCCGTGTCCGTGCCAGTACCTCATGGGGACCTCCTCCTCCGGCCCCGCAGCCGGGGCCCGCCGAGGTGACCAGCGCCTCACCACCATCGTGCGCCCGCACCGGGCCGAAGCGCCCTGAAGAAAGCCTGAGAAAACGTTCCGGCGCTCAGCGCCCGGCCCACCGGGGTAGCGTTGCCGCCCATGAACCACCACCCACCGGCCGACGACCGCTCGCCCGAGCAGCTCGTCGCGGCCGGGGTGCTGCGGCGCCACGGGGACCATCGCCCCCACCCCGCGCTCGGCCACTCCCCGATCAGCTACGTCTCCACCGCGCTCTGGGCCGAACTCACCGCGCTCGCCATCGCACCGCCCGCGGCCGAAGCGACCGCCACCGCCCTGCTGCACGCCATCGCCGCGCGCGCCGTGGACGCGGCCCTGGCCCCCGGCAACGAACGCGCCCCGCGCGACGACCTGTACGTGGCCCACCCCGCGCACATCGGCGCGCACCGCCGGACGGTCTGGTTCCAGCGCTCCGGCCCGCGCGGCCCGGTCACCGCCACCTTCGCCCCGTGAGGCGGGACGCTCAGCGCTCGACCTGAAGGCTGTGGCAGACCCAGCTGAGCCGGTCCGGCCCCTGCAGCGGCGGCCGGTCGTGGTACGTGCCGTCCGCGACCGACAGGTTGACGATCAGGTACGCCTGCCAGCCGGGACCGACCCCGTGCAGGTCCGCGTAGACCAGCTCGTCCTCGACGTACCAGTCCACCGAGTTCGCGCCGAGCACGACCCGCAGGTCGAAGGTCGACCCGGGCGCGATCCCCGAGCCGGCGCCGTGCCAGTACCGGTACCCGCCCCGGACGTGGTTGGAGAACTCCAACAGGTCAGGGTGGTCGGGGTGGTACTCGAAGAGGTCGACCTCGTTGCCGCCGTCCCGCCAGGTCCAGACGGCCGGCCAGGCACCCAGCCCGACGGGCAGCGTGATGCGTGCCGACAGCTGGTCGCCGGTGCGGGCCTGGAAGCCGTCCGGACTGCCCTCGGTGGTGAGCAGGTTGCACGTCCAGAGCCCGCCGACGAGCCGCCGGGTGGCGCTGAACACGCCGCCCGGGCAGTAGCCGCGGCCGAGGTAGTCGAGCTTGTGGTCGCTCCGGTTGGTCGGCCCCATCCGGGGGTAAGCACTGCTGCGCCCGGCGGTCCACTGTCTGGTCGAAGTGAAGTCCGCGTCGAACACGACTGCCACGGCCGCCTCCCCTGTGCTCCGCCTCCCCGGCAGTTCGACCCGCCGGGCACACAGGGTGAGTTACCCGATACGCTCCGCAGTATGCGAAGCGAACCGCCCGGGCCGGGGCAGCGCACAGCGGTCGGATCGCAGGATCGACGGATCAGCCCACCGGAGCGGCCGCCCCGCCCGCACCGAGCCGGTCGGTGACCGAGACCACGCCGTCCACCGAGCGGCACAGGTTGAGCACGATCGGGACCAGGTACGGCTCGGGCACCGTACCGCTGAGCACCACCCGGCCCTGATCGACCTCGACGCCGATCTCCGCCGGGCTCACCCCGTCGATCCGGCCGAGCACCTCCTCGACGATCTCCCGCCGGATCACCACGTCCTCGCGCAGGAACACCCGCAGCAGGTCCCCGCGGCTGACCATGCCGGTCACCCGTCCGTCCTCGTCCAGCACCGGCAGCCGCTTCAGCCCGTGCCGGCTCATCAGCCGGGCCGCCGCGACCACGCTGGTTCCGGGCGTCGTGCAGACCGGCTGCCCGGTCATCAGGTCGGCCGCGGTCACGGCACCGCCCGGGCCGGCCGGCGCCGCCTCGGGGGCGGGCAGCAGCGCGCCCGGATCCTCCTGCGCGGCCAGCGTGCGCAGCAGGTCGGCCTCGGAGACGATCCCGAGCGGCCGCCCCTGCGCGTCCACCACCGGCACCCCGGTGATGTCGTACTCGGTCAGCAGCGCGACGATCTCCCGGAAACCGGTCTCGGGCGCGACCCGGACCACAGGGCTGGTCATCACTGATTCGACGGTGGCATGCCGCACGCCGGTTCACCTCGTCCACGACACTCTTGCGGCCGGGCACGGATCGTCCCGGCCGGTACCGGCAGCATCGCGCCCGGCGGCACGGGCCGCCAGGGGCCAAGGGGCTGAACGGGCGGGACCTTGGGCCCGCCCGCCGAACGCGGATCCGACACCGTGCCGAACCGACACCCCCGAACCGGCGGGGCGTCGACCCGGCGCCTCGCCGAAACCACCGACCCACCGACCCGGCAACGCACCGACCCGGCGACCGGGCGACCCGGACGGCGCAACCATCACATGATCGACTCGTTGGACCGTCCACCACGACAGCACGCACGGCATCCGGGGAGGGCCCGTTGGCAGGACGGACGATGGGCGCGGCATCGCCGGCGCAGGGCGCCGCGGCGCGCCCGGTGGCCCAGGCCGAGGCCGCGCTGGTGCGCCACTACCGCAGGCTGGCCCGGCTGGCGTACCTCGCGCTGCCCGCCGACCGGGACCGGCACAGCCGGGTGCTGGCCGCGCACGCGACCGTCCAGCGCGCCCTTCCCTCCCGCTGGACCCGCCCGGCCGGTCCGCCGGCGGCGGACGAGGACCCGGTGTACGCCGCACTGCGCCTGCGGGTGCTGCGCGCAGCGCTGCGGACGCACCCCGCGCGGCGGCTGCCCGCTCCCCGGATCTGGGGACTGCGGCTGTTCACCCCGCACGGCGGCGAGGAGGACGCGGCGCTGGACCACGCGCTCGCGGCGCTCGACGCCCCCGCCCGGGCGGCCTTCGCCCTGCGCGCGGTGGAGGGGCTGACGCCGGAGCAGGCGGCCGGGGTGCTGCGACAGGCCGGGGTCGAGCGCCCCGAGGAGGCCGTCGCGGCGGCGGCCGGTGTAACCGGCGGGGCGGACCCGGAGCCGCCCGCCTTCGACCCGTGCGCGGTGCGGGTCCAGCCCACCGACCTGCTGCGCCGCCGCCGGACGTGGAGCGCCGTGCTGCTGGTCGGCCTGCTCGGACTCAGCACGACGGCGGCCGTGGTCGCCGACTCCGGGCCGGCCGCGCCCGTGGGCCGCCCCGCGCCCGCCCCGTCCGGCACCGCGGCCGACCCGGCCCGCCTGACCCGGGTCGAGCCGGACCGGTGGCAGCACACCGCGCGGGTCGACTTCACCGCCTGGCCCGCCCGCGGCGACCGCCGCGACGACGGCGCGCTGCTCGGCCGCGCCCTGGCCGCCTGGGAGCGGCCGGGCCCGCAGACCCGCGCCGAGCCGGGTGTGGACGCCACGCCGCCCGTCGCCCCGCCCGCCCTGCTGTTCGCCGGGACGGTCGACGGCGCCGCCGTGGTGGTGCTGTTCGACGGCCGGCGGCTCGCCCGCTACACCGACGGGCGCGACGGCGGCCTGGACCTCGCCCGGGCCGACGACTCGGACGTGACCACGGCGGGCGCGGTGGTGCTGCGCCGCCAGGGCACCGCCGTGCGCTATCTGCTGGCCCCTTGGGTGGACGCCGCCGAGACCCGCCGGATCGACCAACCCGACTCCCCCGCACGGCCGTTGGACCACCCTGACGGGGTCACGGCGACGGTCCCGGGCGGTGGGCTCGCGGACTGCCACGGCGCCACGGTGCTCCAGCTGCACTCCTCCCCCGCCATCGCCGAGAAGCACGCCTTCCTGCTGACCGACCTCGGCGGACTCGTCCCCGCGCACCTCACCTACTCCCCGCCACCGGACCGCACCCAGCCGGCCCGCGAGCCGCGCGAGGCCACCGGCCAGGACGCGCTGCTGGCCTGGGCCCGCGCGGGCTGCGCCGTCCCGGACGGCACGCCGGGCGTCAAACAGCTCAACCTGTGGGCCTTCGCGGTGCAGCCGCTGCCGCAGAACGCGGGCTCGGCGTCCTGGGTCTGCCTGCGCGCCGACCGATGGACCGGCGAGGGCAGCGCCGCCACCGCCGTCCTGCTGCCGACCGCCCGCGGCCCGCAGCGCACCGGCGGCGGCCCGGGGCGGGCGTGCAGCCGGTTCGAGCAGGACGTCGTCGGCTGGGCCTGGTGGCGCTCCCCGCAGGGGGCGGAGTTCCTGCTCGCGGCGGGCAGCCGGCGGGTCACCCGGCTCGCCGTCAAGGGCCCGGACTGGTCCGCCGACCGGCCCGCCCCGGACCACACGCTGGCCGTCGAACGCCCGGCCCGGGCGGCCGTCCAGGTGGAGGCGGCCCTGGACGGCGGCGCCCGGATCAGCCCGCCGCACTGAACCGACCGGCCGACTCGCGCGCGCACTTCGGCAGCTCGCTCTCCGACAGCTCGCTCTCCAGCGGCTCGTAGTCCGGCAGCCCGCCCTTCGGCAGCTCGTAGTCCGGCAGCTCGACGCTGGAGACCTGCTTCCCGAGCTCCAGCATCCGGTTCAGCACCCAGCGCCGGTTCAGCAGCCCGTTGCGCACGCGCAGGCCGGTGGCGGTGCGCGGCGCCAGGAACGGGCCGGTGCGGTCCCCGCCCTTCTGGCAGCCCTGGGCGTAGCCGCGCAGCAGTTGCTCGTACCGGGCGAACGCGGTGCGGTGGTCGCCGCGGGCGCGGGCCAGTTCGCCGGCCAGGACGTACGCGGCCACCACGGCGGTGCCGGTGCCCATGCCGCCGATGGTGGCGCCGCAGGCCGCGTCGCCGAGCAGGGCGATCCGGCCGCTGGACCAGGTGGGGACGTCGGCGCGGCTGATCGAGTCGAAGTAGAGCTCGGGGGCGTGCCGCAGGCTCTCCAGCAGGCGCGGCACCTCCCAGCCGAGGCCCGAGAAGGCATCCCGCACCAGGGCCTTCTGCTGCTCCGGGTCGTGGCGGTCGTAGCGCAGTTCGGGCGAGGCGAAGAGGCAGAAGGCGCCCGCGCGGGCCGGGTCGCGGTGGTCGGCGCCGATCGAGGCGAGCCGGCCGGGGACGTTGAGGCCGACCGAACCGGGCGGCAGGCCGAGGTCGTTGGGGAACTGCCAGGTGGCCGCGTAGTAGCCGAGGTGGCGGACGTAGCGCTGCTCGGGGCCGAAGGCGAGCCGGCGGACGTTGGAGTGCAGCCCGTCGGCGCCGATCACCAGGTCGAACTCGCGCGGCGCGCCGTGCCGGAAGGCGGCCCGCACACCGCTCGGGGTCTCCTCCAGGGCGGTGATGGAGTCGCCGAAGACGTACTCGGCGCGGGCGCGGCTGTGCCGGTACAGCAGCTGGGCGAGTTCACCGCGCGGGATCTCCAGCTCGCCGCCCGCGAACTCGGCGGGCAGGTGCAGGAGTCGGCGGCCGTCGGCGCCGAGGAAGGTCATCGGGCTGCCGCCGGTGTCGAGCGCGCGCAGTTCGTCGAGGACGCCCATCCGCTCCAGCACCGTCAGGTGGGTGCGGCCGCGGAAGTCGACGTTCTGGCCGCCGCCGCGCAGCGCCGGGGCGAGTTCGACGACGGTGACCTCGAAGCCGTACCGGCCGAGCCAGTGGGCCAGGGCGGGGCCGGCGATGCTCGCGCCCGAGATCAGGACCTTGGTGCTCATGGGAAACCACTCCGTCCGAGAGGATCGAAAAACTGTGTCCAGTGGATACTGTTTGCTGCTGTGTACGGTAGACGCAGTTAGGTCGGACGAGCAACCCCCAGAACGGGAGCGGAATGTGAGCGAGGCGGCGAACGACATGGTGCGGCTGCTCTGGGGCCCCCCGGCCAAGCCCACCCGCGGGCCGAAACCGGCCCTCAGCCTGGAGCGGATCGCGGCGGCGGGCGTCGAGATCGCGGACGCCGAAGGCCTGGGCGCGGTCTCGATGCAGAAGGTCGCCGGGCTGCTCGACTTCACCAAGATGTCGCTCTACCGCTACGTGCCCGGCAAGGCCGAACTCGTCGCCCTGATGGTCGAGGCCGCCGTCGGCGAGCCCCCGCAGGACCGGCACGCCCACGACTGGCGGGGCCAACTCACCGCCTGGGCACACCACTTGACCGAGTCGTTCGGCCGCCACCCATGGCTGCTCGACGCCACCGTCGGCCCCCGGGTGATGGGCCCGAAGGAACTCACCTGGCTGGAACGGGTGGTGACCGCCCTCGACGGCCACGGACTGACCGGCCCCGAGCGGATGGACGCCGCCGTCCTGCTCGCCGGACACGTCCGCAGCATCGCCCAGCAGTCCCGCGCCGCCGGGCCCGACGGCTCCCCCGAAGCCGAACTCCTCACCGCCCTCGGCACGCTGGTGCACCAGCACGCCGACCGCTACCCCGCCCTGGCCGCCGCCATGACCGGCGAGGACGGGCGCGACCAGGCCCTGGACTTCGGCCTGGACCGCATCCTGGACGGCCTCGCCGCCCTGATCACCCGCCGCACGGGCACCGCCTGACGCCTCCCGCCCCGCCTCCTGCCCTGCCTCCCGCCCCGCCCCGCCCCGTCTCCCGAGGAAATCCGATGGGCCCGCGTTCGGCCAGCCGCTAGCATCCCGGGCCATGGCGATGTTCGTGCACCTGACCACCGCGGCGAACGCGCCGCGGATCCGCCGCGCCGGGATCCGGGCCGACAGCCGGGGGCAGGGCGGGGTGCGCGGGCTGTACTGCTTCCCGGTACTGCCCTCGTACCCGCTGACCCACCAGTGGCTGCGCGAACTGGCCCGGTTCGGCACCGGGGGCTCGCTGGTCGCGGTGCACCTCCGGCTGGACGACGCACAGCAGGTGCTGGCCGGGCACTACCGGGACCGCGCGAGGGACGCCCAACAGTGGGTGCCCGCCGCCGAGGCGGTGCGGCGGATCGCCGAACTGGCGGACCCGCGCGGCTGGGAGGTGTTCGTGCCGCGCGCGGTGGGCGCCCGCGAGGTCCACCGGATCCGCGGCGTGCCGCAGGTCTCCGGCTGGCGCTACCAGCCGAACGCCCACGGCACCCGGCCCTGCCCCTGCATGGGCTGCCAGCCCGTCGGCGGGTACGGCAGCCGTCGACTGCGCGAGCGCCACCAGCACCCGCTGGACGCCCCGCCGCCACCCGTGCCCGTCCTGCTCGCCCGGATCGAGGCCGCCGGCGAGCCGGGCGACCCCGCCGAACTGCTCGCCGCCCTGCAGAGCTTCGGGCGCCGCCGCCGCGGCCCACTGGACCGCCTCGCCCGGCTGGCCGCCCACCCGGACCCGGCCGTGCGCGAGGAACTGGTGTGGGCCGTCGCCGGCTGGTCCACCCCGGGTGTCGCCGCCCTGCTCGACGGCCTCGCGAACGACCCGCACCCGGACGTCCGCGAGGCCGTCGAGGCGGCACTGGAACGCTGAGGGCTGGCCGCCAGGAGTCCTCGGTGAAGCTCAGGACCGAACAGGTGCGGCCGGAGCCGTAGAAGCTCCCGACGTGCCCGTTCGGCCGATCCGGGCGATCATGGGACGAACCGCGTCTCGGCGATTCGGCGCACCGGTGTCAGTCCGGCGGCGCCCGGAAGGTGGACTGCGATGTTCCAGCTCCTGTGGATTCTGCTCATCGGCTTCGTGCTGGGCGTACTGGCCAAGCTGATCCTGCGCGGGCCGCAGTCGATCCCCTGGTGGCTGACGATGCTGCTCGGCGCCGCCGGGGCCTGGCTCGGCAACGCCGTCTCCGGATGGATCGGCGTCCGCCACACCTCGGGCATCGACTGGATCCGGCACCTTCTCCAACTCGGCTTCGCCGTCGCCCTGGTGGCCTTCGTCGCCCCGGCCTGGAGCAAGTCCCACCCGAGCCGCTGACCCGGACGACCCGGACTGCCACTGACCTGGACTGCCACTGAGCAGGAGGCGCAGACGGCCGACCCGTTCGGCGGGGAGGTGCCGTCAGCCGACGTGGACGGCCGGGCGGCGGCTGCGGTCCGGTTCGGCCTCGCGCAGGACTTCGCGGGTGACGGGGGCGATCTCGCCCTGCCCGAACAGGAAGAACCGCAGGAACTGGGCGAAGGGGTTGCCCTCGGTCCACTCGAAGTAGATGTGCGGCTGCTGCCCGGTGAGGTCCCGGACCCGCAGCAGCAGGGCGGCCAGCGCGTTCGGCACGCTGGAGCTCTGCAGCGTCAGCACCCGGTAGCGGTCGTGCAGCACCTCGCCGCGCACGGTCAGCTCGGCCTCGAAGTCGGACGGGTCGAGCACCGTGACCTCGACGAACACCAGGTCGTCCTCGACCGGGATGTCGTTGTCGGCGCGGATCTGGCGGATCTTGTCGCGGTACTCGGCGAGGTCCCGGCTGTTCGGCTCGTTGGCGATCAGCCGTAGCGGGCGGTGCATGTAGTCCCGGACGAAGCGTTCCGCGACGACATCGAGCACCACGTCGGTGACGCGCAGTTCGAAGGCCCGCTTGAGCCGGGAGAGGAAGGAGACCAGCATGATGCCGGCGATGAAGCAGCCGCCGATCTTGACGCCGTCCGGCCGCTCGGCGATGTTCACGGCCGTGGTGTAGAGGAAGACCCCGGCGATCACGGCGAAGCCGACCGTCCTGCGGCGCTGCCCGGACTTGTGGGCGGCGATGGTGACGGCGATGGCGGCCGAGCTGATCAGCACCAGCACGCCGGTCGCGTACGCGCCGCCCTGGGCGTCCACGTTGGCGTCGAACAGCCAGGTGACCAGGAAGGCGATCAGGGTGAGGACGATCACGGTGGGGCGCACCGCGCGGGCCCAGTGCGGGGCCATGCCGTAGCGGGGCAGGTAGCGCGGCATCAGGTTGAGCAGTCCGGCCATCGCGGAGGCGCCGGCGAACCAGAGGATGGCGATCGTGGACAGGTCGTAGACGCTGCCGAAGGTGTTGCCGAGGTTCTGGTGGGCGAGGTAGGCGAGTGCCCGTCCGTTGGCCTGGCCGCCGGCCTTGAAGGCGTCCGCGGGGATCAGCAGGGTGGTGATGAGGCTGGTGGTGATCAGGAAGCAGCTCATGATCGCGGCCGCGGTGGTGAGCAGCTTGCGGGCGCCGCGGATCCGGCCGGTGGGCTTCTCCTCGGTGTCGTCCGGGTCGCCCTCGATGTGCGGCATCACGGCGACGCCGGTCTCGAAGCCGGACAGGCCGAGCGCGAGCTTCGGGAAGACGATCAGTGCGACGCCGATCATCGCGATCACGTTGCCGTGCTCGGCGGTGAGCGCGTCGGTCCAGTCGCCGACGACGTGCGGGGCCTTCAGCACGTGCCAGAGTCCGTTGGTCACCACCACGACGTTCAGCGCGAGGTAGACCGCGACCAGGACGACGGCGATGCCGATCGCCTCGCTGAAGCCCTTGAGGAAGACCCCGCCGAGCAGGGCCACCATGATGAGGGTGATCGTCACCTGCTTGCCGGTCAGCACGCTGTGCAGATGCGGGTTCTCCACCAGGTGCGCGGTCGCGTCGGCGGCCGACAGGGTGATGGTGATCATGAAGTCGGTGGCCGCGAAGCCGAGCAGCGTGAGCACGAAGAGCTTGCCCTGCCAGAACGACAGCAGCCGCTCCAGCATCGCGATCGAGCCCTGGCCGTGCGGGCTCTCCTGGGCGACCCGCCGGTAGACGGGCAGGGCGCCGAGCAGGGTGACGATCACCAGCACGATGGTCGCCAGCGGCGAGAGCAGGCCGGCGGCGAGGGCGGCGATGCCGGGCTGGTAGCCGAGCGTGGAGAAGTAGTCCAGGCCGGTCAGGCACATCACCCGCCACCAGCGCTGGCCCTTGACGTGCGGCGCCTCGGCGTGCGGGCCGGGGTGCTGCTTGGCCATGTCCGACAGGCCTTCCAGCATCCACGCCCGGAACCTCGCGCCGCGGGTCGCGGGTGCCACCCCCGGATCGGCCGAACCCGACGACACCACGTGCACCCCTGTCCACGAGTCGGCCGGCCGCGCTCGGCTCCGGCCCCCCAAAGGCCGCCGGACGGCGGGCCTGGTCAGGCTAGGGGACCGGATCGGTGCCGCCGGGGAGCAGCGCGTCCGGACACGCCAGCGGTGCCCCGGACGGCCCTCAGCGGTGGCGGGCGGCGCCCCGCCGTGCTGGTCGTCCCGGCGCGGCGGGCCGCACCCGCCACCCGGAACAGGCGAGGATGTCCGCGCGATCGACCGATGTGTGCAGGTTTGCCGAGGACGGACACCAGGGAGGCAGCGGTGGCGGAACCGAGTCGGCGGGGGATTCTGGGCCTGGGCCTGCTGGCGGCGGCCACCGCCTCCTGCGGCACCCGCCACCCGGACCCCGCCCCGCACTCCTCGTCCGACGGCCCTGCCCCGCGCCCCTCCGCCGACGACCCCGCCCCGACCGCCGCCCAGCACGTGGTCGTCCCGCCGGAGCAGTCCCTGCCCGGCGCGCCCGACTGGGAGATCACCGACCCCGGCCCCGCCGACGCCATCGAGGGCTTCGCCGACCGGGTCAGCGTGCTGCCCGGTGAGCAGTTCGGCCTGCACGTCTCCACCCCGGCCGCCGCCTTCACCGTCTCCGCCTACCGCACCGGCTGGTACGACGGCGCCCGCGCCCGCCTGGTCTGGCGCCGCGAGCACGTCCCGGGCGGCCGGCAGCCCGCCCCGCACGTGGACCCCGCGACCAGGACCGTGCTGACCGGCTGGCAGCGCACCCTCGCCGTGGACACCACCGGCTGGCCCGAGGGCGCCTACCTGCTGCGCCTGGACGCCGAGGACGGCTCCGGCCAGCGCTACGTCCCGCTCACCGTCCGCTCCGCCGCCACCGCCGGGCGGACGGTGGTGATGAGCGCCCCCGCCACCTGGCAGGCGTACAACGGGTGGGGCGGGTACAGCCTCTACAACGGCCCCACCGGCGGTCTGGCCACCCGCTCGCTGCGGGTGGTCTTCGACCGGCCCTACGACTACGACCACGGCGCCGGGCTGTTCCTGGTGTACGAGGCGCCACTGGTCGCGCTCGCCGAGCGGCTCGGGCTGCCGCTCGCCTACACCACCGGGATCGACGTGGCCCGCGAGCCCGGGCTGCTGCACGGCGCGAGCGCCGTCCTCTCGCTCGGCCACGACGAGTACTGGTCCCCCGAGCAGCGCGCCCAGGTGGTCGCGGCCCGGGACGCCGGCACCAACCTGGCGGTCCTGGGCGCCAATTGCTGCTTCCGCCGGGTCCGCTTCGAGCCCTCGGAGCTGGGCCCGGACCGGACGGTGGTCTGCTACAAGGACGCGTGGGCGCAGGACCCGGGCCACCAGGCCGGCGCCCCGGCGACCACCGACTTCCGGGTCGGCCCGGGCGCCGACCCGGAGAGCTCGATGCTCGGCGTGATCTACGACGGCTACCCGGTGGACGCCCCGTACGTGGTCGGCTCGCCGGAGCACTGGGCGTTCGAGGGCACCGGCGTCGCCACCGGGGCGTCCTTCCCGCACCTGGTCGGCGTCGAGTACGACCGGGTGGACACCGCCTTCCCCACCCCGCGTCCGATCGAGGTGATCGCGCACTCCCCCGTGGTCTGCGAGGGCCGCCGCTCGCACTCCGACACCGCGTACTACACCGTGCCGGGCGGCGCCGGGGTGTTCGCCTCCGGGACGATGCGCTGGGTGGAGGCCCTGGACGCGCACGGGCCCGGGGGCGGCAGCGCCGACCACGGGATCGACGCCCGGGCCGGGGACCTGGTCCGCCGGGTCACCGAGAACGTCCTGCGCACCTTCGCCGCCGGCCCGGCCGGCCTGACCCACCCGGCCCGGGACAACCTCGCGACCGTCTACGGCGGGGCGTAGCCCGCCGGGAGCTGCGAGGGACCGTCTGCGAGGGGCCGTCTGCGAGGGGCCGTCGAAGAAATTTCCCGGAACGACGGATCGGGGCGGTGACGCGGCGCCCCGGGCACGCATCGCGGTCGAACGGATTTCCGGGCCGTGGCCGGCCGTGCCCAGCCCGTCACCCGGGGCGAGGAACCGTCCGCCGCACCGATACACTCGCACGGTCTCATCCACCGCAGGTCGTCAAGGACAACCGTCCGGCGTGGCACGGGTGCCGGCCGGAAAGGGCACGAGGGAAACAGAACATGGTCGAGGCCTCCCCGAAGGTCGTTGTCGTCGTCCCCACGTACAACGAGCGGGAGAACCTTCCGGTCCTCGCGGGTCTTCTCGCGGACCTCCCGGTACCGGGCCTGCACCTGCTGGTGGTCGACGACAACTCGCCGGACGGCACCGGCGAGATCGCCGACAAGCTCGCCGCGGAGTCCGGCGGCACCGTGGGCGTGCTGCACCGCACCGAGAAGGACGGCCTCGGCCGCGCCTACCTGGCCGGCATGGCCCGGGCCCTGGACGAGGACGCCGACGTCGTGGTCCAGATGGACGCCGACCTCTCGCACCCGGCCTCGGCGATACCCGCGATGGTCCAGGCCCTGCTGGCCGACGACACCGCCGTGGTGCTCGGCTCCCGCTACGTGCCCGGCGGTTCGACTGCCGCGGAGTGGCCCTGGCACCGCAAGGCCCTGTCCGCGTGGGCCAACCTCTACGTCAACACCATCCTCGGCCTGGGCGTCCGGGACGCCACCGCCGGTTTCAAGGCCTGGCGGGCGAGCACCCTGCGGGCGATCGACCTGCCGACCGTGCAGAGCAGCGGGTACTCGTTCCAGGTCGAGATGAACTACCGGGTCGTCCAGCGCGGCCTGACGATCCGCGAGGTGCCGATCCGCTTCGAGGAGCGGATCGAGGGCGCGTCGAAGATGAGCATCGGGGTGCAGGTCGAGTCGGCGCTGGCGCCCTGGAAGCTGCGGCTGAACCGCCAGGACCCGCGGTAGGCCGTGGCCCGCCGGATGTTCTGTCCCGTGACCCGGGCCCGGGCATACGGGTGCCGGTCGGGCGGCTCGGCGGTGTGAAGGGCTGCCACAGGGAAAGAAGGGCGACATGGCCCTTCTCCCGGAGTCCCTCACGGCCCTGATCCGCCGCGGTGCCCGAGAACCCTTCGTCGTCCAGACCGTACGGGCCACCGTGGCCGCCACCCTCGCCTTCGCGGTGGCCACCCGGCTCAGCAACGAGCCGGCCCCGCTGACCGCCCCGCTCACCGCGCTGCTGGTGGTGCAGGTCACCGTCTACTCGACGCTCAAGACCAGCATCCGCCGGGTCAACTCGGTGGTGGTCGGCGTGCTGATCGCGACCGGTTTCAGCGCCGTGGTGGGGCTCTCCTGGTGGAGCCTCGGGCTGATCATCCTGGCCTCGCTGGTCGTCGGCCGGTTCGTCCGGGTCGAGGAGTTCGTCCAGGAGGTCGCGATCAGCGCCATGCTGATCCTCGGCGTCAGCGGGCTCGCCTCGCAGGCCTGGGACCGGGTGCTGGAGACGCTGATCGGCGCCGCCGTCGGCCTGCTGTTCAACCTGCTGTTCGCCCCGCCGGTCTGGGTGGACACCGCCGGGGAGTCGATCGAGGACCTCGCCCGGCGGGCCCGGCAGCTGCTGCTGGACATCGCCGAACAGCTGGGCCGTCCGACCCCGGTCGCCCGGGCCGCCGAGCAGCTGCACGAGGCCCGCCGGCTCGACCACGCCATCGCCGACGTGGACGTGGCACTGCGCCAGGCGGAGGACAGCCTGCGGCTCAATCCGCGGATCAACGACGGGCTGCTGTCCCGGCTGGTGCTGCGCACCGGGCTGGACACCCTGGAGATCTGCGTGGTGGTGATCCGGGTGCTGGCCCGTTCGCTGACCGACCTGGCCAAGCGGCGCGCGCCCGGCGAGCGGCTGTTCCCGCCGGACGTCGCGGTGGGCCTGGAGGAACTGCTGGCGCACGTCGGCGGGGCCATGGTCAGCTTCGCGGTGCTGGTCACCACCCAGGTGAGCCGCAGCGCCGAGGAGGCGGAGCGGCGGCTGACCGCCGAGCTGGCCGCGGCCTGGACCTGCCGGGAGAACGTCGCCCAGGTGCTGCTGCAGAAGGTGCGGGAGCACCCGGAGGCGTGGCAGTTGCACGGTTCGATACTGGCCGAGGTGGACCGGATCCTGGACGAACTGGACCTGGAGCACCGCAGCCGACGGCTGATGGAGGAGCTGGACCGGGCCTCGGTGGCGAGCCGGGAGCGGTTCTCGCGGTTCGCCGGGCTGCGCCGGTTCGTCCGGGGCGAGCGGGCGCGCCCGGCGGTGCGGGCCGGGCGCTGACCCTGCGTCGGACTCCGGGGGGTCGGGGGGCTCAGGGGGCTCAGGGGGCTCAGGGCATCGACCAGGGTTCCTGCGGGAGCGGGTGGCCGGTCTCCAGGTAGGTCTTCAGGTTGGACAGCACCGCCGACCAGCCCTGCTCGACGTCCGCCCGCTCGGCCTCGTCGGCCAGCTGGTCGTGGGTGACGGTGAGCCGGGTGAGGTCGTGCCAGCCCCGGAGCTCGAAGGTGACCCGGGAGGGACCGCCCGGGCGTCGTTCCCCGGGCCCCGCCCAGGTGGTGACCAGCCGGTGCGGGCGGTCGACGGCCTCGACGACGCCGATCACGTCGGCCGTCCCGGAGCCGTCGGCCCGCTGGTGCTCCCAGGGCGCGCCGGGCAGCCAGGTGGAGACGTTGCGGTGGCCCCAGTAGAGGCCGGACTCGTCGGCGTTGGTGAGGGCGTGCCAGACCCGCTCGGGGGTGGCGCGCAGGTAGAGGGTGCTGCGGAAGGCGGGCGCGGCCATCGCGTCAGCCCCTGGCCGCGTCGAGCAGCGGCTGGACCTCGATCTTCTGCATCCGCATCATCGTCGCCATCACCCGGCCGGCCTTGGCCCGGTCCTCGTCGGCGATCAGGTCGAGCAGGACGCGCGGGGTGATCTGCCAGGAGAGGCCGAAGCGGTCCTTGAGCCAGCCGCACGGGCCCGCCTGGCCGCCGTCGGCGGTGAGCTCGGCCCAGAGCTCGTCGACCTCCTGCTGATCCTCGCATTCCACCTGCAGCGACATGGCCTCGGTGAAGTGGAACTCGGGGCCGCCGTTGAGGGCCGCGTACTCCCGCCCGGCGAGTTCGAAGGCGACGGTCATGACCGAGCCGGCTCCGCCGGGGCCGGTCTCGGGGTAGCGGGTGACCTGCGTGATGCGGGAGTTGGGGAAGAGCGAGGTGTAGAAGGTGGCGGCCGCTTCGGCCTGGCCGTCGAACCAGAGGAAGGTGGTGATCTTCTGCATGCGCCCGACGGTAGCCCCGGGCCCCGCCCGGACGGCCGAGCCACGGCCGGGGGTCACCGGTTCGGCGCCCCCGGCCCGCGGCCCGCCCGCTACCGGGTCAGTGCACCCAGCCCGCGTAGCGCTGCACGAAGCGCAGGCCGGTGTGGGCGGTGACGACGACGTCGTAGCGCCCCTGCTTGTCCAGCGGCCAGGACAGGTTCACCTGCTGCCCGGGCTTGACCCGGACGGTCTGCGCGGTGCCGGCGAAGTCGTTGGGGGCGGCGGTGAAGGAGACGTCGGTCATGCCGTCGTTGGCCACCTGCAAGGTGAGCCGCACGCTGCCGTGCAGGTCGGCGGTGACGATCGGCACGCCGATGTCGTTCTGGCCGTCCTGCCCGTCCCGGACCACGGTGCCGGCGAAGCGGCGGACGAAGCCGTCCGGGCCGTGGACGGTGAAGTCGTAGCGGCCGTTGGTGGTGGCGGCGTCCCAGACGTACCGGGCGGTGGCGCCGGGGGCGACGGTGTACGGGGTGCCCGCGAAGGGCAGCGCGATGTTCGGGTAGACGGTGTACGGGAAGGCCACCGAACCGTCGTTGCTCATCGTGCAGGTGACCTTGCCGGTCTTGCGGTCCACCTCCACGTCGGCCCACGGCTGGTAGGGCAGCGGGCGGTGCGGGCGCTCGCCGCGCTCCTGGACGGGCATCGACTGGGCTCCGACCGCCGGGAGGGCGACGCCGGGCAGCTTGGTGCCCGCGTCGGCCCTGGCCATCAGGGCGGTGGTGTCGGGCAGCGACGGGACGGACGGGTTCGGCGCGGCGAAGTCGAAGCAGCTGGTGAGGTCGCCGCAGACGGACCGGCGCCAGGCCGAGATGTTCGGCTCGGCGACGCCCGTGACCAGCTCCATGAAGCGCAGCACGGAAGTGTGGTCGAAGACCTGGGAGTTGACCCAACCGCCGCGCGACCAGGGCGAGACGACCCACAGCGGGACGCGGTTGCCGAGGCCGATGGCGCGGCCCTGGGTGAACTCCTCGGGAGTGCCGGGCTCGGGGGTGGGCGGGACCATGTGGTCGAAGTAGCCGTCGTTCTCGTCGTACATGACCAGGAAGACGGTGTGCTCCCACACCGCCGGGTTGGACATCAGCGACTGGAGGGCCTGGTTGACCCAGTGCGCCCCGTACGCCGGGCCGGCCTCCGGGTGCTCGGAGAAGAGGTAGGGGGCGACCAGCCAGGAGATGGTCGGCAGGGTGCCGTCCTTGCAGTGGCGGTCGAAGGCGGCCGGGTCGAACTTGGTCATCGCGTTGATGTAACGCGGGTCGGTGGGCGGGAAGTTGTGGAACTGCTTGAAGTAGGAGAGGGCGTTGTCGTCGTAGTCGCCGGTGCGGTCGTCCTTGCTGGGGTTGTGGTAGACCCGCCAGCTGACGCCGGCCTGCTCCAGGCGCTCGGCGTAGGTGGTCCAGTCGGCGACGGGGTTGTCGGTGACCGGGGTGTTGTCGATCCAGGGCCCGGTGGTGCCGTCGCGGCCGGGGCCGGAGGTGCCCGTCCAGAGGTAGAGCCGGTTGGGGTCGGTCGGGCCGGCGAGGGAGGTGAAGTAGGCGTCGCAGAGGGTGAACGCGTCGGCCAGGGCGTACTGGTAGGGGATGTCGTCCCGGGTGAAGTAGCCCATGGTGCGCTCGCCCTTGGCGGCGATCCACTTGTTCATCGCGCCGTTGTTGATCGCCTGGTGGCCGGTCGCCCAGTCGTGGGGCAGGCCGCCGGCGTTCTGCGCGTTGTACTTCGAGGTGTCCATCCGGTACGGCAGCATGGCTCCGCCGTCGCTGCGGCGGCTGTCCGGCTGGCGGAACACGTCGGCGCCGTCCGGGAATTGGAGCGCCTGCTTGTCGCCGAAGCCGCGGACGCCGCTGAGCGTGCCGAAGTAGTGGTCGAAGCTGCGGTTCTCCTGCATCAGCACGACGACGTGCTTGACGTCCTTGATGGTGCCCGTCAGCCGCTCGGAGGCGGCAGGGGCGGCGGCGGGGGCGGCCTCGGCGGGGGCGGCGCCCAATCCGGTCAGGGCGGTGGCGCCGACGGCCGCGGTGGCGCCGACGAAGGTGCGGCGGGAGAGCTCGGACATCACGAACTGGCCTCTCAGAGCTGGAAAGTGGCGACGGCGGCGGCGGTGTCGGAGGGCCACTCGTTGGCGGCGGTGTTCGGCTCGGGCTGCGGCCAGTCGGCGACCAGGGTGTGCGCCTCGACCAGCTTCAGCGGGCCCGCGTACTGGACGTAGTCGATGCGGTCCTGCGGCTCGGGCTTGGCGCCGCGCTGCTTGCGGGTCGGCGACCAGGTCGCGCCCGGGAACTTGACCGGGTCGCGGTGCTCCTCGCGGAAGGTGTCGGTCAGCCCCGCGCCCTGAAGGGCCACGCCGACGGGCCAGTTGAGCACCCCGACGCCGCCGTGCGCGGCGGCGGTGGCGGCCGTCCAGTCCAGGTGGGACGGCGAGGAGAGGGCACCGGCGAGCACCACCGGGGTCCGCCGGGCGATGTCCGCGCGCACTGCGGCGGCCAGGGCCTTGGCCTGCTTCAGGCGGAGCGAGGCGGTCTCGGCCGCCTCCGTCTGGGCGGCCGTCCGACCGTCCTGGAGCGCGTACGGGCCGTAGCCGGCCTCGTCGAGGTGCGCGGCCCAGAACCGGACGGCCCGGCCACCGGGGAGCTGCACGGTGGCCCCGGCGGCGGGCAGGTCGGCGGTCGGCGGGGTGACGTCGGCGAGCGGGTAGCGGCTCAGGATGCCGACGCTGCCGGGGCTCTGGTAGGCGTACCAGCCGAGCGCGTCGGCCAGGGTCTTCGCCCGCTCACCGGCGGTCTCCTGGAGGGCGAGCACGTCCAGGCCCTGGGTGAGGACGACGCGCAGCTGCTTCTCCAGGGCGTCGGTGTACCCGGCGCCGGCGTCGTGCAGGTTCCAGCTGGCGGCCTTGAGGCGCGGCGGCGCGGCGGGGTCGACCACGGGGATGAGGACGGTGACGGTGTCGACGGCACCCGCGCTGTCCTTGACGCCGACGACGGCCACCTCGGGGCTCTTGCCCGCCGCGGGCGCGGTGCCGGTGAGCGTGCCGTCGGCGGTGACGTTCAGCCAGGACGGCCCGCTGACCTTGCGGAAGGCGGCGCTCCCCGCCGGGTTGCCGGCCGGGCGGGACCAGAGGCCGCCGAGCTTGACGGAGACCGCCGCGCCGGGGGCGACGGGCGCGGTGGTGAGGGCGTCCACGGCGCTGTGCGGGCGGACGACGGCCGGCTTGGCGCGGAAGCTGAACGGGGCCGTCTGGGCGAGGACGCCGTAGCCGTCCTTGGCGAGCAGGTAGGCGGTGTACGGGCCGCCGGTCAGCGCGGAGGTGTCGAGCTGGAGGTCGCCGGAGGTGCCCGGGACGTACTTCCAGACGAGGGAGCTGCCGTTGCCGGGCTGGCGGCCGCCGTCGTAGACGCCGACCCAGTTCTTGGCGTCGGGGGCGTCGGTCGTCCAGTGGAAGGTGAGCCGGTCGCCTTCGGCGGGGTTGGCGGAGGAGGTGAGGGTCAGGGCGCTGCCTGCGGCCACGGTTGTCCTGTCCGCCGCCCGGGGCCCGGTCCGCCGGGGGTCGGCGCCGGGTCCGCGCGCGGCTGGTCACGGAGGCTGGGGAGGGAGGGCCCGGCAGTTGGCTGTACAACTGTGGGCGGCCCTCATTCATCCGAAAGTCAGCGACCGGGACGTGAACGGCGCGTGACGGCCCATCGGGCGGTTCGGGAACTCCGTGGCGGGCGGCGGGGATCCTCGGCGGAAACGCCGGAAGCGCTGGGAGGGCCGGAAGCGCCGGGAGGGCCGCGACGGGATCCGTCGCGGCCCTCCTGCGCTGCTGCGCCTCTGCGCCTCTTGGCTTCTGCGCTCCTCGGCTTCCTGACTTACGCCAGGGCGAGGAACAGCTTCTCCAGCTCGGCCTCGCTCATCGGCGGGGTGTCCTCGTCGGAGACGGCCATGCACTGGCGCATGCCGCTGGCCACGATCTTGAACCCGGCCCGGTCCAGGGCGCGCGAGACCGCCGCGAGCTGGGTGACCACGTCCTTGCAGTCACGGCCCGCCTCGATCATCGCGATCACCCCGGCCAACTGGCCCTGGGCACGGCGCAGCCGGTTCAGGACCGCGCCGACCGACTCCTCGTCCACCTGCATGTCCGGGCCGCCTTTCGCATCGACTGTCGACTGACAACTGTACCCGGCGGGGTATCCATTCCCGGGCGGGGCGATGCGGGCGAGGGGCGCTGGGGTGTTCGACGGTTCAGCGGCGGTGCTCAGCGACAGTGTTCAGCGGCGGTGTTCAGCGGCGGGCGAGGCGGCGCTCGCCACCGGCGCCGGTCTCGTACGGGAGCCCGTAGTGCGCGAACACGGCCGGTTCCTCCTCGGCGGGCAGGACGTCGTCGGTGCCGATCGACGGCGCCTGCTTGACCTGGTTCTTCGGGAACGCCACCCGGACGTAGTCCGGCCCGACCACCGCCCCGTCGAGCGGGACGAACACCAGGCGGCGCTTGGTCACCAGGCCGACCGTGACGGTGGCGAAGAACGGCTGGTCGGTGGCCGTCTCCACGTAGACGGACTCCAGCGAGCCGATGCGGTGGCTCTTCTCGTCGACCACGACGTGGCCGCGCCATTCGCGGATGTCTGCCATAGCGATCACCACGGCGTCGGACCTCCCGTTCCCCGGCCTTTCCGCTTCCGTCGTCCGGCGACGGTTCGCCGCCGGGACCTCCCATCCTGCGCCGGGACGACCGGGGGCGCGCGATGGGCGACGAAAACGGACATACGGGGGTGACCCGACCAACCGCCACCAGGGCCGTGACCTGGGCTTTAAGCTGTCCGCCGAGGGAGTTGCAAGCAGATCATCCGATCATCAACAGACGGAGGCAACGGCCGTGGGACACGACGACCTGTGGGAGTCCGGCGAGGCCGGAACCCCGGCCGACCTGCGGCCCGACATCCCGCACCCGGCCCGGATGTACGACTACTACCTCGGCGGGAAGGACAACTTCCCCGCCGACCGGGCCGCCGCCGAGAAGGCGCTCGCCGCCAATCCGGAGTTCCGCTCCACCGCGCGGGCCAACCGGGGCTTCCTCACCCGCGCGGTGCGCTGCGTCGCCGACCTCGGCATCGACCAGTTCCTCGACATCGGCACCGGCATCCCCACCGCCGGCAACACCCACGAGATCGCCCAGGCCGCCAACCCCGGGGCGCAGGTCGCCTACGTCGACAACGACCCGATCGTGCTCAGCCACGCCCGCGCCCTGATGTCCGGCACGGGCCCGGGGCGGACCGCCGTCCTCCAGGCCGACCTGCGCGAGCCGTCCGCCGTACTCGCCGCCGTCGAGGCCGCAGGGCTCCTCGACCTCTCCCGACCGGTCGGCCTCGTCCTGGCCGCCGTCCTGCACTTCCTGCGCGACGAGGACAAGCCGTACCAGGCGGTCGACACGCTGATGGACGCGCTCCCCTCCGGCAGCCACCTCGTCCTCTCGCACGGCACTGCCGACTTCATCCCCGCCGAGGTCCGCGACCGCGTCACCGGCATCTACGACAAGGCCACCGCCCCCCTCGTCGGCCGCACCCGCGACGAGGTCCGCACCTTCTTCGACGGCCTCGACCTCCTCGACCCCGGCATCACCACCGTCCCCCTCTGGCGCCCCGACACCGCCCCCGCCCCCGGCGCCGACCGCGTCAGCATCTACGGCGTGGTGGGTCGCAAGCCCTGACGGCGCCCCGGGGCGAATATACCGACCGGTCTACTGATTCCCCGCCCCTAGCCCGGACCCTCCCCGAACAACCGCTGATCCGACGATTCCGCCCTGCGCACAGAAAGTCGGACCCGCCGACTTCCTGTGCGGCCGGCGAGCCGGAGGCGCCCGACCGGGGGGAAAATATACCGACCGGTCTACAGATTCTCTCCCGCCCGGAGGATGCCGGGCTCGCTTCCGCGCAGGAAGTCGGCAGGTCCGACTTCCTGTGCGGAAAACGGCTCCGCGGCCGCCCCCGGAAAATATGTAGGCCGGTCTACAGATTTCTCCCCCGGGCGACGGCAGGGGCACCGGTGGGCACGGGTGGGCCCAGGTGGACACGGGTGGGGGTGGGGGGAGCGGCGCCGGGGGGCTGGCTGGAGTCGCTTTAGGGGGGTTAATACCACCGACCGGGGCCACCACGTGCGGTTACTGTCGTCGGGACGGCTCCGGACGGGGGCGGTCATCAGGGGCTATCGCGCAACAAGCAGCGCAGGACACATGGGGGACGAACATGGGCAGGTACCACCGTTTCGCGGGGGCTCTCGTGGTCGCCGGGGTCTCCGCCGGGGTGCTCAGCGCCTGCAACCCGATCGGGACCAACTTCACCGACGACGCCACCGTCACGGACAAGATCACCGGCATCCGGCTGGACAGCGACGCCGGGGAGGTGACCGTACGCGGCAAGGCCGGCGCCACCCAGGCCGCCGTCCACCGCAACATCACGTACCGGAGCGGCAAGCCGGGCGCGAGCACCCGGGTGGACGGCGGCGTGCTGGTGCTCGGCGGCTGCGGACGCAACTGCTCGGTGGACTACACCGTCGAGCTGCCGCCGGGGCTGCCGATCACCGGGGGGACGTCGGCGGGCGGGATCAAGCTCACCCAGGTCGGCGACGTCTCGGTGCACACCAGCTCCGGCGACATCACGCTCGACGACGTGGCCGGGCCGGTCGACGTGCGCACCGACAACGGCGAGATCAAGGGCACTTCGCTCAAGGGTGACCGGGTCAGCGCCAAGACCGACAACGGCGGGATCAAGCTCACCCCCGGCAAGGCCCAGAACATCACGGCGAAGACCTCCAACGGCGAGATCAACGTGACCGTGCCGACCGCCTCCTACCACGTCACCGCCTCGACCGACCTGGGCGAGAAGCACATCGGCGTCCAGAACGACCCGAACGGCCAGTACAAGCTGGACCTCGGGACGAACATCGGCGAGATCACCGTCAAGACGGGCTGACCCACCCGGTCGACGGGGCCGCCAAGGGGGCGCCGTGACGGCCGAGTTCGCCCCCCCAGCGCGGTCGCCCGGCCCCGCCGGTGGGCCTGGCGGGGCCGGGGGCGGTCAGAGACCGACCTGGACCTCGGCGCGGTGCCGGATGTACTCGTCGGGGTGCGCCCTCGCGATGGCCACCGCGGCCTCCACCAGGGCGTGCAGCCGCGACGGGTAGGCACGCGGCACGAGGGGCAGCCCGGGGAGGATGCAGCGCCGCACGTCCAGGTCCTCGTTGGCGACGAACTCCCGCAGGGCGGCCTCGTACCAGGCGTCCCGCACGGTCGAGCCTTCGTCGGCGGCGGCCGTGCTGCGGCCGTCCCCGACCGACAGGGACGTCCAGTACCAGGCCCGGGCGGCGCCGGCGCGCTCGGTGTCGGTGCCGGTGTGCAGGTAGCCGAGCAGGGTCAGCCGGACCCGGCGCTGGCCGAAAGCGAGCAGGGCCGGCTCGACGAAGCGCCGGTTGAAGCTCGGGTTGGGGTCGTAGATCGCCGCTTCCAGCAGTGCCTCGAAGTACTCCTCGGGCAGGTCGGTACGCCCGGAAAGCGCCTTGTGGACCTCCCACCGGGCCGCGCTCGGGAAGTCCGCCCCGTGCGCGGCCTCAGCCCCGAGCAGGCGGAGCAAACGCGTCAACCGCAGGTCGAACTCCTGCGATCCGTCCGCCGTGCGCCCGGGCAACGGCTGGAGAATCCGCACCTCGCCTGCCGTGTCCTTCGTTTCCACGAACACCCTCCTCATCCTGAGTCATCGGCAGACTACTCGCTGATACACCAGTTCGGAGGTCGTTTTCGGGCAGGCTGGAATTCAGATCACCGACATATGGCCGGAGTTTGACGGTCGCTCAGCCCTGCTACCGGCGCAAACCAGGCGAGTTGGACGGGACGGGCCGACGGACCGGCCGACGGACCGGCCGACGGATGAGCCGACGGGCGGGCCTTCGCCGGTCAGGCCGGACGGCCCGGCGGGACCAGGCCGGACTGGTAGGCGATCGCGACGAGTTGGGCCCGGTCCCGGGCGTCCAGCTTGGCCATCGCGCGGTGGACGTGGGTGCGGACGGTGAACGGGCTGACGAACATCCGCTCGGCGATCTCCTCGTTGGTGAGCCCGGTGGCGGCCATCGACATCACCTCGCGCTCGCGCGCGGTGAGCACGGACAGCCGCTCGGAGGTGCCGCCGGCCGCCGGATCGGGCTGGGCGAGGAGCTGGTCGATGACGGCCCGGGTGGCGGCGGGCGAGAGCAGGGCGTCCCCGGCGGCGACGGTGCGGACGGCCGCGAGCAGTTCCGCCGGGTCCGCGCCCTTGCCGAGGAAGCCGCCGGCGCCGGCCCGCAGTGCCTGGGCCACGTACTCGTCGATCTCGAAGGTGGTGAGGATCAGCACCCGGGTGCCGGCCAGGTCCTCGTCGCCGCAGATGGCGGCCGTCGCACCGAGGCCGTCGGCGCCGGGCATGCGGATGTCCATCAGGACGATGTCGGGGCGGGTGGCGCGGGCGAGTTCGACGGCCTGGTGGCCGTCGGCGGCCTCGCCGACCACCTCCATGTCGTCCTCGGCGTCGATCAGCACCCGGAACGCACCGCGCAGCAGCGCCTGGTCGTCCGCGAGCAGTACCCGGATGGTCATGCGTGGTCCTTGTCTACTCGAACGGCACGGTCTTCCCGGCCGGCACGGTCTACTCGAACGGCACGGTCTTCCCGGCCCGCACGGTCCGCCCGTACGGCGCTGTCACCGCGACCGGCACAGCCACCGCGACCGGCGCTGTCGTCCCGGGCGCCGGTGCGCAGCGGAAGTTCGGCGGTGACCAGGAAGCCGCCGTCGGGCCGGCTGTCGGCGGTGAGGCGGCCGCCGACCGCGCCGGCCCGTTCGCGCATGCCGATCAGTCCGAAGCCGCCCTCGCCGGGGGCCGGATGAGGCAGCAGGGCCTGCCGGGGGCGGGCGCTGGTCGGCGGGCGGCCGTTGGCGACGCTGACGGCGACCCGGCTGCCGCTGTAGGCGAGGGTGATCTCGGCGCCGGCGCCCTGGGCGTGCTTGGCGACGTTGGTCAGGGACTCCTGGACGATCCGGTAGGCGGTGAGGTCCACGCCGGGCGAGAGCGCGCGGGCCTCACCCTCGACGGTGAGCCGCACCGGCAGGCCGGTGCGTTCGAAGGCGTTGATCAGCTCGGGGAGCCGGTCGAGGCCGGGAGCCGGTTCGAGCGGGGCGGGCTCCTCGGCGCGGCGCAGCAGGCCGACGGTGGCGCGCAGTTCCTGGAGCGCGGAGCCGGTGGCGTCGGTGATGTGGCTGAGCACCTCGCGGGCCTGGGTGGGGTGGCGGTCCATGAGGTAGACGGCGATGCCGGCCTGGGCGTTGGCGAGGGCAATGTGGTGGGCGACGACGTCGTGCAGGTCGCGGGCGATCCGGATCCGCTCGTCGGCGACCCGGCGGCGGGCCTCCTCCTCGCGGGTGCGTTCGGCGCGTTCGGCGCGTTCCTCGATGGCGGCGAGGTGGGCGCGGCGGTTGCGGATGGAGTCGCCGAGGGCGCCGGGCAGCAGGGCCCAGGCGAGGACGCCGAGCCGTTGGCCGATCGGGCCGCCGCCGTCGCCGATCAGCGAGGTGCCGGTGAGCAGGACGGCGGAGGCGATCGAGGCGCGCAGGGCGGTGGCGCGGTCGGTGCGGACGGCGAGGAAGTAGAGGGCGAGCAGCAGCGGGGTGGCCAGCCCGGGGGTGAGGCGGGGGGTGGTGAGGATGAGGGCCATCGTGCAGATCAGCGTGATGACGACCACGGTCCGCGGGTGCCGGCGGTGGGCGAACACGGTGACGGCGGAGGCCAGCGCGATGGTGGCGCTGAGCGGCCTGAAGGAGATGACGTGGCCGGTCTGGTCGACGGTGACGCCGAGGCCGGTCATCGCGATCAGCACGGCGCCGCCGACGGCGTCGAGCAGCCGGGGGTGGTCGCGGCGCAGCCGCTGCCAGGTGTCGCTCATCGTGGTGCTCTCCGGGTCGGGGGTGCCCTGGCGGCACCCTCGCCGGGTTCTGCCAGTTCGTGCCGAACCGCGCCCTGCCGGGCGGGGTGGGCCGGGTCGGGGGCCGCCGTGTGCGTGGCGGACCCCGACAGCAACGGTAACGGTAGGGATCGAACCATTGTCCGGGCCGGGGCCCGCCCCGTGGATCGGGACGGGCCCCGGCTGGTCCGCAGGGGGGTCGACGGGGGCTTGAAGACACGCCCTAGACGCCGACGGACTCCCGGACCGGGGCCGGTTCGGGGGCGGCGGTCTGCAGCTTGCTGCCCTCGACGTCGATGTCCGGTATCAGCCGGTCCAGCCAGCGCGGCAGCCACCAGGCGCGGCGGCCGAGCAGGGCCAGGACGGCCGGGACGATGGCCATCCGGACCACGAAGGCGTCGAAGGCGACGGCCGCGGCGAGGCCCAGGCCCATCATCTTGATCATCGGTTCGCCCATGCCGATGAAGCCCGCGAAGACGGCGATCATGATGAACGCGGCGGCGGTGACCACCCGGGCGTTGTGCCGGAAGCCGGTGACGATGGCCTCGTCGGGCTGCTCGCCGTGGACGAAGCCCTCGCGGATCCGGGTGACCAGGAACACCTCGTAGTCCATGGCGAGGCCGAAGACCACGCCGACCATGAAGATCGGCATCATGCTCATCACCGGGCCGGTCTGTTCGACGCCGATCAGGTTGGCCAGCCAGCCCCACTGGAAGACCGCGACGACCGCGCCGAGCGCGGCGGCCACCGAGAGCAGGAAGCCGAGCGCCGCCTTCAGCGGGACGAGCACCGAGCGGAACACCACCAGCAGCAGGACGACGGCGAGGCCGACGACCACCGCGAGGTAGGGCACCAGCGCGTCGGTGAGCTTCTGCGAGACGTCGATGTTCATCGCCGTCGTGCCGCTGACCAGGACCGTCGCCCCGGTGCTCGTCTTGAGGCCGGCGGCGTGGCCGCGGATCGCCTGGACCAGGTCCTTGGTCTCCGCAGCGCTCGGACCGGTGGACGGGACGGCGTTCAGCAGGGCGGTGTCCCCCGCCTTGTTGAACATCGGCGGGGTGACGGAGACCACGCCGGGCAGCCCGGAGACCGTCTTGGCGACCTCGCTCGCGGCGGCCTTCGGATCGGGCGTGCCCTTGACGTCCACCATGACGGTCAGCGGCCCGTTGAAGCCGGGGCCGAAGCCCTCGGACAGCAGGTCGTAGGCGCGGCGCTGGGTGGTGGAGGTCGGCTTGGACTCGTCCCCGGGCAGGCCGAGCCGCAGGTCGAGCGCGGGGGCGGCGAGCACCCCGAGGCCGATCACGCCGCCGAGCAGCACCGCGAGCGGGCGCCGCAGCACGAACTTGGCCCAGCGGGAGCCGCCGTTCTCCTTCTTCGGCTGGACGGTGCCCTTGCGGGCCTTGCGGGGCAGCACCCGGCGGCCGATGAAGCCGAGCAGCGCGGGGACCAGGGTGAGCGCGACCAGGACGGCGATGACCACCGTGCCGGCCGCGGCCATGCCCATCTTGGCGAGCATCGGGATGCCGACCACCGAGAGCCCGGCCAGGGCGATCACCACGGTGAGTCCGGCGAACACCACGGCGGAGCCGGCGGTGCCGACGGCCCGGCCGGCCGCCTCCTGCGGGGTGTGGCCCTCGGCGAGCTCGGCCCGGAAGCGGGAGACGATGAACACGGCGTAGTCGATGCCGACCGCGAGGCCCAGCATCATCGCGAGCGTGCTGGTGGTGGAGGACAGGCCGAGCGTGCTGCCCAGCCCGGTGATCAGGGCCATGCCGAGGCCGACCCCGATCACGGCGGTGAGCAGCGGCAGGCCCGCGGCCACGAGTGAGCCGAAGGTGATCACCAGGACGACCGCGGACAGCGCCATGCCGATCATCTCGCTGCTGCCGCCGGCCTCGGGCTTGGCCATCAGCGCGTTGCCGCCGACCTCGACCTTGAGCCCGGCGTCCCGCCCGTGCTGGGCGGCCTGTTCGAGGGCATCGGTGGCGCCCTTGGACAGCTCGCCCGCCTTGACGGAGTAGCTGACGGTCGCGTACGCGGTGGTGCCGTCCTTGGAGACGGTGTTGGCCTTGAACGGGCTGACCGCGCCGGTGACCTCGTCGGCGTGGGCGAGCTCGGCGACCGTCCGCTCCACCGCCTGCTGGTTGGGCTCGGCGGTGATCTTCTGCCCGGACGGGGCGACGAACACCAGGCGGGCCGAGGCGCCGTCGGCGTGGCCGCCGGGGAAGCGCTCGTTCATCAGGTCGAAGGCCTTCTGCGCCTCCGTACCGGGCATCGCGAAGCCGTCGTCGGGTGCGGCGGGCGCCTTGGCCGCCAGGACTCCGCAGACCGCCAGCACGGCGACCCAGAGCAGGGTCACCAGCCGGCGTCGGACGAAGGCCCAGCGGCCCAGGCGGTACAGGAACGTGGCCACGGAAGAGTGGACTCCTTCGGATCTCGGTCAGAGTGCGCACCGCGGCCGCCCCGGCGCCTTTCGGCGCGGACCGCCCGCAGCATGACCCATCCTTGATCGCCGACCCCTCCTCCGTCGTCGTCCCTGCGCAGGCCGTTTGCGTACTGCGGACGCAGTACGGACTCTCCCCGGACGGCGGAAACGCATCAGCTGTGGCGGGAGCAGTCGGGCGCACTCCCGGCGGCGGCGACGGGACGGCGACGGGGGCAGCGGCAGCGCGGCGACGGGGCCGGGCGCCGTCACCCGGGCGGGCGGCGACGACGGGCCGCGGCCCGGCGGGCGAAGTAGCGTGATGTGCCAGGCCCGACCCTTTTCCTGTGGTTCGGACCCATCTGACCCGATCGGTGCTGACCCCAGCCCGCCGCCGGAGGTGCCCATGGGCGTTCCAGCCGCCCGCATCGTGTTCGACGAATCCGACCGCGCGGCCGTCGCCGAGGCGGTGATGGAGATGCTCACCACCGGCGCCCTCACCCTGGGCCCGTGGACCGAGCGCTTCGAGCAGGCCTTCGCCGCCGAGCACGGCGCCTCGCACGCCGTCGCGGTGAGCAGCGGCACCGCGGCGCTGGAGGTGATCCTGCGCACGGTCGACGTCCGGGGCCGCGACGTCGTCGTGCCGGCCGTCACCTTCTACGCGACCGCCGGCGCCGTCCTGCACGCCGGCGGGCGCCCGGTGATCGCCGACGTCGACCCGGCCACCCTGGCGCTCTCCCCCGAGACGCTGGAGGCGGCCCTCACCCCGGATACCGCAGCCGTCGTACTCGTCCACATCGGCGGACTGATCACCCCGCGGGTCGAGGAGCTGCGCGCGCTCTGCGACCGGCACGGCGTCCCGCTGGTCGAGGACGCCGCACACGCCCACGGCAGCAGCCTCGACGGGCGCAGCGCCGGGACGTTCGGCCTGGCCGGGGCCTTCTCGTTCTACCCGACCAAGGTCACCACCAGCGGCGAGGGCGGCCTGGTCCTCACCGAGTCGCCCGAGCTGCGCGACGAGGCCCGCACCTACCGCGACCAGGGCAAGGGCTCCTTCACCACCAACCACCACGTCCGGCTCGGCCACGCCTGGCGGATGAGCGAGCTCAGCGCGGCCGTCGGCGCCGTGCACCTGCGCCGGCTCAAGGAGTTCATCGAGACCCGCCGGGCCGTCGCCCGCCGCTACGACGAGGCACTGGCCGGGCTCGACGGCCTGGAGCCGGTGCTCGAACCGCCCGGCTGCCGCGGCAACTACTACAAGTACGTGGCGCTGCTGCCGCCCGGGGTGGAGCGCGCCGCGTTCAAGCGGGCGGTCGCCGAGGAGTACGGGGTGCGGCTGTCCGGCGAGGTGTACGACCTGCCGCTGCATCTGCAGCCCGTCCTCGCCCCCTACCGGCGCGGGCCGCTGCCGGTCGCCGAGGACGTCTGCGCGCGGCAGGTGTGCCTGCCGGTGCACTCCGACATGACCGGGGACGAGACGGAGCAGGTCATCGAGGCCGTCTCGGCGGTGCACCGGAGACTCGCCGGATAGCCGGGGCGGGGTCGACCCGACCAGGCGGGCGCGCCGAGGCGCTCGACACGGAGTTCGAGAAGGCGCTCGACACGGAGCCCGACAAGGAGAGAGATCGTGCGGATAGCCGTCACCGGGGGATGTGGATTCATCGGGTCACACGTCGTGGACCACCTGCTCGCGGCCGGCCACGACGTCCTCGCGGTGGACACCACCGACAAGTACCTCAACCCCGACGCCGAACACGCCCGGCTCGACATCCTCGACCTCGCGGCCCTCACCTCCGCGCTGGCCGGCAGTGAAGTGGTGTACCACCTCGCCGCGATGGCCGACGTCGAACAGGTCTCCGCCGACCCGGTGCGGGCCGTGCGGACCAACATCGACGGCACCGAGGCCGTCCTGGAGGCCGCCCGGCGCAGCGGGCTGAGCCGCACCGTGCTGGCGAGCACCGTCTGGGTCTACGGCGCCGCTCTCACCGACGATCAACTCGACGGCGGGGAACAGGAGTTGGACGAACACGTGCCGATCGAGCTGGAACACAGCGGCCACCTCTACGTGGCCACCAAGCTCGCCGCCGAGATGCTGGTGCACAGCTACCGCGAGCTGTACGGACAGCACTTCACCATCCTGCGCTACGGCATCCCGTACGGGCCCCGGATGCGCGACGAACTGGTCGTCGCCCGGTTCGTCCAGGCCGCGCTCACCGGGCGGCCGATCACCATTGCCGGCGACGGGCGGCAGAGCCGCAACTTCGTCTACGTCGAGGACCTCGCCGACGCCCACGTCCGGGCCCTGTCCCCCGCCGCCGAGGACCAGACCTTCGCCCTGGAGGGCTCCACCGCCGTCTCGGTGCGCGACATCGCCGACACCGTCGACGACCTGCTGGGGCCGGTCTCGATCGAGCACATCGACGGCCGCAAGGCCGACTACACCGGGCGGCGGATCTCCTGCGCCCAGGCCAAGCGCCTGCTCGGCTGGTCTCCGCACACCAACTTCGCGGACGGCGTACGGAGTTACGCCGACTGGTACCGGGCCGCCGCAGCCGCCTCCGCCGCCTCCTGAGCGGGCCGCCCGATGCCGCACGCCCTGCTCGTCTCCGGCTCCCTCGGCCAGGGCCACGACGTGATGGCCCAGGCCTGCGCCGACACCCTGCGGGCCCGCGGCTGGACCACCCACACGGTCGACGCGATGGCCCTGCTCGGGGAGCGCTCCGGCGCCGCCGGGGAGGCCGTGTTCCGGCGGCTGCTCGACCTGCCCGGCGTGTACGACGCCTTCCACTTCTCGGCGTTGCGGCCCGGCGCCCGGCTCGCGCTGCTCGCCGACGCGGCCGCCCGCAGCCGGCTCGTCCCGGCCCTGCGCCAACTGGTCGCGGCGCAGCGGCCGCAGCTGGTGGTCTCCGTGTTCGCCACCGCCACCTCGGCCGTCAACCGGCTGCCGCAACGGGACTTCCGGCACTTCGTGTTCTGCACCGACGTGACACCGCACCGGCTCTGGGTGCAGGAGGGCACCGACCTGTTCCTGGTCACCTCCGAGGTCGCCGCCTGCGCCGTCCGCCGCTACCGGCCGGACGCCGCCGTCACCGTCCTGCCCGCTCCGCTGCGGGAACCGTTCTACCGGCCGCCCGGCCGGGCCGAGGCGCGTGCCGAACTGGGCGTCCCGGCGGGCGGGCGGTGCGTCCTGCTGATGTCCGGCGCCTGGGGGCTCGGACCGCTCGCCCGCACCGCCGCCTCGCTCGCCGCCGCCGGTCCGCACGTGCTCGCCGTCGCCGGGCGCAACCGGGAACTGGAACGGCGGCTGCGGGCCGCCGCCCGCCGGGAGCCGCGCCTGCACCCCTTCGGCTACACCGACCGGGTCCCCGCCCTGATGGCCGCCGCCGACCTCGTCGTCACCAGCTCCGGCGACACCTGTAGCGAGGCCCGCGCCCTCGGACGGCGACTGCTGCTGCTCGACGTCGTCCAGGGCCACGGCCGCGACAACCTCCAACACGAGCTGGAACTCGGCCACGCCGACGTCGCCTCCGCGCACCCCGCCGAGGTGGTCCGCAACGCCCTCGCCGCCCTCGCCCGCCCAGCGCCCACCCCCTCCCCCGGCGCCACCCCGGAGCGCTGGCGCACCGGGTTCACCGCGGCCCTGGCACAGGTGGGGCTGGCGTAGCCGAGCGCCGGGGCGAGCCATACGGGAGTCCCGGCCGGGGTGGAGCCGTGCACCCGGGCGGGGGCCGGGGCCGGAGTTCGCTACCTGGCGCATACCTGTTCCATACGAGTCCTTTACACTCTCCGAAGCCTCCGGACGGCCCCGGACAGCGGCCTCGCCCGCCGGCAGCGGCGGCCGTCCAGCCCAGGCCGGAGCACCCACCCCGGGGTGCCGCTCTCCCCGGGGACACACTCCTGCTCGAAGGAACCCCCTCGTGACCCCCGACCCGCACCGGCCGCCCGGGCCCCAGGCCGTACCGCCCCGCACCACGGCCAACCGGCTCGTCCGAGCCGCCGCCCTGCTGTTCGTACCGCCGCTCGCCGCGATCTGGCTGTGGCGCTCCCGCCGCCTGCACGTCGCCGCCAAGGTGGCGCTGACCTTCTGCTGCCTGATCGGCTCGCTCTTCTGGTTGGGCGTCATCACGGGGCCGAAGCCGGAGAAGGCGCAGCCGGTCGCGGCCCCGGCGACGACCGCCGCTCCGGCTCCGGCCGCTACGGCTACGGCTACGACGGCGGCCACCCCGGCCGACGCCGGGTCCCCGACGCCGACCCTGAGCGCGACTCCGACCCCGAGCGCGACTCCCACTCCCACTCCGAGCGCGACTCCAACTCCGAGCGCCGTGTCGGGTGTCATGCCCGACGTCGCCCAGCACACCGCCGGGGAGGCGCGTGCCCTACTGGTGGCGGCCGGTGTCGCAGCCGACCGGATCCAGGAGCACAGCCGCTACCTGGACCTCGTGCTGCCCGCCGACCACGACGCCTGGGTGGTGTGCGCGAACGTGCTCCAGCCCGGGAGCAAGCTGTACCCGGCGGCCTCTCCCGCGCTCCAACTGGTGAAGCCGGGGGCTTCGTGCCCGGCGGACCGGTACGCGGCGCTCTACGCGGACGAACGCAACGACCCGTCCAGCCCGAACCACCAGGGCAACGCCGGCGGCAGTTCCACTGGCGGGTCGTCGGGCGGAACGTCAGGCGGAACGTCAGGCGGAACGTCAGGCGGAGGCTCGGACGCGAACTCGGACGGGGCGTCGGGCGGCGGTTCCCAGGGCGGTGCCGGCGGCAGCGCCTACTACAAGAACTGCGACGCGGTGAAGGCCGCCGGCAAGGCCCCCCTGCACCGGGGCGACCCCGGGTACCGGTCCGGCCTGGACCGCGACAACGACGGCGTCGCCTGCGAACGCTAGAAGACGCCGAGCAACGCCACACGGCGAAGCCCCGCCTCGGTCGGCGGTTTCTAGGGGTCGTTGCAACACGTGGTCGGTTTGATCAGGCCGCGAGCAGTTTATGCAGGCGCTCGGCTGGGGTTTCCCAGTCGAGCGT
>NZ_JBHXMU010000046.1:0-66836 GCF_042720685.1 Kitasatospora sp. NPDC058492
CGGGGGCGCGGCGTCGCGTACCCTCGCCCCCCCCCCCCCCCGCCGTCGTCGTACGTCCCGTCCGGGTCAGCCGTACGACACGTTGGCGCACGGGTCGTCGTCGGCCGACCGGGCGGCGTTGGCGACGCTGCTGGGCACCGGGGCCGGAGCAGCCGGGGCGCCGGGCGACGTGGAGGCGGCCGGGTCGGCGGCGCCGGCCGGATTGGCGGCGGCGAAGTCGTGGCCGAGCACCACGCTGACGCCCTTGCCGCCGGCCTGGACGGTGGCGCCCGGGAACAGCTTGGCGACCGCGTCGGCCGCGGCGCGCTCGCCCGCGCCGTACTCGACGACCGTGGTGGCGCGCGGCTTGCCGGTCGCGTTGCCGACGCTGGTCACGGTGTAGCCGGCACCCTTGACGGCCTCCGCGGCCTTGCCGCCGAGCCCGGTCGCGCCGGTGCCGTTGAGCACGGCGACCTTCACGTCGGCGGGCTTGGCCTCGCCGCTCTTGGCGTCCGGGACGGGGGTGGTGGCGGTGGGGCTGGGGGTGGCCTCGGCGGCGGGGGTGCCCGGCGCGGCGGAGTCCGCGGCGGTGGCGCTCGCGTCCTGGCCGTCCAGGGTGCGGTCGGCCTTGAGCGCGGCCCAGAGCTGGTCCGAGTCGGGGTGGAGCAGGGCGACCCGCGGGCCCTCGTAGCGCCACGGCGCCGTCACGAACTTGACGTCGTGCAGGTTGACGTCCTTGAGCGACATGGCGAAGGAGAGCAGCTTGGCCGCCGAGCCGAGGTCGGGGTCGACGGTGAGCGACTTGGTCGCGGCGTCGGCGAGCGGCAGCAGGGTGGTCGGGTCCATGCCGCGGGACTTGACCTCCTTGATGAGCGAGGAGAGGAAGGCCTGCTGACGCTTGGTGCGGCCGATGTCGGAGCCGTCGCCGATGCCGTGCCGCACCCGGACGAAGTCGAGCGCGGACTGGCCCTCCACCTTCTGCTTGCCCTTGGGGAAGACCAGCTTGCCCTTCTTGCCCAGGTTCGGGTTGAGATCGCCCTCGTGGATGTCGTTCGGCAGACAGACCTCGACGCCGCCGACCGCCTTGGTCATCGAGGCGAAGCCGTTGAAGTCCACCACGATGGTGTGGTCGACCCGCAGGTTGGTGAGCTTCTCGACGGCGTTCTGGGTGCAGGCCGGGTTGCCCTGGTCGGTGTCGCCCACCGAGAAGGCGCTGTTGAACATCACATTGGTCTGCTCCTTGGTCCACTTGCCGTTCGGGAGCTTGCACGCCGGGATGGTGACCAGGGAGTCGCGGGGGATGGAGATGCCGACGGCGTGCTTGTGGTCGGCGTAGACGTGCAGCAGGATCGCGGTGTCCGAGCGGGCGCCGCCGTCCCCGCCGCCGCCGAGGTCGCTGTTGCCGTTGCCGCGGCTGTCCGAGCCGATCAGCAGGACGTTGACCGGGCTGCGGCCCTGGGCGTCCGGCGCCGCGGCGGCCGGGCGGTCCTTGCTGAGGGCGTCGCCGTCGAAGGTGGTGAGGTTGCTGTTCAGGCGGTAGTAGACGGCGCAGCCGCCGAGGACCAGGAGGGCGGTGCAGCCGGCCGTCGCCCAGAGCACCTTCTCCTTGGTGCTGCGCTTGGCCTTGGGCTTCGCCCGGCTCGTACGGCTGGTCCGACCGGCCCGGCCTGCCTGATCCGGCCGGCCGGCGTGGCCGCCGTCCGCCGGGCGGCCCGGCGCGGTGCGCTCCTCGGCTGTGCGGCCGCGGCCGTCGGGTATGTCGCCGTCGGGTATGCGGCCCTCCGGCGAGCCGCCGGCTGCCCGGCGCGGCGATTTTCCGGCTCCGGGGGAACCCCTGCGACCAGACACGTCGTCATCCTCCACAGTTGCCACGAAACCCCCGTCGGACCGGCGGGCGTGCGTGGCCGGGGCCGGAGCCGATCCGGGCAGGCCCGTCGCTAAACTTTTACACCGCTGTAGAAACTCAGTGGAGCATACTAGGCGCAGATGAGAAAACCACCTGGTCAGACCAGCGGATCCGGTCGGCCAGGCTCCTCTGTGCTGCTCAGAACCCGTACGAGGAGCACGATGACTCACCGGATCGCACGTTCGATAGCCGGCGCCCTGGTGGCACTGCTGGCCGCCGTCGGCCTCACCGCCGCGGCGTCGAGCGCGACGGCGACGGCCGCACCCCGGCCCGTCGCGGCCGCCGCCACCACCGTTTCCGTCACCGGCTCCGGCCCGGCCGCCCCGGCGGCGGGCCCGGCCGTCTCCGCCAGCACCCGGAGCGGTCAGACCGCGCCGGCCGCCCACCTCGCGGCCAAGGACGAGAAGAAGAAGTCGGGCTTCTTCGCCAAGCTCGGCAAGTTCCTGATCGTCGTGGTCATCCTGATCATCCTGTTCTTCGTGCTGCTGATCGTCGGCATCGTCTACGCCGCGAAGCGGATCTTCGGCCGCCGCAAGTGAGCTGTGGTGGCCCGCCCCGGCGCCGCAGCGGCACCGGGGCGGGCCACCCGGGCGCGATTGGCCCTGGGCGCGGCATGCGACCGGACCGACGATGGGCGGCATGAGCGACTACCTCGGCCACCAGACCCCCGACGGACAGCAGATCCCCGACGGACACCAGGCCCCCGAGGGCCAACGGACCCCCGACGGACACCGGGCCCCCGGCGCGCTGCGCCCCGAGAGCCGGATCGTCCACCCGCCCCTCGCGGACACCGCCGGCAGCCGTCCGATGGGCGTGCCGCTGCACCAGAGCCACCTCTTCGCCTTCGACACCAGCGACGCGCTCACCCAGGCCTTCAGCGGCCCGGGCGGGGCCTTCTTCTACAACCGCTACGGCAACCCGACCGTCCGCTCGCTGGAGACGGCGGTGGCCGACCTCGAAGGCGGCGCCGGCGCGATCGCCACCGCCTCCGGCATGGGCGCGATCAACACCGTCCTGCTCGCCCTGCTGCGCTCCGGCGACCACGTGATCGCCCAGCGAAGCCTGTACGGCGGCACCTTCGCCGTGCTCGCCGACCTCGCCGAGCGCTGGGGGGTGGAGGTCACCCACGTCGGGGGCGACGACCCGGCCGAGGTCGAGGCGGCGCTGCGGCCCACCACCCGGCTGCTGCACCTGGAGACCATCTCCAACCCCACCACCAGGGTCACCGACCTGTCCGGGCTGATCGGCGTCGCCAAGCGGGCCGGGGTGGTCAGCGTGGTGGACAACACCTTCGCGACGCCGCTGCTCTGCCGGCCGATCGAGTACGGCGCGGACGTCGTCATCCACTCGGCCACCAAGTACCTCGGCGGCCACTCGGACGTCCTGGCCGGCGTCGCCGTTCTCGCGGACGCCGAACTGCACCGCAAGGTCTGGCACTACGCCATCGAACTCGGCGCCGCCGCCGACCCGTTCGCCGCCTGGCTGACCCTGCGCGGCCTCCAGACCCTCGCCCTGCGGGTCCGCCGGCACTGCGAGACCGCGCTCGACCTGGCCGGCCGCCTCGCCGCCCACCCCGCGGTCGGGGCCGTCCACTACCCGGGCCTGCCCGGGCACCCCGACCACGACCTCGCCCGCCGGCTCCTGCCCGACGGCCACGGCGGCGTCCTGGCCTTCGACCTCGTCGGCGGCCGCGAGGCGGCCCGCACCTTCACCGAGTCCGTCCGCCTGGCCGCCCTCGCACCCTCCCTCGGCGGCGTGCACACCCTCGTGCTCCACCCGGCCAGCACCTCCCACCGCCAGCTCGACGACGCCGAGTTGGCCGCCGCCGGGATCGGCCCGGGGACGGTGCGGGTGTCGGTGGGCATCGAGCACCCCGAGGACCTGTGGGCGGACATGGAGGGCGCCCTGGCGAAGGTGTGACGGCAGCCCGCCCGGCGGCGCCGGGCTGCCGATCGCGTTTGCGTGCGCGTGCACCTAATTATAGGGTGCGTGCACACGCACACACTTTGCCCCGGAGAAGTCCGGGGAGACCCGAGGAGAGACCTCCATGGACACCGACGCCGCCCCGATCGTCCTCATCACCGGCACCTCCTCCGGGATCGGCCTCGCCACCGCCGTGGCCGCCGCCCGCGCCGGGTACGGCGTCGTCGCCACCATGCGCGACACCGGACGGGCCGAAGCCCTGCGGCGCGCCGCCGCCGAGGCGGGCGTCGACGGGCGGATCGAGGTCGAGCAGCTGGACGTCACCGACCCGGCCTCCGTCACCTCCTGCCTGGAGACCGTCCTCGCCCGGCACGGCCGGCTCGACGCGGTGGTCAACAACGCGGGCGCCGGCCACGTCGGCACGATCGAGCAGGACGGGACGGCGCCGGTGCGGGCCGCCATGGAGGTGAACTTCTTCGGCGTGGTCGAGGTCACCCGGGCCGCACTGCCGCACCTGCGGGCCTCCGGCGGCCGGGTGGTCACCGTGACCAGCGTCGGCGGCGTGGTCGGACAGCCCTTCAACGAGGCGTACTGCGCCGCCAAGTTCGCCGTCGAGGGCTTCATGGAGTCGCTGGCGCCGGTCGCCGCCACCGTCGGCGTGCACGTCACCGTCGTCGAACCGGGCGCCGTCGCCAGCGAGTTCATCGGCAACCAGGCCATCGACCTGCCCGCGCTGACCGCCGCGGCCGGCCCGTACGCCCCCGCCCTGCGGGCCTACGTCGACCGCACGCTGAAGGCCTTCGCCCAGGCCCAGACCCCGGAGCAGGCGGCCGCCCCGATCGTCGCGGCCCTCACCGCCGAGCGGCCGCCGCTGCGGGTGCAGACCTCCGAGGCGGCCCGGGCCTTCGCCGGCACCAAGCTGGCCGACCTGGACGGCTCGGTGGTGCGGCGGATGACGGGCGGCTGGGTGGCCTGAGGGATCCGACCCGGGGTCTGACGCGGCTGACAGGTCCGACGGGCTTGACGGGCTTGACGGGCTTGACGGGCCCGATGGTCCCGCTCGGGGCGGCTCGGGGCTGCTCAGGGCGGTACGGGGCTGCTCGGGACGGTACAGGGCCGGCGGCCGGGGTGGGAACGGAATGATCGCCGGTCATACTTGGGCGGCGGCGCCCGACACCGGACGCCGCGGGCCGTGCCGGCACCGCCCGGCGCAGCCCGCCCGCCAGCCGTCCCGCCCAGACCGGAGGAACCGATGAGCAGCCACCTGCCGACCCACCGCCCGGCGGCCGGGGCCCCGGCAGTGCCGTGGAACCGGCAGCGGCTGCGCAGCAACAACGAATGGCTGCTGCTCGAACTGCTGCGCACCGGCGGCGGCTCCTCGCGCGCCCAACTCGCCCGGGACACCGGCCTGTCCAAGCCCACCGTCTCCGCCGCCCTGGCCGCCCTGGAGCAGGCCGGGCTGGTCCGCGAGGCCGGCCGGCTGGCCCCCGAGCGCGGCCGCACCGCGGTGCTGTACGAGGTCGACCCGGCCGCCGGGCACGTGCTCGGCGTGGACATCGGGCGGGCCAGGCTGCGGGTCGCCGTCGCGGACCTCGCCGGGACGGTCGTCGCCCGCCGGGACGTGGCCAACCGGGGCCGCTCGGCGAACGCCGTCGCCGACGCCGTGGTCGCCGCCGCCCACGAGGCCATCGCCGAGGCGGGCCTGGCCGCCGACGACATCGTGCACGCGGTGATCGGCACCCCGGGCGTGTGGGACGAGCAGCGGCGCGGCGTGCGCTACGCCACCAGCCTGCCCGGTTGGGGCCGGCCCGGTCTGTTCGACCGGATCGGGGAGGGCCTGGGGGTGGCCGTCACCGTGGCCAACGACGCCAACCTGGCCGCGCTCGGCGAGTACACCCTCGGCGCGGGCCGGGGCAGTCGGATGTTCGCCTACCTGCTGGTCGGCACCGGCCTGGGCGTCGGCGTGGTCAAGGACGGCGAACTGCTGCTCGGCGCGCACGGCGCGCTGGGCGAGATCGGCCTGGTGCCGCTGCCCGCCCGCGCCGGTGAGCCTCCGGCGACCATCGAGCAGGAGGCCGCCGCGGACGCCGTGGTGCGCACCGCCCAGGACCTCGGGCTGGGCGGCGCGCCCACGGCCAAGCAGGTCTTCGAACGGGCCCGGGCCGGTGACCCGGCGGCGGTCCGGTCCGTCGACCGTGAAGCCGGCCAACTCGCCTACGCCGTCGCCGTGTTGTCTGCCGTGCTGGATCCGGACCTGGTGGTCCTCGGCGGCGGCATCGGCAACAGCGCGGACCTGCTCCTGGAGCCGCTGGAGCAGGCCCTGCACCGGATCGCCCCGATGCGTCCGACGCTCGCGCCGAGCCTGCTGGGGGAGGAGGCGGTCCTCCTCGGCGCGGTCGCCACCGCCCTGGAGACCGCGCGCCCGGAGGTGTTCGAGCGCCGGACGGCGGGGCTGCCCTAACAGTGGCCCGTGGCTCGGCCGGCGGCTCGACCAGCCGCTCGGCCGCTCAGCCGGTGGCCAAGGTGAGGCCGTAGACGCTCAGGATCGGGTAGACGGGCTGGAAGCAGGGCCGGCAATGTCAGGAACGCGCCGGATTCCCCTGCGCTCCGGCGCTATACCCCTGTTGGGGCGGCAAGCGGCTCGGCGGTTCGGCGCAGCGTGACGGCGGACCGGAGGGCGGCGACGCTCGGTGGTCGGCAGATCTCGATCTGCCAACGAGTGGGAGATCCGTGCACAGATCGTGTGCGGGCTCTGCTTGAATCGCACACCTCATCCAAACGGAACGGAGCGTTCTCCACCCATGCCTTCACGCATACGCGGGCGTCGGCGCGCCGGCCTGGCCGGCTTCGCCGGACTCGTCCTCACCGTCGGTCTGGCGCTGACCGGTTGCGACCCGTCGGCCGCCGACGGCGGAGCCAAGGCCTCGCCCCCGGTGACCGCCCCGGCGGCCGCCACCACCCAGTCGACCCCGCCGGTCGCACCGCCCGCCGCGCCTCCGGCCAGCACGCCGCCGCCCGCGTCCGACCCCGCGCCGAGCACGCCGGCCGCCCCCGCACCGGCGGCCCCCAGCACCCACGCGCCGTCGCCCACCCCGAAGGCGCCGCAGCCGAAGACCACCACGGCCCAGCCGCCGGCCGCCCCGGAGCCGCAGCACACCGCGGCGGCCGGCGGCGCGGAGTGCGAGCTCCGCTCGAACGCGGGGAACTGCTACGCGGCCGGGCAGTTCTGCCGCAACGCCGATCTCGGCAGGAGCACCCATGACGCCAACGGGGGGATGATCTACTGCCGGATGGTCAGCGGCAAGCCGCACTGGCAGGCCTGACCGAGGCCGACCGGGTGCGGGGGGCGAGCCGTCAGTTCCCGCGCCCGGTCGGCTCGTTCCCGCGGCCCGGGGGATCCTGGTCGAGCTGCCCGAGGGTGTCCCAGAACAGGTGCTCGTACGCCTGGAGCACTCGGCCGTGCTCGCGGGCCGCGGCCAGGGTCGGCTCGTCCAGCGGGTCCGGCCCGAGGGCGTCGGCGGCCTGCTGTTCGAGTGCGGTGGCGGGCTGGGCGAAGAAGTCGAAGAACGCGCAGGCCTGGTCGGGGAAGCCGTAGCGGTCGCGCAGGGCCTGCGCGATGGTGGCGCAGTAGCCGCCCCAGGCAGCGAAGTTGGTGACCAGGGCGACGGCTGCGGCGGTGGGCCCGCCGTTCAGCGCGAGCCAGGCGAGGTAGGCCGGGTAGGCCTGGCAGCCGGGCGGCGAGTTCGTCCGGGCCGAGGCCGCAGGCGGCGGCGAGGCCGGGCAGGGTGCGCAGCGCGGCGCTCTCGCCCTCGGCGAGGGTGGCGAACCAGGCGCTCACCGGACGGTCGGCGCTGCGGGTGGCGAGCAGCAGCAGGCTGCGCCGGTCGGAGGCGATGATCCGGTGCTGCTGGGCGGCGAGTTCGGCCAGGGTCGAGCGGGGCGCCGTGCCGTCGGCGAGCGCCGTGACGAGTGCAGGGGCGGCGTCGCCGGGCGCCAACTCGGCGCGCAGGTCGCGGATCTGGTCGAGGATCGGGTGGTTCACCGGTGCCTCCGTGGTGCGGTTCGGTCCCGGTGCCATTCCTACCGCCTGGCGGGGCCCGGTCGGCGGCGACAGGCCGGGGCGGTCCGCGGGTTGCTCCCGGCCCCGCGGGTGCGGGGCCGGGAGCGGGCGGCGCGGTAGGTGGCTCAGGACCCGGCGCAGGCGCTGGTCACGTCGCCGGCGGCGTCGGTGATCGCCCCGATGTCGGGCATCTTGCCCTTGGAGACGTTGTCCTGGGCGCTGGAGACGGCCTTGTTCAGCTTGTCGGTGGCCTTGTCGAGCTTGTCCCCGCTGTTGTGGTCGCGGAGCTTCTTGATGTCGTCGCCGACCTTCTTCAGGGCGTCGGCGGTGTGCTTGCGGCGCTCCTGGTCGGTGAGTTGGCCGACGTTGATGGCCGATGAGGCGAGGTCCTGGATGTCGCCGGTGATGCTGACGGCCTGTTTGCCGCAGTCGAGTGCCTGGTCGACGTCCTTGCATGCGCTGAGTAGTGGAGCGGTGGCGAGCAGCGCGAGTGCGGCGGCGGCCAGTCGGTACGGTTTCCTTGTCATGTCTGTATCCCTCCCGCCGGCAACAACGCCTGATCGCCCACTCGTGGTTCCGCCCGATCGGGTGAATCATGGGTGAACCTTTACTGTCGGCCAGGAACGGGAGTTGATGGAACATCAGATTCCGGGCTCGACTTCGCCGAATTCACCGATGTCACCGACTTCACGTCAGAGGCCCTGCCCCATGACGTGAAGTCGGCTGCGGGTGCTACCGGTTGGCCGGTTCGGACAGGTCGCGCACCAGTCCGGCGAGGGCCGGGGTGTCGGCCCCGTGCGCGGCAGCGGCCCGCAGGACGGCGCCGCCGATGGCGTCCAGCTCAATCGGACGGCCGGCCTCCACGTCGCGCTGCATCGAGGACTTCATCGACCCGGGCACCCGGTCGAAGGCGGTGAGCAGTGCCTGTGCGTCCGCCGGGGCGCCCGCCGCGCCGGAGACGGCCGCGATCTCGTCGAGGACGGTGAGCAGTTCGGACCGGTGCTCGGTGCGCACGACGCCGACCTCGCTGCGGTGGCGGGTGGTGAGCAGCGCGAACGGGGCGAGGAAGGAGAGCTTGCTCCAGAGCATCGCGGTCTCGTCCTCGCGCAGCGTGACATCGAGGCCGGCGCGCCGCAGCTGATCGGCCAAGTCCGCTACCGGTCCGGCCAGTTCGAGCACCGCGAAGGGGCTGGTGTGGGCGATCCGCCCGGGCGCGGTCCGAGTGGCCTCGACCCGGATCGTGCCGGCCGCGACCTGCCCGGCCGGGTAGCGCTCGCGCAGCGCCGCGACGTGGTCGATTCCGTTGAGCAGCGGTACCACGACGGCGGAGCCGAGGGTCTGCGGCGGCATCCGGTCGAGCGCGTCGGCCAGCGCCGTCGCCTTGACGGTCACGAATGCGGCGTCGACCGGCTCGCGCAGTTCGGTGGCGGCTTCGACCCGGGCGGTGAAATCGCCGAACTGCCCGCTGCGGACGTGCAGTCCGTCCCGGTTGAGGACGGCGGCGGTCTCCTCGCCGGCCAGGCAGATCACCCGGTGCCCGGCGCGCGCGAGCAGGCGGCCGATCAGGCCGCCGACGCCGCCAGGTCCGAGGACGGCGATGGTCGAGGGAGTGGTCGCGGGAGTGGTCGCGGGGGTGGTGGTCATGTCGACTCCTGGTGAGGGGGTGAGGGGTGGTGGGCTTCCGAGGAACGGCCCGAGGAACGGCCCGAGGAACGGCCCGACGAACCGGCCCCGAGGAACCGGCCGGTGGGTGCCACGGCCCGGCGGCCCGGTCATGGCGCCGCCTCGTCCGGGGCGGCGGGGGCCGAGGAGGAGAGGGAGACGAGGCCGAAGGTGAACGGCGGTTCGTGGCGCGGTTTCCGCCCGCCGGCCGGGGTCCAGCGCACGGGGGTGTTTCGGCTGAGGCGCAGCGTGTCGTACCGGACGTTGCCGTGGACGAGGTCGGGGACGGGCAGGCCTTCGGCGCGCAGCGCCTCGACCACCTCGTGGGCCGGCCAGCCGAAGACGTCGATGCCGTGGAGGCCGACCGGGCAGGCGGCCGCACCCTCCACCGGCTCCACCGGGCAGCGCGAGAGGAAGACGACCCGGAGGTGCTCGCCCGGGCCCGAGCAGAGGGTGACGCCGACCCCGGGCAGGGTGAAGTGCAGCGCCCAGCTGGAGCCGCAGACGAAGGTGGGGTGCACACCGCCCGGGAGCGCCTCGCGGTGCGGGGCCAGCAGGCGGCGGACCGTCGCCTCGGTGAGGCCGAAGCGCAGTTCGGGCAGCGGCGCGGGCAGGCGGACGCCGTGGCCGGGCAGCAGGTCGATGGTCACCCGTTCATGATCTCTCGTCGGATGGGCGGCGCGGGGCCCGGGGCGGGTGAGGCTCGGCTCGCGGGCGTACCGCGGCGGTGGCCCGAGCCGCGTCCTGCCGTCGGGCGTCGCGGCCGGTGAGCGGCGGCACCGACTCGCCGGGCGGGAGGCGGGCGGGCCCACCGCCCACCGTTGCCGGGTCAGCCGGCCGTCAGGCCGTTCAGCGCGTCGGTGACCTGACGGGCGAGAGCGGGCGGCAGCGCGGCGTAGCCCGACTGCGTCGCGGCCGGCTGGCCGGCGGCGCTCACCGCGTGGGAGAGCAGGCCTGCCAGTGCCCGGGTCGGGTGGTTGCCGAGGTTGTCCGGTGCGTCGGTGCCGCAGAACACCGCGTAGCCGACCTGGACGAGCGGGTACGCGCCGGAGCCGGGGTTCGCGTAGTCGACGTCGACTGTCAGGTCGGCGCCCGTGCCGGTGACCTTGGCGCCGACCAGGGCAGCGGTGGCGGCCTCGGTGGTGGCGGCCACCGGGCCGGAGCCGGCGGACAGTTTGGCGGTCCGCAACCCGTCGGCGTCCTTGAGCGGGAGGAAGGCGATCGCGCCGGACTTGCCGGCCACCGTCGGGTGGACGGAGCCGAGGTCGCCGACCGTCAGACCGCCCATCGCCTGAGCGGGCCAGGAGTGGGCGACCGTCGGGTACGGCCAGGCGGCGGGCGCGGCCTTGGCGAGGTAGCGGGTGAAGCCGAGCGTGATCGGCGACTCGCCCGACGGGTGGACCGCGGTGATGGCCGTGTCGGGCAGCACCCGGCCGGGGTTGAGCGTGGCGATCGCGGGATCCCGCCAGCTGGTGATCTGGCTGTTGAAGATCCGGGCCACCGTCGGGGCGTCCAGCACCAGCGAGTCGAGCCCGGGGACGTTGTAGACGACCGCGATCGGCAGTGCGGCGAGCGGGAGTTGGGCGGGCCGGGCGGCCGCGCACCGCTTGCCGAGGCCGGCGGCCTCGTCGCCCAGGGGTGCGTCGTCGAGGGTGACGGCGTCGACCTGGCCGGCGACGAACTGCTGGCCGGCGGTGCCGCTCACATCGGTGGCGGTCACGTTCGCGGTGGGGCACGCCTGGTGGTAGTCGGCCGTCCAACGGCTCATGACGGTCTCCAACGGGCCGTCTCCGCCCACGACAGCGCGGGCCGAGGGGCAGTCGGGCGGGCCCGACTGGCCTGAGTGGCCTGACTGGCCGGGAGTGGACGGCGCCGAGGCGGCCGGGGGCAGGGCACCGGCACCGCCGTTGTCCTTCTCCTTCTGCCGCAGCAGGACGGCCGTGCCGCCGGTCGCGGCCAACGCGACGGCGACCGCGACGACGAGCGCGGCCGTCCGGCGGCGGGGCCGGGGGACGGCGGGGCCGGTCGGTGCCGGTATGACGGGGGGCCCGGCGGGCGGGGGGAGGGCGGGCGGGGGGAAGGCGGGCGCGAGGGGTGCCGAGCGGACGTCCGGCTCGGTCGGAACGGGCGGCACGGCGGGCCGCTCCCACACGGTCGCGGGCCGGGTGTCGGGAGCGGCCGGGGGAGGCTCCACGCCCGCGACGGACCACGTCAGCAACGTCTCCAGGGTGGGCCGTCGGGTCGGCTCCTTGGCGAGGCAGGCCGCGACCATCGGGAGCAGCTCCGCCGCCAGCCCGGCGAGGTCCGGCTCCTCGTAGACGACCCGGAAGCCCACCGCGTGCGAGGAGTCCGAGCCGAACGGACCGCGCCCGGTGCCCGCGAAGGCCAGTACCGAACCGAGCGCGAACACGTCGGTGGCCGGGCTGGTGTCGCCGTGCCGGAACTGCTCAGGCGCCATGAACGGCGGTGTGCCGACGGCGACTCCGGTGCTGGTGAGCTGGGTGCCGTCCAGGGCGCGGGCGATGCCGAAGTCGATCACGCGGGGGCCGTCCTCGGCGAGCAGGACGTTGCCGGGCTTGAGGTCCCGGTGCACCAGCCCGGCGCGATGGATGTCCCGCAGCGCCTCCGCGAGGCCCGTGGCCAGCCGCCGTACCTCCGGCGGGCTCAACGGGCCCTGCCGGGCGATCCGTTCGGCCAGCGAAGGGCCCGGGACGTACAGGGTGGCCAGCCAGGGCGACGGGGCGTCGGGGTCCGCGTCGACGACGGGCGCGGTGAACGCCCCGCTCACCCGGCGGGCGGCCTCGACCTCGTGCCGGAACCGGGCCCGGAACTCTTCGTCCCCGGCGAGCTCGGGGCGGATCACCTTGAGCGCCACCTGCCGCCCGGACAGCGACCGCGCGCGGTACACGACGCCCATGCCGCCCGCGCCGATCCGGCCCTCCAGCCGGTACCCGCCGATCTCGCGCGGATCGTTCTCCAGCAAGGTCACGTGACCCCCGTCCTCAGACATCCGTCCCCCGTCCCCCCGGTCAAACGGGAGCCTAGTACCGCACCGGCGGGCGCCGTGACGGTGGCTCGGGTCGGTCGACCTCGACCGCGACGGCGATGGCACTGAGGTGGGAGGGGACCGGGACGGCCTCGACCCGACGTACGCGTCCTGGGTCCGGAGGTAGGACCACCTGCGGGGTTCGGTTTTCCGAACCCCGAATTGGGGGGCCAGCCCAATCGATTGTGCGGCCGTTCATGTCCAGGATGGAGGGCATGAACGGGATGACGACAGCCGCCGTGGCGGCGAGCGGTGAGGTGGCGGGCGCGGCCCTGACCGGGGACGGGCTGCACCGGGAGTACGGGCGGGGCACGGCCGCCGTCCGGGCGCTGCGGGGGGTGTCCGTGGCCTTCGCGCCGGGGACGTTCACGGCGGTGATGGGGCCCTCGGGTTCCGGCAAGACGACGCTGCTGCACTGCCTCGCGGGGATGGACCGCCCCACCCGGGGCATCGTCCGCTGGGGTGGGACGGAGGTGTCCCGGCTGCCCGAGCGGCGGCTCGCGCAGTTGCGCCGCACCAGGGTGGGGTTCGTGTTCCAGGCGTTCAACCTGATGCCCGCGATGACCGTCGCGCAGAACGTCGAACTTCCCGGGCGGCTCGCGGGGGCGCGGCCGGACCGGGCGCAGGTGCGGGAGGCGCTCGCCAGGGTCGGCCTGTCCGGGCGGGAGCGGCACCGGCCCGGGCAGCTGTCCGGCGGCCAGCAGCAGCGGGTGGCGATCGCCCGGGCGCTGGTCGCGCGGCCGGCCGTGCTGTTCGCGGACGAGCCGACCGGCGCGCTCGACCGGGCGACCGGGCACGACGTCCTCGACCTGCTGCGTTCCGGTGTGGACCTGGACGGGCGGACGTGTGTGATGGTCACCCACGATCCGGTGGCCGCCGGCTACGCGGACCGGGTGCTGCTGCTGGCCGACGGGCTGCTGGTGGACGAGCTCGACCGGCCGACCGCCGCACAGGTCGGCGAGCGGCTGAGCCGGCTGGGCGGGGGAGCACGATGAGCCCCGTCCTCTCCCTGGCGGCCGGCCAGATCCGGCGCCGAGCGGCCTCCTTCGCCGGGCTGGCGGTGGCGCTGTTCCTGGCGGTGGCGACGGTGACGCTGTTCGGCTCGCTGGTCGCCGCCCAGGCCACGGCCCCCGCCGCGGTGGCCCGCCGGGCGGTGGCCGGGCCGGGCCTGCTGCTGATCGCGGGGGCGTTCGGTGAGATCGCCGTCCTGGTCGCGCTGTTCGTCGTGGTCAACGCGCTCGGCTTCACCCTCCGCCAGCAGCACCGCGACCTCGCCCTGCTGCGGACGGTCGCCGCGACACCCCGTCAGGTGCGTCGGCTGGTGCGGGCCCAGGTCGCGGCGACCATCCTGCTGATAGCCGTGCCCGGCGGCGCGGCGGGCACCCTCGCCGCCCGGGGCTTCCTCGCCGCGCTCCAACGGCGCGGGCTGGCCGCGCCCGGCCTGCGGATCCCCGGGACGCCGGTGCCGATGCTGGTCGCACTGGCGGTGGCGCTGCTGGTCGGCCTGGCCGCCACCGCCCTCGCCGCCCGACGGATCACCCGGCTCACCCCGGCCGCCGCGCTGACCGCGGACACCTCGGGCCAGCGGCGGGCGGGCGTGCTGCGAGTGCTGGCCGGGCTGGCCGTCCTGGCGGGCGGGGTGCTGCTGCTGCGGCTCGCCGCCACCAGAGGGGCCGGCGAACTGGACAAGGCGGGGCAGGCGACGATGCTCGGCTCACTGGTGCTGCTGGTCGCCCTCGCCCTGCTCGGGCCACTCGCCGCACGGGCCGTGGCCGCCGTGCTCGGCGCGCCGGTACGGGTGCTGGCCCCCGGAGCGGGCTGGCTCGCCGACGCCAACCTGCGCGGCTACGCGGCCCGGCTCTCCTCGGCCGTGGTGCCGGTCGCGCTCCTGGTCGGGCTGTCGGGCACCATGTTGATCATGACGAGCACCGCCGAGCACGTGGTCCGTACGACCGGCGCCGCGACCAGCGTCACCAAGGCGACGGACGTCTGGCTGCGCGAGGCAGAACTGGGGATGCTGGTCTGCTTCGCAGCCGTCTCCACCGTCAACACGCTGGTCGCCCTGACGGCCGACCGGTGGCGCGAGTTCGCGCTACTGCGCCTGGTCGGCGCGACCAGGCGGCAACTGCTGCGGATGCTGTCCGTCGAGGCGGCCCTCACCACGGCGGTCGGCGTGCTGCTGGGTGCGGCGGTGGCGGCCGTCGCCACGGGGGCGTTCGCCCGGGCGGTGACGGGGTCGGTGCTGCCGGTGGTGCCCGGCGCTGCGTGCGGCTGGGTGGTGGCGGGCGCGGCGGCGCTGACGGTACCGGGGATCCTGGGCACCGGCCTGCGGGCGATCCGGGGGCGCGCGGTCGAGGCGGTCGGCGGTGAGCGGGGGTGACCGGGCCCTTCGCCAGGTGCGGCGGGGTCGGGTCGAAGCCGCCTGGGTGTGTCGTCGAGGCGGTGAGCGCGGTGAGCGGGAGTGGTGAGGTGGACGGTGGCTGAGCGTCGGCGGTATCTGTCGGTGCGCGGTGGCGAGTTGGCCTTCGCGCTGCTCGGGCTGCCGGTCGGCGTGCTCGGCGGGGTCTACGCCGTGGCCGTGCTCTATGCCGGGGCGTTGCTCTCGCTCACCGTGCTCGGGCTGCCGTTCGTGGTGGCCGCCCTGGCCGGGGCGCGCGGGCTGGGCGGGGTGCACCGGCGACTGGTCGGGCGGCTGCTCGGCGAGCCGGTGCCGGCCCCGGGGGCGCTGCCCCGGCCGTCCGGGGCGATCGCCCGGGGCCGGGCGGTGCTGACCGACCCGGTGGCCTGGCGGGCACTGCTCTACCTGCTGCTGCGGCTGCCATTGGGGGTGCTCGGCTTCCTGGTCGCGGTCGGATTGCCGCTCAGCTGCGTCTGGTTGGTCGGCTTCCCGCTGTGGGTGCGGCTGCTGGAGCCCGGGCCGAGGCCGGTCGGCTGGCCGGACGTGGCCGGGGCCCCGGTCGGGCTCGCCGTACTGGCGGTGGTGCCGGCGGCGCTGCGGGCGGTGAGCGCGGCCAATCGGGGCCTCGCCCGGCTGCTGCTCGGCCCGGTGCGGTCGCAGGAGCGGGTGCGCGAGTTGGAGACCGCCCGGGCCACCCTGCTCGCCGAGAACACCGACCGGTTGCGCCGTCTCGAACGCGATCTGCACGACGGGACGCAGGCGCAACTGGTCGCGCTCGCCATCACGCTCTCGCTGGCCGACGACGCCCTCAGCGAGGTCACCGGCGAGGTCACCGGTAAGGCCGTTGGCGTCGCCCAGCCCGAGCCGACCGGGCAGCCCGAGCCGACCGGCCCGCCCGGCACTCCGGAGGCCGAGCGCCTGCGCACCCTGGTCGACCGGGCTCGCCGGCAGACCGACGACACCATCGCGGAACTGCGCCGGCTCACTCGGGGCATCCACCCGGTGGCGCTGGACGGCGGCCTCGCCCAGGCGTTGCCCGGGCTCACCGCCACCGCGCCGGTGCCGGTCACGGTCCGGCTGGATCTGAGGGAGCGGCCGGACGCGGCGATCGAGCAGGCCGTCTACTTCTGTGCGGCCGAGTTGCTGACCAACGTCGCCAAGCACAGCGGCGCGGCGGCGGCGGAGCTCACGGTCAGCGCAGCCGACGGGCGGGTGCGGCTGACGGTGCGCGACGACGGCCGCGGGGGCGCCGCTCCGGGCGGGGGCTCCGGCAGAGGCTCCGGCTCGGGCTCCGGCTCGGGCCTGGCGGGCCTGGCGGGCCTGGCCGAACGGCTCGCGGCGGTGGACGGGGTGCTGCGGGTGGACAGTCCGCCGGGCGGGCCGACGACGGTCACCGCCGAACTGCCGAGCAGCCTGTGACGGGTGCCCGCGGCGGGGCCGTCCACGGAACCGCTGCTCCCGGCTCAGCCGCCGTTCTCGGCGAGGTAGGTGAGGACGGCTTTCACCCGCCGGTTGTCGGCTTCGGTCGCCGGCAGGTCGAACTTGGCGAAGACGGCGGCGACGTGCTTCTCCACCGCCCGCTCCGAGACCACGAGCAGCCCCGCGATCGAGCGGTTGGAGTGACCCTGCGCCATCAGCTCCAGCACCTCCCGTTCGCGCGGGGTGAGCGCGTCGACGCGGCTGCGCCGCCCGCCGTGCATCAGGCCGTTGACGATCTCCGGGTCGAGCGCCGTGCCGCCGGCCGCGACCCGCTGCAGCGCGTCCACGAACTCCGAGGTGCGGGCCACGCGTTCCTTGAGCAGATAGCCGACGCCGGCGGCGCCACCTGCGAGCAGCCGGGCCGCCCAGGCGGTCTCGACGTGCTGGGAGAAGACCAGGATGCCGACCCCGGGCGAGGTGGAGCGGAGCTCGACGGCGGCGCGGATGCCCTCGTCGGTGTGGCTGGGCGGCATCCGGATGTCGACCACGGCCACATCGGGCCGGTGCTCGGCGACGGCGGCGACGAGTTCGGGGGCCGTTCCGGCGGTGGCGACCACGGTGCACCCGCGCGCGGTGAGGAGTTCGACCATGCCGTCCCGGAGGATCACCGAGTCCTCGGCGAGGACGACGCGGAGCTGCTTCTCGATCATGTCGCCATTATCGGTGGCGGCCGGACCACCGCCACCGCCACCGCCACACCATCGCCACCGGACCGGTCATACTGCCGCTCGCCCTGCCCTGCCCTGCTTTGCCCTGCCCTGCCCTGCCCGGCCGCGCGCTGCGCCGGGCGTCGGCCTTGTCATCAAAAGGATTCTGACAATCCGTCAGTTGCCGTTCCCCTGCCGCCCGCGCCAGGCGTGGATGCCGGGGGCGACCTCGATCACCTCGAACGGGTAGGCGTCCCGGATGAGTTCGAGCAGGGCGCGCTGCTCGTCCAGCCAGCCGGGGGCGGGGGACAGGACGACCCGGAGGGTGACTCCGGAGTCCTCGGCGTCGGAGACGGTCACCCAGAGGCCGCCGGGCCGCCCCGGCTCGATCCGCAGCTCGGGGCCGTGCTCCTCGTCCAGCCAGCGCACCGCCTCGCGCCGCGCCAACCGTTCCAGGGCGGCTTCCCACTGCTGAAGCTGACGTTCCGTCACCAGCGTGACGAACTGCCCGCGGGCCGAGTCAGCGGTGACGGTGATCTCGCAGTCCAGCCAGTCGTGGCCGAGCAGGGAGCCCGGTGCGTGTCGCCCCAGCACCCGCACCCGTACGCTCCGGCCGCCGGTGCGCCCCTCGTGCCCGGTGGCATCGTCGGTGCCGGGGCGGTCCGTCAGTCTGATCAACTCGTTCTGGTGCGAAGCGACTTCACGCACTGTGTACTCCCGGTCACTGCGAATCCAAGGGCTGACATCCTCGCGCAGGTGTTCGTCCGGTGCCAGTCCATGGGAGGGGTTCGTCTCCGACGCGCCGACGGCCCGCCCGACCGTGGAGGTCGGGCGGGCCGGGTGGGACGGTGGGCGGCCGGCGGTCCGTGCTGGTCAGGGCTGGTCCGCGCTGGTCGGGACTGGTCGGGGTCGGCGCGGGTCGACGGGAGCCCGTGAGTACCGGTCAGCGCCCGTCAGTGCCGGTCACCGCTGGTCGGTGTGGCCGGTCAGGACGGTGGTGAAGATCGGCTCGCCGTTCTGGTGGCCGGTGACGGTGGTGGTGAGGGCGTCCGGGTCGTCACCGGGGGTGTGCCGGGCGGTGATCGTGGTGGCGGCGTCGTGCTCGGCGTACCGGTGGTAGGTGGTCGAGGCGGAGGCGGGGATGACGGTGGCCGGTGAGACGAGCGCGTTGGTGGCCTGGCGGGCGGCCTCCAGCAGGACCATGCCGGGGACGTGGTCGTTGGCGTGGTCGAAGAGGATCGGGTGCCAGGGATCGGGGGTGAGGTGCCAGGTCCCGGGTGCGTCGGCCGGGGTCAGGACGACGTCGCAGGGGCGGATCCGGCCCACTCGGCCCGGGGCCAGCGGCTCGCCGGAGACGGCGGGCGCCGGGTCGGCCTCGCGGCGGGCCCCGCGCAGCCGCCGGTAGGTGGAGTCCGGCACGGTGGTGAACCGGGTGTGTCCGGTGGCGGCGAGGTGGGCGCCGCGTCGGATGACGGCGCTGAGGGTGAAGTCGATGGTGGTGCCGCTTCGGCGCGGCTGTGGGACGAGTCTGGCCTCGATGCTGAGGTCGGTGGGCGCCGCGCCGATGAGCAGTTGGCGGGGGCGGGTGGTGTAGTCGAGGTTCCACATCATGAACTTGTGGTCGAGCGGGACGCCGAACCGGGTGTGCGCGAGGTAGAGCCCGGCTTGGCGGATCGTTTCAGCGGTCTGGATCGGGTCGTGCCGGGTTCCGTCGGGGGTGGTGAAGAAGGTGTGGGCGCGCGGCCACTGCGCGGTGACGGCGAAGGTCGTCTCGTTCAGCTGCTCGCTGCCGGTGAGGAAGACCTCGGCGTGGCAGGCCCGGTGGACGTACTCCTTGGCAACGGTGCTGGTCAGGCGCGGTGCCGGTCCGGTCGGCACGGACGGTCCGGCGGTGCGGCCGGGGGTGGTGCCGTGGTCCGCGCCGGCGGCGCGGGAGATGGCGGGGGCGCGGTAGGCAAGCAGGGTCATGGGAGCGCTCCGGAAGGCCGTGGCGGGCGGGGTGGGCTGCTCAGGGCTCGTAAGATACGTACCTTCCGGTTTGGTTTTCAAGGAGCCCGAACGAAGGTTCGTTGGCGGCCGAGCGTGGTCGGGTGGTCGCTCCAGGTGCCGCGTGATGGCCGTCCGGGTGGACCGAGCCTGGGGTGGATGCCGCCTGGCCTGCAAAGGAATCCCCAAAAGTGGGATGACAGGTGCATTATCACGGCGGGCCGTTTTCGGTGGGATGCGGCCAGAAGTGGGGAGCCGGATTCCGGCTCTGTCGGCTGGGGGAGGGGCGGCGGTCGCTTTCCCGCCCTGTGCCGTCCACGCGGTTTTCCTTCGCTCGAAGGCGGGTGCATGCGACCTGGGGAGGAGGGATCGCCGGTTGACCGGCGGGTAAGATACAGGGTGTTTGGTTTTGTTTGCCGAGCGGTTCAGGTGGGGTGGTTGCGGTGGTGCGGCAGGAGCGGGCGATCCGGACGCGTCGGCTGATCCTGGAGGCGGCGGCCTCGGTCTTCGACGAGCACGGGTACGAGGGGGCGACGATCGGCGAGGTGGTCGCCCGCGCGGGTGTGACCCGGGGCGCGGTGTACTTCCACTTCGCGTCGAAGCGGGAGCTCGCGCAGGGCGTCGTGGAGGAGCAGTTCGGTCGGGACGAGATCCCCGAACGGCATTGCAAGCTCCAGGAGTTCGTCGACCTGGGGATGGTCGTCGCGCATCTCATGCCGCGTGACCCGCTGCTGAGCGCGGGCGCGCGGCTCTCGCTCGGCCAGGACGTGTTCGGCGACCTCGGCGGTGGTGCCACGCCCGGGTGGATCGCCCGGCTGGAGGCGGTGCTGACGGCGGCCGGCGAGCGGGGCGAACTGCTGCCGCACGTGCTGCCGGCCGAGACGGCGTGGCTGGTGACGGGTGCCTGGACGGGCGTGCAGATCCAGTCCCAGAAGATGTCCGGCCGGGCGGATCTGGAGCGCCGGGTGGCCGTGCTGTACCGGCACGTGATGCCGAGCATCACCGTCCCCGGGGTGCTGGCCACGCTGGACCTGGGCTCGGACCGTGGTGAGCGGGTGGTGGCCGAGCTGGCGGCGGCCCGTGCGGGCGGGGCCTGAGAGTGTGCGTCCGGGGTTGACGCGGCGGCGCTCGCGGCGGCGGTCATTCCGGTTGGTCGCAGCAGTCCGGCGCTCGATTGTCCGTCCAAAAACAAACAGCTCGTTCGGTTTTGTATTGACAAACCGTCCGTCCTGTTTTTGGATGAGCACCCGGTGCTCGGCTGTGCGATAGCCACAGCACCGGCCGGCCGGTGGCCGTCGGGGTCGCCGATCCGTCTGGATTGGGGTGGACGTCATGGAGATCCGGGTGTTAGGGGCCTTGGGGGTCCAGGTGTGCGGGGTGTCGGTGGTGCCCTCGGCGCCGAAACCACGGCAAGTGCTCGCCCTGCTGGCCCTGCGCGCCGACCAGGTCATCTCGGCGGGCGTCCTCGCCGAGGAACTGTGGTCCGGCCATCCGCCGCGCAGCGCGCGCACCACCGTCCAGACCTACGTCCTCCAACTGCGCGACCTCATCGACCGGGCGCTCGCCCACCGCGATGACGCCGGGGGCGCGTGCGGAGCCAAGGACGTCCTGGTGACCTCGCCCGGCGGCTACCGGCTCGACAGCGGCGGCGGACTGGTCGACCTCCAGGAGTTCGACCGCCTCGCGGGCCTCGGCTACCGGGCCATGGACGGCGGCGACTTCCCGCTCGCCGCCCGCCAGTTGGGCGAGGCGCTCGGTCTGTGGCGCGGTCCGGCCTTCGCCGACATCCCGCTCGGCGGTCAACTCGCCGTCGAGGCCAAGCGGTTGGAGGAGACCCGGCTCTGCGCCCTGGACCAGCGGATCGAGGCCGATCTGCGGCTGGGCCGCCACCGCGTCCTGCTCGCCGAACTCACCGTCCTGGTCGACCGCTACCGCACCCACGAGAGCCTGCACGGCCAGTACATGATCGCCCTGCACCGCTCCGGCCGGCGGGGCGAGGCCCTGGAGGCCTACCAGCGCCTGCGCAACACCCTGGTACGGGAGTTGGGCATGGAACCCTCGGCCGGACTGCGACGGCTCCAGCGCTCCATCCTGCTCGCCAACCCCGATCGCCCCGAGCCCGACCGCGCCGCCGGCCCCGCCACCCCCGCAGGCCCTGCCACCCCCGCCGACCGGACCCCGCCCCGCACCACCCGGCTCACCCGCGTCGGCTGAGCCCACCGCGGCGGCCCGCCGCATCGCTGACGAAGACCCTAGATCTACTCCGGCCGGGGGTGGCCGGTCAGGCCCAGGTAGTGGCCGAGTCGGGCGGCCGCGTCGAGCATGGCCAGGCCCTGGGTGGTGAGCCTGCGCTGCCAGCCGTCGAGGGCGTCGGCCAGGGAGGCCGTGCCGCCGGCCGTCCGTACCTGTCGGAGCACGGTGGCGATGTGGTCCAGCGGGTAGCCGCCGCGCCGGAGCAGGTGGGCGAGTTCGGCGTCGCGGATGTCGTCGGCGCGGAAGACGCGGTGCCCGGTGGCCTGGTCCCGGGCGGGGGCGAGGATGCCCGCGCCCTCCCAGTTGCGTACGGTCGCCGGGGTGAGGCCGAGCCGGTGGGCGAGTTCGCCGATGCTCAGGACGGCACCGTCCACCGCGGGCGCCGCCGACGGGCCCGCCGCAAGATCCGCCGCAATGTCCCGTGCCGCAAGGTCTCGCGCCGTGTCGGGCCGTGCCGCAACGTCCCGCGCCGCGTCGGGCCGCGCCGCAAGGTGGTGCACGGCCTTCCGCACCGCGTCCAGGGTGTCCCGGTCGCGGAGCAGTTGGCCGTGGCCGCGGTCGATGGCCGTCAGGGCGTCGTCGAGCCCGCCCCGGTGGAGCGCGGTCATGATCCGGCCGCCGGTCGCGTGGCCGTACGCCGCGACGAGGGAGCGGTAGGCGTCGAGCGCGGCCGCGTGCACCTCGGTGTAGATCCGGTAGCCGCTGGCGGTGCGTTCGGCGGGCGGGAGGAAGCCGTCCCGCTCGTAGTTGCGTACGGCCTGGGCCGAGAGGCCGTGCCCGCGGGCGAGGTCGGAGGGGCGCATGGTGGTCACCGGTTTGAGGCTTCAGCGGAGGGTCGGGCGGTCGGAGCAGGAAAAGTCTCAACCGTTCTTTGAAGGATACGCTTGAGGACCATGAGTCAGGACTTGCGAGACCTCGTCCCTTCGCCGTGCGCACTGCTGGCGCTCGGTGAACCCACCCACCGGGAACCGGCCTTCGCGCGGATCCGCAACGAGCTGTTCGCCCAGCTGGTCGACCGGGGATTCCGGTCGATCGCCCTCGAAACCGACCGGGTGGCCGCGCTCGCCGTGAACGACTTCGTCCAGGAGGGGGTGGGCACCCTCGACTCGGTGATGGGCGAGGGCTTCTCCCACGGCTTCGGAGAGCTGGACGGCAACCGGCGGCTGGTCGCCTGGATGCGCGAGTACAACCGGAGCCGGCCGCCGGCGGACCGTCTGGCCTTCCACGGCTTCGACGCGCAGACGGAGAACACCAGCGCACCCAGCCCGCGGCGCTACCTCGAACACGCCCGCGACTACCTCGGGCTCGACCTCGACCTCGCCGGCCTGGTCGGCGACGACCAGCGCTGGAGCCGCCCCGAGGCGGTCCTGGACCCGGAGATGTCGCCCGGCGCCTCCGCCGAGGCGGAGAAGCTGCGGACGATCGCCGACGACCTGCTCACCCTGCTGTACGCGCGGGCCCCGGAACTGGTCGCGGCGACCTCGCGCGCCGAGTGGCGCAGGGCCAGGACGCACCTCACCGCCGGCCTCGGCCTGCTCCGCTACCACCGGCAGTCGGCCGAGCGCCTGGAGCCGGGCGCCCGGCTGTCCGGCCTCCTCGGCACCCGGGACGTGCTCATGGCCCAGAACCTCCTCGACATCCGCAGCGGCGAGGCCCGCCGAGGGGGAACCCTCCTCTTCGCCCACAACCTCCACCTGCAACGGCAGCCGAGCACCATGCGGTTGGCGGACCTGGACCTGGCCTGGAGCGGCGCCGGCGCCATCCTGGACTCCCTGGACGAGCCGTACACCTTCGTCCCCGGCAGCCTGGGGCGCAGCGCGGCCGTCGGGCTCCAGGAGCCCGAGCCGGACACCCACGAGGGCGCGCTCCAGCGCGGGGCCGCCACCTGGGGACTGGTCGAGCCCGGTGCGGCCGCCGGCGGCCGGACGCGCACCGACACCACGCCTGAGCAGGGCTACTTCCCGCTCGACCGGGCTGTCCTCGACGGGGCCGACGCGATCCTGCACATCGGCGACGGCACCGCCGCCGCCGCGTCCTGACGGGGCACCGCCGCCACGCTCTGACGTGACGTCACCACCGCCGTCGCGCTGACACGGCGGCCTGCGGAGGGCGGACCCCCGGCAGCGTCAGGTACGGGCCCCCGGGCCCGGATAGGACGTCCGCAAGTGGCCCAGGAGTGCGGCCGTGGGCGGCGCGATGGGGCGGCCGGTCGGCCAGGCCAGCGCGATCCGCACCAGCGGGACGGGATCGGTGAGCGGCCGGATCCGCAGCCCGGCGGCGGGCGGCGGATCCGGCAGCACGGCCACGCCCAGCCCGTGCGCGGCGAGTTCGGCCAGCTGCGGCGGGGCGGCCGCCTCGACCGCGACCGTGGGGCGCGCCCCGGCCGCGGCCAGGGCCTGCTCCAGCGCCGTCCGCAGGCCGGTGCCGCGCGGGGTGCTCACCAGGGCGTGCCCGGCCAGCGCGGCGACCGGCAGGGGGCCGTCCGGTCCGCCGGCCAGCGGGTGGTGCCCGGTGAAGGCGGCGACCAGCGGGGCTTCCAGCACGGTGTGCAGGGCGAGCCCGGCCAGCGTCCGCCAGCCGTCGTCGTCGTCCCGTCCGCTGGCGGCGGTGGGCAGGCCGATCACGGCGAGGTCCAAGTGCCCCTCGCGCAGCGCGCCGAGCATCCGCGCGGTACCGTCCTCGGCCAGCGAGAGGTCGATGCCCGGGTGGTCGCGGCGGAACGCGGCGAGTGTGGTGGCGAGTCCGGGGAGGTCGTCCGCCCCGGCCGGCGGGACAGGGCCCAGGGCTGCCCCGGAGACCAGCCCGAGCCGGACGTGCCCGCGCCGCAACCCGCCGAAGTCCTGCGCCGTCTGCCGCGCCGCCGTGGCGGAGGCGAGCGCCGCCCGCGCGTGCGGGAGCACCGCCTCGCCGACCGGGGTGAGCCGGACGCCGCGCCCGCTGCGGTCCAGCAGCCGGTGGCCCAACTCCTTCTCCAGCTGCCGGATCTGGGCGCTCACCCCGGGCTGGGTGAGGTGCAGCAGCTCGGCGGCGCGGGTGAAGCTGCCCTGCTGGGCCACGGTGACGAAGTACTGGAGCTGCCGGAGTTCCATAACTTCTGATGATAGGTGGAAGAACTCCCCGGTCTTGGACGTACGGAGGGCCCCGGCCGCAGGCTGGAGGCATGGAAACCGTGCAGCACGACCAGGGCGTCGACTGGGTCCGCGAACAGATCGCGGCCGAACGCCGGGAACTCGCCGAGGTGTTCACCACCTTCACCCGGGACCAGTGGAACTCACCGTCGCTGTGCGCCGGTTGGCGCGTCCGCGAGGTCGCCGCCCACATGAGCACCGGCTTTCGCTACTCCACGGCCCGCAACCTCGCGGACCTCATGCGGGCCGGCGGCTCCCTCCACCGGATGACCGACCGGGTGGCCCGCCGCGACGCCGCCGCCCTCACCGACCGCCAACTCGCCGCCGCCCTCGCCGACCACGCCGAACACCCCTGGCGCCCCCCGGTCGGCGGCCGGATCGCCGCCCTCGGCCACGACGTCGTCCACGGCCTCGACATCACCACCGCGCTCGGCCTGCCCTCGCGCCTCCCGCTGCCTCGGGTCACCGCCCTGCTCGCCACCGTCTCCCGCTGCAGCCTGCGCTTCTTCGGTGCCCGACTCGACGGCGTCCACCTGCGGGCCACCGACACCGGCTGGGCGTACGGCGAGGGCCCGGCCGTGGTGGAGGGCCGGGCCGAACACCTCCTGCTGCTCGCCTACGGGCGCCGCCTGCCGCCCGGCCTGCTCACCGGCCCGGGTGCGGGGCGGTTCACCCTGGACGGGTAGCGGGCGCGGCCGCTCCCGGGTGTCCGGCCGTCGGCGAGAGCGCCGTGCAGGTACCGAAGCAGGTCACCAGGCTGACCCACGGCCCCCGACCCCGACTCCCGACCCCGCGAGGCGCCGCCGCGCGCTTCGCTCCCCGCGGCGCAGCCGGGGGCGCGCGGGGGTGAGCAGGGGTGGCTAGGATCGGAATCGCATATTCCGGATAGGCGGTGAGACGGGAAGCAAGGTCTCCGATGGCCCCGAGGTCCGAGCAGTGGCCGCCGTACGTGCGGTTCGCGCCGTGGTTGCTGATCGTCGGCGGGCTCGTCTGGAACTCCCTGGATCCCACCGACTACTGGGGCGACCCGCTCCTGGCGGCCGCCGCCGTCCTGACCGGCGCGCTGCTGACCTTGCGGGACACCCTCGCGGTGGGCGTCGCCAATGTGACCGGCATCCTCGTGCTGGCCGTGCGGGACGGCTCGATCGGCACCCAGGACGGCTACCTGGAGCTGGTGAACACGGCCTTCGCCGCGCTGCTCGGCGTCTGGGTCAACCGCGTCGTCGCCCGGCACGGGGAGCGGCTGGCGCAGGTGCGGTCGGTGGCCGAGGCCGCCCAGCGGGCGGTGCTGCCCGAGCCGCCCGCGCGGGTGGGCCGGCTGTCGGTCGCCGCCTGCTACCGGGCGGCGCAGACCGAGGCACTGATCGGCGGCGACGCGTACGCGCTGCAGGCGACCCCGTACGGCGTACGGGTGCTGATCGCGGACGTACGGGGCAAGGGGCTGCAGGCGGTCGGCGCGGTGTCGGTGCTGCTCGGCGCGTTCCGGGAGGACGCCCACCGCGCGCCGGACCTCGCGGCGCTGGCCGACGGGTTGGAGCGGGCGCTCGCCCGGGAGAGCGCGCTGCTGGCCGAGGAGGTGCGGCTGGAGGGGTTCATCACGGCGCTGCTGGTCGAGTTCCCGCCGGGTGAGGACGTCGTGCGCACGCTCGACTGCGGGCACCCGGGGCCGTACCTGCTGGGCGGCCCGGACGCGGTGCGCCGGCTGGACGCCGCCGACCCGGGGCTGCCGCTCGGGATGGGCTCGCTGGGCGTGGCCCGGCCGGTGCCGCAGACCCGGCCGTTCCCGCCGGGGTGCACGCTGCTGCTGGTGACCGACGGGGTGACGGAGGCCCGGGACGCGGCCGGGGAGTTCTACGATCCGCTGCTCGCCCTGGGCCCGCTCGGCCCGTTCGACGGCCCCCAGGAGGCCGTCGACGCGCTGGTGGCGGACGTGGAGCGGTGGACGGGCGGGCCGCGCGACGACGACATGGCGGTGCTGGCGGTGACCTGCCGGGAGGCGGACTGAGCGGCGGGGCCCGGTCCGGCCCGTCCGGCGGCGCGGGTGCTTCTTCCCACGGCCTCCCGCGGCGCGGCTGATATCACGATCAGGTGACGGACAGTCAGTGTTTCGCATGATCCAGCCAAGTTGAGTGACGGCGTCCGGTGGCCGGAATGCGAATGCCCGCATAGCGGACGGCGAATTGGACGTGCGGGGCCCGCGGTGTGCCGGGTGGCCGCGCGAGTGGTCCGCCCCTGGTCGGCGGCCTGCGCGGACGTCCCGGCGGGAGCGTGTTCGGCCGTATGGGGGCCGTAAGGGCAGGCCGCGGGAGTGGCGCGATCAGGCCGACCCGTGGTTCGTCCGGAAACGGACGCGATGCTTGCCCAGTAGCGAAGTGGTGACCGAAAGTCGCACTGATGAACGAGACGCCAAGCCCCCGCCGCGACCGACTGCTCGGCCACCGCGACTTCCGACTCCTGCTCACCGGAGCCGCGACGGCCCAGACGGGCAGTCAGGTGACCCTGGTCGCGCTCCCGTTGGTGGCGGTGGTGGTGCTCGATGCCACACCCTTCGAGGTCGGCCTGCTGACCGCCGCCGAGACCGCCGCGTTCCTGCTGGTCGGCCTGCCGGCCGGCGCCTGGCTGGACCGGATGCGCAAGCTCCCGGTGCTGATCCGCGCCGACGTGGTGCGCTGCCTCGCCGTCGGGTCGATCCCGCCGGCCGCCGCGCTCGGCGTGCTGACCATGGCCCAGCTCTACCTGGTGGCGCTGGTCACCGGGGTGGCGACGGTCTTCTTCGACGTCGCCCACCAGTCCTTCCTGCCGTCCGTCCTGCCGCGCGAGCAACTGGTCGGGGGCAACGGCGCGATCGAGACGGTCCGCTCCTCGGCGCAGATCGTCGGGCCCGGGCTCGGCGGCGGCCTGGTCCAGCTGCTCGGTGCGTCGCTCGCCATCGTGGCCGACGCCGTCGGCTACCTCGCCTCCGCCCTGCTGCTCGCCCGGATCCGGGTCGAGGAGCCCCAACCGGAGCCGGCGACCGGACGGTCGCTGCGCGCCGAGGTCGCCGAGGGCGTGCGCTTCGTGCTCGGGCACCCGCTGCTGCGGGCGATCGCCACCGCGACCGCCGTGTCCAACCTGTTCGCCGCCGTGCTGGCGGCCGTGCAGACGGTGTTCTGGGTGCGGGTGCTCGACCTGGCGCCGGGCGCCATCGGCCTGCTGCTGTCGGCCTCCGCCGTCGGCGGCCTGGCCGGGGCGCTGTGCGCGGGGCGGCTGGCGGCGTGGCTCGGCCAGGCCCGGCTGATCTGGCTCGCCACCGTGGTGACGGCGCCGTTCGCGCTGCTGTGGCCGCTGTCCGGCCGGGGCGCGGGCGTGGTGCTGTTCGGGATCGCCTCGGCGGTGGTGCTGTTCGGCGCGGTGGCCTACAACGTCGCCCAGGTGAGCTTCCGGCAGAGCCTGTGCCCGCCGGAGCTGCTCGGCCGGATGAACGCCACCATGCGCTTCCTGGTCTGGGGCACGCTGCCGATCGGCGCGCTCGTCGGCGGCACTGTCGCCGACGCGGCCGGACCGCGCGCCGCGCTGTGGCTGTGCGCGGCGGGCTTCCTGCTCGTCCCGGTGCCGCTGCTGCTGTCGCCGCTGCGCCGGCTGCGGGACCTCCCGGCCGAAACCGCCGCCACGGCCGGGGAGGAGCCCGTCGCGAGCCCCGCCGCCTGACGCACCCGGCCGCCCGACGAGCCCCGCCGCCTGACGTCCGAACCGAACCGAGACCGGAAACCGGAGACCGTTCCGTGCACGCCAGCATCACCGCCGCCTACCTCGCCCGGTACCGTTCCGCCGCCGCCGACTCCCCGACGGACCTGCTCCCGCTCACCGGCGCCCAGCGGCGCTTCCTGATCACCCGCAGGCTCGCGCCGCAGGGCCGGCCCGAGGTCGTCCCGCTGTTCCACGCCTACCCGGGCGGCACCCTCGACCTGCCCCGGCTGGCCCGCGCCGCCGCCGCCACCGCCGCCCGGCACCCGGCGCTGTGCGGCGGCTTCGGGACGGTGCGCGGCACGCCCGTCCTGCGGGTCGGCGCCCCCTCGGCCGAGGCCGCCCGGATCGCCGTCCCGCCCGGCGACACCGCCGGGTCCGCCCTGCGCGAGGCCCTGCTGGACTGGCCCGCCGACGGGCCCGCGCTGCGCCTGCTGGTGGCCCGGGAGCCGGACGGCGAGGAGGAGCTGCTCGCCCTCGCGGTGGACCACGCGGCCTGCGACGAGCAGTCGCTCGGCATCCTGACCGCCGACCTCACCGACGCCTACGCCCGGGACGACCACGCCCAGGAGGCCGTCGCCGCCCCCGACCAGGACGCCCTGGCGGCCTACCGGGAGGCCGTCGAACGGCAACTGGCCGCCGAGGACGCCGCCGGCGGCCCCGCCGCACAGGCCCACTGGGGCCGCCGGCTCGGCGGCGTCACCGGGACGGGCGGGGGAGCGGCCGGCTCCACCGGCATGCTCAGCCACCGGCTGCCCGCCGCCGAGGGGGCCGCCCGCACCGCCTTCTTCCCCGCCCTGCTGGACGCCACCGCGGCCGCCGCCCACCGGCTGCACCGGACCGACGGGCAGCTCGCCCTCGGCTACCCGTGGGGCGGCCGCCCGCCCGGCGCGCCCGCCGCGCTCGGCTGCTTCCTCAACACCCTGGTGCACCCCGCCGTACCCGGCGCGGCCACCGCCCTGGAGGACCTCGCCGACGCCTGGTGGGACGACCTCGACCACGCCGACACCCCGTTCGACGAGGTGGTCCGGGCCGCCCGCACCGCCGGCGCCCCGTGGACGGGCGCCCTGGACGGCATGCTCACCCTGGAGGACCTGCACCGCCGCCCGCCGCTGGTGTTCGGCGGCGTGCCCGGCCGGGAGATCCACCTGGCCGGGCGGCCGCTCGCCGCGCCGTTCGCGGTCGCCGCCTCGCACGGCGACGACCTGCTGGTGCGCCTCGCCTGGGACCGCGAGCGGTTCCCCGAGGACGCCGCCACCGCCGCCTTCGACGACCTGCTCGCCACGCTGCGCCGCCACCTGCGGACGGCCTGACCCGCCCGGCCCGACCCCGCGCCGGACACCTGATCCGGACACCTGATCCGGACCCGACCCGAAGCCGCCCCGGCCCCGACCCGAAGCCGTACCGGACCCGCACCGGACGTCCGCATCAGGACGCCCGCCCCGGACGCCTGACCCGCCCCGGACCGAAGCCGCCACCGAATCCCCACACCGACCGCCGGGCCGTGCCACCACCCCGGCGCGCCCGGAACCAGGGCCGGGCCATCCACGCCCGCCCCGTCACCGCAGGGCCAACACGCCCACCACACAAGGGAGTCACCGATGTTTGCGCTCTCCTCCTCGCAGGAGATCGTCTGGCTGCACGAGCAGATGCTGCCCGGCAGTCGTGCGTACAACTTCACCGCCGTGCTCGACCTCTGGGGCACCCTCGACGAGGACGCGCTGCACGCCGGACTGGCCGCCGTCCTCGCCCACCATCCGGGCCTGCGCCTGGAACTGGTCCCCCGCCCGGAGGGCCTGCCGGGCCAGCGGGTCGCCGAGCACTGCGAACCGACGCTGCGCCGCAGCGACTTCGCCGCCGAGGCCGACCCGGACGCCGCCTTCCGCGAGCTGCTGGCCGCCGAGGCCGAGGAGCCGGTGGACACCGAGAAGGCGCCGGTGCTGCGCTGGCACCTGGTGCGCCTCGGCACGGACCACCACCGGCTGATCCACGTCGAGCACCACCTCGTCCACGACGGCCACTCCTTCGCGATCCTGCTGCGCGACCTGTTCACCGTCTACCGCGCCCACGTCCTCGGCGAGCCCTACCAGCTGCCCGAGGCGCCCTCGTACGAGCAGCACGCCCGTACGGCCGTCGACCCGGACGCCCGCGAGCGCGCGCTCGCCTTCTGGCTGCGGGAGCTGACCGACGCCCCGCGCGAGGTCACCCTGCCCGGGCTGGCCAACCCCGCCGCGGTGCGCCGCCACCGCGGCGGCCAGATGCGCCAGGCGATCGGCGCCGACCTGGCCGAGCGGCTGCGCACCCGCAGCAAGGAGGACGGGCACACCCCGTTCAGCACCCTGCTCACGCTCTTCGCCGAACTGCTGCGCCGGCACTCCGGGCACCGCGAACTCGTCGTCGGCACCGCCGTCGGCAACCGCCCCGAGGGCTTCGAGGGCACCGTCGGCATGTTCGTGAACACCGTGCCGCTGCACCTGCGACTGGACCCGTCCGCCCCCGGCACCGAGGCCGTCGACGAGGTGACCGACGTCCTGCTGCGCGCGCTGCCCTACCAGGACCTGCCGGTCCAGGAGCTGACCCGCCGGCTCGGCCTGCACACCGGCGGCGCCGACAACCCGCTGTTCAACGTGATGTTCAGCGCGCACGACGCCGCGCTGCCGGACGTCCAGGCGCCCGGTCTCGAAGTCTCGCTGTACGAGGGCTTCAACACCGGCACCACCCGCTTCGACCTCGACCTGGTGCTGCTGCCCGACGACCGCCGGGTGGTCGGCGAGAAGCACGGCGGCGCCGGGATGACCCTGGTCTGGGACTACGACGCCGACCTCTTCGGCGAGGCCGAGGCCACCCTGCTGGCCGACCGCCTGCTCCAGCTGCTGCGCTGCTACCTCGACCGGCCCGAGGCCACGCTCGCCGCGCTCGACCCCGCCCCGGCCGCCGAACCCGCCACCGCCGTCGCCCGGGCCGGTCTCGACCCGGCCGCCGCCCACGACCCCACGGCGATCGCGATGATCGCCGGCACCGAGCGCCTCAGCTACGGCGAGCTCGACCGCCGCGTCACCCAACTGGCCGAACGCCTGCGCGCCGCCGGCGTCACCCCCGGCCAGCCGGTCGCCGCCGTGCTGCCGCGCGGCGTGGACAGCGTCGTCGCCCTGCTCGCCTGCCTGCGGTACGGCGCCGTGTACGCGCCGCTGTCCGCCGAGGACCCGGCCGCCCGGCTCGGCCTGCTGCTGGACCGGCTGGCCCCGGCCCTGGTGCTGGCCACCCGGCAGAGCGCGCTCGCCCTGCCCGCCGACGGCGTCACCCCCGCGCTGCTGGACGGCCCGGCCTTCCCCAAGGCCGAGCCCGCCGCAGTGGTGGACGGCGCCGCCTACCTGATCCACACCTCCGGCTCCACCGGCGTGCCCAAGCCCGTCCTGGTCGGCCGCGACGCGCTCGCCGGGTACGTCGCCGCGATCGCCGCCCGCTACGAACTGACCCCCGCCGACCGGGTGCTGCTGTTCGCCCGCCCGTCCTTCGACGTGGCGCTGGAGGAGGTGCTGCCCGCGCTCGCCGCCGGCGCCGCCCTGGTCGTGCCGCAGCGCGAGGTGCCCACCGGGCCCGAGCTCGTCGCCGTGCTCGCCGCCCGCGGCGTCACCGTCGCCAACCTGCCGACCAGCTACCTGCTCGCCGTCCGCGAGGACCTGCGCGAGGCGCTGCGCGACGGCCTCTGGGCGCCCCGGCTGCTCGTCCTCGGCGGCGAGCGCCTGCCCGCCCGCGCGCTGACCGGCCTGATCGAGGCCACCACCGTGCTGAACGCCTACGGCGTCACCGAGGCCACCGTCACCTCCACCGTGTACGAGGTCACCGCCGCCGACGTGGCCGAGGACGGCGAGATCCCGCTCGGCGCCGAACTGGACGGCGTGCGCCTGCACGTCCTGGACGAGGCGCTGCGCCCGCTCCCGGCCGGCTGCGTCGGCGAACTCGCCGTCAGCGGAGCCCTGTTGGCCGATGGTTACCTCGGCCTGCCGGAGCCGACCGCGGCCCGCTTCGTCACCGTGCCCGCCCTCGGCGGCGAGCGCGTCTACCGCACCGGCGACCGCGGCTACCGCGACCTGCGCGGCCGGCTGTGCTTCCTCGGCCGCGCCGACAACCAGGTCAAGCTCCGCGGTCACCGGATCGAACTGGAGGAGATCGAGGCCGCCGCCTCCGCCGAACTCGGCGGCCGCTCCTGCGCGGTGGTGCTGCACACCGACCCGCAGGCCGGCCCGCGCCTGATCGGCTTCCTGGAGGGCGCCGACCGCCCCGACCAGGCCGCCCTGCACGCCGCGCTCGCCCAGCGGCTGCCCGGCGGGCTCGTCCCCGCCACCTGGACGGCCGTCGAGGCGATGCCCACCCTGCCCGGCGGCAAGCCCGACCGCGCCGCCCTCGCCCGGCTCGCCGACGAGGCCCCAGCCCAGGAGGCCGCCCCGGCCGCCGAGAGCGCCTTCGCCGACCCCGGCCAGGAACTGATCGCCGCCGCCTGGCGCGAGGTGCTCGGCCACGACCGCTTCACCGCCGAGTCCCACTTCTTCGAGGTCGGCGGCCACTCGCTGCTCGCCGCCCAGCTCGCCGCCTGGCTGGAGCCGCACCTCGGCAGCCGCCCGCCGCTGCGCACCCTGTTCCGCCACGCCGTCCTGGCCGACCAGGCCAGCGCCCTCACCGGCCAGCACCCCGGAAAGGCAGACCGCGCATGAGCGCCCCCTCCGCCGTCCTCGAAGACGCCCACCGCGAACTCGTCGACGCCTTCGAGAGCTTCGTCCGCCGCGAGCTCGTCCCGCTGGCCGCCGAACTGCCCGAGACCGCCGACGAGGTGCCCGCCGAACTGCGCGCCTACGTCCGCAAGCGCTCCGCCGCGCTCGGCTTCTACGCCGGCGACTACCCCGAGGAACTCGGCGGCGCCGACATGCCGTTCACCGCCGTCGTCCTGCTGCACCACGCCGCCGGGCGCAGCGGCTGCCCGCTCGCGCCGTACGCCCTGGCCGGCTCCGACGGCCCCAGCCCGCTGCTGCGGCACGGCACCCCCGAGCAGATCGAGCGCCACCTCGTGCCGCTGGTGCGCGGCGAGCAGACCCGCTGCCTCGCCCTCACCGAGCCGCACGCCGGCTCCGACGCGTTCCGCCTCACCACCACCGCCGTGCGCACCGCCGACGGCTGGGTGCTGAACGGCCGCAAGACCTTCGTCAGCAACGCCGACCGGGCCGGCCTGGTGCTCGTCGTCACCGCCACCGACCTCGGCGAGGGGGCCGGGCCCACCGCCGGCGCCACCGCCTTCGTCCTCCCGATCGACCAGCCCGGCCTGCGGATCGGCCAGCGCTACGAGGGCATGTCCGGCGAACCGCTGTTCGAGCTGCTGCTCGACCAGGTCACCGTCTCCACCGACGCCGTGATCGGCGGCGAGGAGGGCGTCGGCGCGGCCACCGCCCTCGCCATGGACAGCCTCTCCCGGGGCCGCCTGGTCGTCGCCGCGATGTGCAACGGCATCGCCGAGTACGCGCTGCGCATGGGCGTCGAGTACGCCCGCGAGCGGCGCGCCTTCGGCAAGGTGATCGGCGAGTACCAGCACGTCCAGGAGCACCTGGTGGCCACCCGGGCCGAGGTGGAGTGCTCCAAGCTGCTCACCCTCGCCTGCGCCCGGCTGGTCGACGACGGCACCGAGGCGCCGGAGAACGCGGCGCTCGCCAAGCTCACCGCCTCCGAGACCGCCGTGCGCGCGGTGGACCGCTCGCTCCAGGTGCACGGCGCCACCGGCTGGGTGCGCGGCCACCCGCTGGAGTTCCTGTACCGCTACGTGCGGATGACCACGATCATCGAGGGGACCTCCGAGGTCCAGAAGGTGATCATCGCCCGCTCCATGGGCCTGAACTGACAGTCCGTCAACGATCTGTCAACAGCCTGTCAACGGCCTGAACCACCTGGAGACGATGATGGAAACCCTGAGCATCGAATACGGCCGCCCGCACCAGGACGGCGCGGTCCTCGACCTGTTCGCCACCTGGGTGCACCGGACCCCGGACGCGCCCGCCCTGATCGACGGCGCCCGCACCTACAGCTACGCCGAACTCGACCGCCTCGCCGACACCGTGGCCGCGGCGCTGCGCGACCGGATCCGCCCCGGCGACCTGGTCGGCGTCTGCCTCGGCCACTCCGCCGCCCTGGCCGCCGTCACCCTCGCCACCGCCAAGCTCGGCGCCGTCCACCTGCCGCTCGGCCCGCGCCCCGGCGAGCGCCGGCTCCAGGCCGTCGCCGAGCAGCTGCGGCCCGCCTGCCTGGTCGGCGACCCGGCCCGGCTTCCCCAGGGCGGCGAGCAGCTGGCGCTCGACCTGGACCCGACCACCGACGTGGTCGCCGCGTTCGTCCCCGGCGAGCAGGTCCACGTGCCCGCCGGCACCCACTACGCGGTGCTCACCTCCGGCTCGACCGGCACCCCCAAGGCCGTCGCCGTCGGCGAGCCCGCCCTCGGCGCGCTGCTCCACTGGTACCGCGAGCTGACCGGCCTCGGCCCCGGCGAGCGGCACAGCCTGCTGATCGGCGTGTCCTTCGACCCGCACGTCCTGGAGCTGTGGGCCACCCTCACCTCCGGCGCCGCACTCACCCTCGCCCCCGAGGCCGTCCGCTGGGACCCGGGCGCGCTCACCGACTGGTGGCGCGAGGCCGGCGTCACCGTCAGCATCCTGCCCACCCCGCTCGCCGAACCGATCCTGGCGCGCGCGTGGCCGGACGGGCTGGCGCTGCGCCACCTCACCATCGGCGGCGACCGGCTGCGCCGCGCCCCCGGCCCGGACGTCACCGCGGCCGTCCACAACGCCTACGGCCCCGCCGAGGCCACCGTCACCACCACCGTGCACACCATGGCGCCCGGCCTCGACCACGGCGCCGGCGCACCCCCGATCGGGCTGCCCGTCCCGGGCGCGGTCGTCCTGGTCACCGACGAGGACGGCCGGCCGGTGCCGCGCGGCCAGGCCGGCGAACTGCGCATCGGCGGCCGGGGCCTGGCCGCCGGCTACCTCGACCCCGAGCTGACCGCCCGGCGCTTCGTCGGCGTGCCGCCCGGCGTGGACGGCATCGACCGGGTCTACCGCAGCGGCGACCGGGTCGTGATGGGCGCCGACGGCGTGCTGGAGTTCCACGGCCGGCTCGACGACCAGGTCAAGGTCAGCGGCGTCCGGGTCGAACCCGCCGAGGTCGAGGCCGCGTTCGAGCGCGACCCGCGGGTGCGCCGGGCCGTGGTGGCCGCGGCCCCGGCGCCGACCGGCGGCGTCCGGCTGCTCGCCTTCGTCCAGACCGTCGAGGGGCCCTCGGCGGCCGGCGCCGACGAACTGCTGGCGGCGGTCCGGCCGTGGCTGCCCGAGCAGGCCGTCCCGTCGGCCGTCCGCCTGGTCGACACCTTCCCGCTGGACGCCAACGGCAAGGTCGACCGCGCCGCCCTGCTGCTCGCCCCGGCCGCGGACGAGCCGGTCGCGGCGGAGGAGGGCGCCACGCCCACCGAGCGCACCGTGCTGCGCCTGTGCCGCGACCTGCTCGGCCGCGCCGACCTCGGGCCCGGCGACAACTTCCTCGCCTCGGGTGGCAACTCGCTCGCCGCCGCACGGCTGCTGGAGGCCCTGGAGGAGGAGTGCGGGGTGCGGCTGCGCGCGCCCCTGGTGCTGCGCCAGCCCGACCTGCGGGCCGTCGCCCGGCTGGTGGCGGAGCGGCAGCCGACCGCCGCCGCCGCCGTCTGACCGCCCGCCCGCCCGTACGACCTGCGCAGGGCGCCCCGGCCGTTCGCGGCCGGGGCGCCCGGAAGGGAACCATCATGCCCACCGCGACCCTCCCGGACCTGATCGCCCGGCACGCCCAGGAGCGCCCCGACGCCCTCGCCGTGACCGACGGCTCCACCGTTCTGACGTACCGTCAACTCCTCGACTCCTCCGCCCGGCTGGCCGCGACCCTGGCCGCCCGGGGGATCGGCCCCGGCAGCGCCGTCGGCCTGCTCTGCGCCCGTTCCACCCGCCTGGTCGTCGCCCAGCTCGCGATCTGGCGGACCGGCGCCCACGTCGTCCCGCTCGACCCGGCCTACCCGCGCCAGCGCATCGCCGAGATGACCGGGGACGCCGGGGTCCGGCTCGTCCTCGGCGACAAGACGCTGCTCGCCGAGGCCGGACTCGCCGAGGAGCAGACCCTCGCGCTGACCTCGACCCTCGTCCTGGCCGAGCCCGCCGCCCCGGCCGGGCACGGCCCCGACGCCGCCGGTGCGGCGGCCCCCGACGCCGCCGAGCCGGCCGCGCCCGCCCTGCTCTTCTACACCTCGGGCTCCACCGGCCGGCCCAAGGGCGTCATCGTCCCGCACAGCGCCGTCGCCGACCTGGTCACCGCCCAGGACGCGTTCACGCTCGGCCCCCGCGACCGGGTCCTGTTCCACTCCACGATCAGCTTCGACGCCTCCACCTTCGAACTGTGGGCCCCGCTGGCGCGCGGCGCCGCCGTCGCCGTCTCGCCGTCCGACCGGCCCACCGCCGAGGAACTCGTCCGCGACATCGAGCGGTTCGGCGTCACCACGGTGTTCATCACCACCGCCCTGTTCCACCACCTGGCCGCCCGGCAGTCCCGGATCTTCGGCGTGCTGCGCACCCTGGCCGTCGGCGGGGAGGCCCTGTCGCCCGAGTACGCCGGGGCGGTGCTGCGCGCCTTCCCCTGGCTCGAACTCTTCAACGTCTACGGGCCGACCGAGGCCACCACCTTCACCACCCTGCACCGGATCACCCCGGCCGACTGCACCACCGGCCCGGTCCCGATCGGCCGGCCCTTCGGCGGCGCCCGCGCCCTCGTCCTCGACCAGGAGCTCGCGCCGGTGGCGCCCGGCACCGTCGGCGAACTGTGGATCGCCGGCGGCCGGCTCGCCCAGGGCTACCTGAACCGGCCGGAGCTGACCGCCGAGCGCTTCCGCGACCTGCCCGGCACCGGCCGCGCCTACCGCAGCGGCGACCTCGTCCGCCAACGCCCCGACGGCGCACTGGAGTTCCACGGCCGCACCGACGACCAGGTGAAGGTCCGCGGCTTCCGGATCGAACCCGGCGAGGTCGAGCACGCGCTGCTGCAGTTCCCCGAGGTCGCCGAGGCGGCCGTCGTGGTCCGCCGGCCCGGCCACACCGACGCCGCGCTCACCGCCTGCCTGGTCCTCGCCGACGGCAGCCGACCGGCCGTCGAAACCCTCCGCACCCGGCTCGCCGACCGGCTGCCCGCCCACCTGGTGCCCACCGCCTGGACCGTACTCGCCGCCCTGCCGCTGACCGGCACCGGCAAGATCGACCGCCGCGCCCTCGCCGCCGCCGACGAGACGGCCGCCGACGGACCGGGCACCGCCGCCGCCCTCACCCCGATCCAGCAGGCCGTCGCCACCGCCTGGACCCGCGCCCTGGAACGCCCGATCACCGACCCGGCCGCCGACTTCCTCGCCGAGGGCGGCCACTCGCTGCTCGCCATGTGGGTCGTCGACGACCTCCGCGAGGACCTCGGCGTCGAGCTCTCGCTCGCCGACTTCCTCGGCCACCCCACCGTCGCCGGCCAGGCCGACCTGCTCGAACGAGCCCTGCGCGCCGCGCACGACGACACCCCGCAAGGAGCCACCCGATGACCGCCGAGCACCCGGCCGTCGACCAGACCGCCGACCAGGCCGACCTGCTGCGCCGCGCCCGCCGCAAGCGCCCCGCCGCGGGCGGGCGCCCGGCGGCCCCGCAGAGCGCGCCGGCCGGCCAGGGTGACGGCCCGGCCGGCCCCGCCCCGCTCTCGCACGCCCAGCAGCGAATGTGGCTGATGGACCACCTCGGCCAGGGCGGCGCCCTCTACAACGTCCCGCTCGCCACCCGCCTGCGCGGACCGCTCGACCCCGCCGCCCTCGCCACCGCCCTCACCGGCCTCACCGAGCGCCACGCCGTCCTGCGCACCCGCTACGGCCGCCAGGGCGACCAGCCGCACCAGCAGACCGACCCGGTCACCCCGGTGCCGCTGCGCACGGTGGACGCCACCTGGGAGAACGGCGCCGGGAACAACGCCCCCGCCCTGCTCGCCGCCGAGGCCGCCCGCCCCTTCGACCTCGCCACCGGCCCGGTCCTGCGCGCCCTGCTGCTGCGGCACGACCCGCAGGACCACACCCTGCTCCTGAACATCCACCACATCGCCGTCGACGGCGGCTCGCTGCCCGTCCTCGCCGCCGACCTGGCCGCCCTCTACGTCGCCGCCCGCGACGGCGTGGAACCCCAACTCCCGCCGCCCGGACCGTCGTACGCCGAGTACGCCCGCGAGGAGCGCACCCGCGACGCCGAACTCACCAGCGCCGCCGACGCCCGCGCCCGACACCTGGCCGGCGCCCGCCCGCTGCCGCTGCTGCGGCCCACCCCGCCCGGGGCGCGCGAGCGCCGGGCCACCCTGCACACCGCCCCGCTCGCCCCCGCCACCGTCGAGGGCCTGCGCCGGCTCGGCGCCCGGCACGGCGCCACCCTGTTCGCCGTCGTCCTGGCCGCCGCCTTCGCCACCCTGCGCACCGCCGCCGACCAGGCCGACCTCACCCTCGGCTGCGCCAGCGGCCAGCGCCTGCGGCCCGAACTGCGCCGCACCGTCGGCCTCGGCGTCAACACCCTCGCGGTGCGCGCCGACCTGGCCGGCGATCCCACCTTCACCGAGGTGCTCGGCCGGGCCCGGACCGCGCTGCTCGACGCGCAGCAGCACCACGAGATCCCGTTCGACCTGATCGTCGAGCGGCTCGGCGCGGCGGCCCGCGGCGCCGACGGCACCCCGCTGCTGTCCGTCAGCTGCGACCTCGTCCGCCCTGCCGAGCCGCTCACGCTGCCCGGCCTCACCGCCGAGGACGTCGAACTCGACCTGGGCCTGGCCAAGTTCGGCCTCGCCCTGCTGGTCGAGGACGGCCCGCAGCCGCGCTGCCTGGTCCAGCACGACCGGGACGCCCTCGACGAGACCACCGCCGAGCACCTGCTCAGCGCCTTCGCGGACCTGCTCGCCGCCGTCGCCGCCGACCCCGACCAGCCCCTCTCCGCACTCCCCGGCACCCGCCTGGCCACCGCCCGGCACCCGGCCCTCGCCGCGCTGTCGGCCGACCCCCGGGTGGTCGAGGCGGCCGTCGTCGAGACCGCCGACGGCCCGCCGCTCGCCTACGCCGTGGTGCGCGGCCCGGTCGCCCCGACCGGCGTCGAACTGCGTGCCGCCCTGCGCCGCCACGTCGACCCCGCCCACCTGCCGGCCGCCGTCACCCTGCTGGACCGGTTGCCCCGGCACGCCGACGGGACCCCGGACCGCGGCCGGCTGCCCGGCGCGGCCCCGACCGCCCCCGAGCGGTCCGGCCCGCTCGACACCGTCCGGACGGCCTTCGGCGAACTGCTCGGCACCACCCCGCCCGCCGACGGCGACTTCTTCGCCCTCGGCGGCCACTCCCTGGTCGCCGTCCAGCTCGCCGAACGCCTGCGCACCCGCACCGGTCTGCCGCTCACCGGCCTGGACGTGCTGGAACAGCGCACCCCGCGCGCCCTTGCCGCCCTGCTCGCCACCCGCGAGGACGAGCGCCGCGCCGCCCCCGCCCGCACCGGCTACCGCCCGGGCACCCGCACCCGCGCGGGCACCGTGCTGCTCACCGGAGCCACCGGCGGAGTCGGCGCGGCCGTCCTCCAGGAACTGATGGCCCAGGGCCGCCCGGTCCGGGCCCTGGTCCGGCCCGAGTCCGCCCACCTGCCCGCCCTGCACGGCGCCGAACTGGCCGAGGGCGACCTCGCCGACCTCGACAGCCTGCGCCGCGCGGTCGAGGGCGTCGACGCCGTCATCCACGCCGCCTGCACCTTCACCGAGCACGCCGTCGACCTCGCCGCGATGCGCGCCCTGGTCGAGGGCTGGCGCGGCGGCCCGTTCGTCTTCGTCAGCAGCATCGACGCCTACGGCCGCCCGTCCGGCACCGACGTCCCCGAAGGCGGCCCCACCGGCGAACCGGTCAGCCCCTACGGGCAGGCCAAGCTGGACTGCGAGCGCATCCTGTTCGAGGCGGCCGCCACCGGCCGGGGCCCGGCCACCGTGGTCCGCGCCCCGATCGTCTGGGGCCCGCACCAGCGCCTGCGCGACCAGCTCCGCTGGGGCTCCACCGGCGACCTCTACCAGGCCGCCCTGGCCGGCCGCCCGATCGCCCTGCCCGCCCCCGGCGACCGCCCCACCTGGTACGGCGCCGCCTGGGTGCACTCCGCCGCCCTGGCCCGCGCGCTCGCCGCCTGCGTCGCCGACGGCAACCCGGCGGCCGGCCGGATCGTCAACGCCGTCAACGGGCACGTCTCCTGGACGGACTTCACCGGCGAGCTCGTGCGCCTGCTCGACTCCGGCAGCCCGCTGGACCTGCGCCCCGACACCGATCCCGAACTCCGCCGCCCCTGGCACTACCGCGCCGAGACCCTCGCCGCCCCGCTGAGCCCCGAGCCGGGCGAGGACTGGCGCACCGTCCTGGCGGCGATGGTCGGCTGACCTGCACCGCTCCGCGTCGCGGCGGCCGGCCCGAGGCCGGCCGCCGCGGCCGTTCGGGGGGCCGCCGCGGCTATATGATCACGCGGCCGAGATCACGTCACGGGGGAGCACGAGAACAGCGATGGCCGGGCAGGCAGTACTCGCACCGCCGAGGGAACTCCGCACCTGGTTCGGCCGGCGCTCGGTGCGGATGACCGGATCCGCGCTGGTGTGGCAGGAGGAACCGGAGGCCTTCCACATCCCCTACGGCCGGATCCACCGGGTGCACGCCGTCCCCGGCCGGGGCGTGCTCTGGGACCTGTGCGTCGAGGTCGACCCGCCGGGGCGCGGCGAGCGCTCCGAGTTCCGCCTGGGCACGACCGACGCCAAGGCCCAGGCGTTCGCCGACGCCATCAACGCGCAACGGCTGAAACGGCTCGCCGAGGCTCCGGCCGACCCGACGCGGATCCGCGTCGAACCGTTCCGGCGGCCCAGGCCGCTGCGGCCCGCCGGCTGGCAGCTCGGCCTCCTCGCCCTGTTCGCCGGCTGCCTCACCGAGTCCGTCGCCCTGGCCCTGCTCGGCCACCCCGTGCGGGCCGGGTTCGTCTGGGCCGGCTTCACCGCCTGGTGGGTGAGCGCCGCCTGGGCGGCGAACCTGCCCTGGCAGCTCCGCTACTGGCGCCAGCAGCAGGCACTGGGCGAGCTCCGCCCGGCGGAGTTCACCGGCTCCTACCTCGGTGAGTACCGGGTGCACGACGTCCGCGGCCACTCCCGCAGCACCCGGCGCACGCTCCGGTACACCTACCGGGTGACCGACCAGCTCGGCACGGCGCAGCGGCACGAGTGCAGCGCCGCCGACGTGCAGGACGTGGCGCGGCCCCGCACGGTCCTGGTGGTGCCCGGCCGCCTGTCGGCGGACACCCCGGGCAGGCTCGCCGGCCACCTGGTGTGGATGGGCGTCACCGGCCTGCCGACCCTGGTCGCGGGCCTGGTCGGCCTGGTCCTCGTCCCGGGCCTGCTACTGCCCTGAGCCGTCGGCAGCTCACCCGATGCCGACCACCCGCGCCCACCCGGGCGGCACGTCCGGCCTGGACTCCGGGTCCGTCTCCCGCCCCACCCGACGCGCGCCCTTCCGTTTGCGGCGGCCCGGGCGGGGGTGTGGGGGCGCTGTGCGGGCGCTGGAGATCCACTGGAGGCCGCCTCAAGGCGGGTGGTTCGTGGCGGGTTGGGTGTGTTCTGGTGGATGGCGAAGCAGACCCGCTCCAGGTCCTGTCCGGCCGGACAGGACCTGGAGCGGGGCACGCCGGGGGACGGTAGACGCTCGCGCATGGATGTGAGTGTGGAGGCTATGGTTCGCCGGCCCGGAGTGGATTTGACTGGTGGACATGAGGACGGACGCGCAGGGTTCGCAGAACCGGCCGGGTCCGCTGGTTTCGTCGACTTCTTCTCCGAATGGGGTGGCTGCTGTGGTTGCCAAGGGTGTTGTGGATCTTCCGGTCGGTGCTGGTGTGGTGCTGGTGGTGGGTGGGACGGGGAAGACCGGTCGGCGGGTGGCGGAGCGGTTGGCGGGGTTGGGGTACGGGGTGCGGGTGGGGTCGCGGTCGGGGGCGGTGGCGTTCGACTGGCATGACGAGGGGACGTGGGAGGCGGCGCTGGAGGGGGTGAGTGCGGCGTATCTGACGTACTACCCGGATCTGGCGTTTCCGGGGGCGGTGGAGGCGGTGGGGGCGTTCGCGCGGCTGGCGGCGCGGCGTGGTGTGGGGCGGCTGGTGCTGCTGTCGGGGCGTGGTGAGGAGGCGGCGGAGGCGGGGGAGAAGGCGGTGATGGAGTCGGGGGCCGCGTGGACGGTGGTGCGGTGCGCGTGGTTCAACCAGAACTTCAGTGAGAGTTTCTTCCTGGATCCGGTGCTGGCGGGGGAGTTGGCGTTGCCGGTGGGGGGTGCGGTGGAGCCGTTCGTGGATGCGGAGGACATCGCGGAGGTGGCGGTGGCGGCGTTGACGCGGGCGGGGCATGCGGGGGAGGTGTACGAGTTGACGGGGCCGCGGTTGCTGTCGTTCGCGGAGGTGGCGGTGGAGTTGTCGCGGGCGACGGGTCGTGAGGTGCGGTTCGAGGCGGTGTCGGAGGCGGCGTACCGGGGGGTGTTGGAGGAGGCGGGTCTGCCGGGGGACTTCGCGGAGTTGTTCTCGGTGATCCTGGACGGTCGTAACGCTTCGTTGGGGGACGGGGTGCGGCGGGCGTTGGGGCGTGAGCCGCGCGACTTCGCCGACTTCGCCCGCGAGGCCGCCGCGTCCGGGGTCTGGGACGTGTGAGCCGCCCGCCGCTCCGCACAACTCGCATGCCAGTCAGTTTCGTTGATCTTCGGTGCCGGGCCTCGCCGACTTCTTGACCGTCCATCCGGGTCGAACCCGGGAGCGGTACGGAAGCCGGTGCCCGGGCACCGTGGTGGCCCCCGCGCTGGGCGGGGGCCGGGGAGAAATCGAAGGATTACCGATGCGCTCGAACCAGACCGCGACTCCAGCTTCCTACTCCGCTCCATCCTCCTTCAGCGGCCTCGCGCCGGGCGCCTCGGCGGCCCCCGCCGCACGGAGCAAGGCCGCCGGGCCCGTCCTGGCGGGCGCCACCATCGCGATGGGCCTGATGGCGGGCCTGTTCTTCGCCTTCGACGTGTCCGTGATGCCGGGCCTCGCGGCGGGCGACGACCGGACGTACGTGACGGCGATGCAGCACATCAACAAGTCGATCGAGAACGGCATGTTCGGCCTGGTCTTCGTCGGCGCCTTCGTGGCGACGGGCGTGGCGGCCTGGCTCCAGCACAAGGCCGGGCGACGGCAGGCGGCACTGTGGGCCGCCGGGGCGACGGTGCTCTACGTGGTGGCCGTGATGGTCACCATGGGCGTCAACATCCCGCTCAACAACCAGCTGGCGCAGGCCGGCGACCCGTCCCAGATCACCGACTTCGCGGGCGTGCGCGCCAAGTTCGAGGGCACCTGGGTGGCCACCAACATGCTCCGCACGCTGCTCTGCACGGGGGGCCTGGCGGCCCTGACCCGGGCGCTGGTCCTGCACGGCCGCGCCTCGCGCTGAACGGCCCGGCCCCGCAACGGGGTTGCCGCCCCTGGTGGATCCCCGCCGGGGGCGGTCGCCGTGCCCGGTGCCGTGCCCGGCCAGTTCCCGCCGCTCGCCGCTGGTCAACCCGCCGAGCAGCTGGCCGAATTCACCCCCGGCCGGTCGCGGCGGCGGCGCCCTTCGGCGCAGACTGGTCGGTACAGGGCGGTTCCGGCACCAGGGGCAGGGGGCAGGCATGGCCGTACATTCCGGCAGGCGCAGGGCGGTTGGGCGGATTCGGACCGCGATCGGCGCACTCGCCGTCGCCCTGGTGGCGGGAGCGGCGGTCGCGGTGCCGGCCGCACCGGCCGAGGCGGCGGGCGCCAAGGCCGACCAGGGCGCCAAGGCCTACCAGGGCGGGAAGGTCGTCTACCTCACCTTCGACGACGGCCCCAGCCCCACCTACACGCCGAGGATCCTCGGGATCCTCGCCCGCTACGGTGTGCGCGCGACGTTCTTCGAGATCGGGCAGAACGTCGCCGCCCACCCGGCGCTCACCGGGCAGGTCGCCCGGGCGGGCCACAGCGTGCAGAACCACTCCTGGTCGCACCCGGACCTGCGCCGGCTCTCGGCCTCCGCCGTCAACGCCCAGGTGGCGAACACGGACAAGGCGATCCGCGCCCAGACCGGCCGCACCCCGAGCTGCCTGCGCCCGCCCTACGGTGCGGTCAACGGCGCGGTGCGCTCGCGCGCGGCGGCGCTCGGCAAGCAGGTCGTGCTGTGGTCGGTGGACCCGACCGACTGGTCCCGGCCGGGAACGGCGGCCATCCAGTCCCGGGTGCTGAAGAACGTCCGCCCGGGCTCGGTGATCCTGCTGCACGACGGCGGCGGAGACCGCAGCCAGACGGTCGCCGCACTTCCGACGATCCTCTCCACCCTCAAGTCGCGCGGGTACACCTTCGGGACCCTCTGCGGCTAGGGCAAGATCCGCCGGACAGGCCGTAGCCCCCGGACACGCCTTCGAACTCCCACGAAGCAAGCGGGAGTTCGAAGGCGTATCCGGGGGTCCGACCGGGCGCGGGGTCAGGCCTGGCCGTGCAGGATCAGCGCCCAGGCGAGGCAGGCGACGGCGGCGGTGCAGAGCAGGGCGCGCAGCACGTTGAAGCGGACCCAGCGGGCTTCGAAGCGCCCCCGGACGGCGGCCGGGTCGGTGATGCGCCGGGGCTCGCCGCCGGCGGCGAGTTCGTCGTTGAGCGGGATGTTGACGGAGCGGGTGACGCCGATCGCGGCGATGTAGAGCACCAGGGCGGCCACGGTGGCGGGTAGCGCGTGGTGGCCGTCGGAGGGCAGGTGGAGGGCGACGGCGGCGCCGGTGGTGAGGAGCGCGCCGACGAAGCCGAGGACGAACCAGCCGTTCAGGATGGCCACGTTGATGCGCTGCATGACCTCGATGAAGGTGCGGTCCTCGACCCGCGCGAGCGCGGGCATGACCGAGCACGCGAAGGCGTAGAACAACCCGGCGGTCAGTCCACAGGTGACGGTGGCCGCCACCAGTGCGAGTGTGCGTGCCAGTTCCATCTTCGTAGCCCCTCACTGTCTCTGCGTATCTGCTATCTGCGTATCGGTTCGTGCCCCCGTGCGCCGATCATCCGGCATCCGGGCCGCCCGGGCCACCTCGATCACTCAAGACCCTCTCAAATGACGAACCGTCAAATGATGTCTTGCCGTCTACACTTGGGGCCATGGACACTCTGACGGGACTCCTCGACGGCCCCAAGGCCCGCGGTGCGTTCCTGCTGCGCTCGATCCTCACCCCGCCGTGGTCGCTGCGGATCGAGGACCGGGCCCCGCTGTCGGTGGTGACGATGGTCCGCGGCGAGGCCTGGATCCTGCCCGAGCGCGGTACGCCGCTGCTGCTGCACCCCGGCGACGTGGCGATCGTCCGCGGCCCGGAGCCGTACACGGTGGCGGACGACCCCGACACCCCCGTGGACGTGATCGTCGGCCCCGGGCAGGTCTGCACGCGCGGCGGGGTGGACGTCTCCGAGGTGATGTCGCTCGGCGTCCGGACCTGGGGGCAGGGCCGGGAGGGGGACCAGGCGTCCTCGGTGGTCCTGTCCGGCACCTACCAGGCCGAGCACGAGATCGGCCAGCGCCTGCTCGGCTGCCTGCCCGCCCTGCTGGTCCGCCCGGCCGGCACCGGCGCCGACGACACCCTGGTGCACCTGCTGGCCGCCGAGATAGGGCGCAACGAGCCCGGTCAGGAGCTGGTCCTGGACCGCATCCTGGACCTGCTGGTCGTCTCCGTGCTGCGCTCCTGGCTCGCCGCCCCCGACTCCGGCGCCCCGGCCTGGTACCGCGCCCAGCACGACGCCGTCGTCGGGCCGGTGCTGCGGCTGATGCACGACGACCCGGCCACCGCCTGGACGGTCGCCGACCTCGCCCAGCGGGTCGGGGTGTCGCGGGCGGGCCTGGCCCGCCGCTTCACCGGCCTGGTCGGCGAACCGCCGATGGCCTACCTGGCGGGCTGGCGGCTGGCCGTGGCCGCCGACCTGCTGCGCGAACCCGAGTGCACCGTCGCCTTCGCGGCCCGCAAGGTCGGCTACAGCAACGCCTTCGCCCTCTCTGCGGCCTTCAAGCGCGTCCGCGGTGTCAGTCCGCAGGAGCACCGCCGCCTCGCCGCGACCGGCACCCCGGCCCAGCAGGCCGGCTTCTCCGGCCCGGCGGAGACGGTCATCCTGGCGGGCTGACGCCGCGGCCGCCGCCGACGGCCAAGGCCTGGGAATCCAAGACCGGGAATCCAAGGCTGCAATCCCATTTGCCTAAACCCATTAGGCAATCCCATACTGGCTATAGCCGGATGGCAGAAGGTGCACGGCACGGGCAGGACCCGCACAGAACGCGATGGAACAGCGATGAACACCTCTTTCACCACCCCCGTCACCGAGGCCCTGCTGCACGGCCACCTCGACGTCGAGCACACCGGGCGCGGCCTGCTGCCGCACCGCCTGCCCGCCCGGGCACGCCGGCAGATCCCCGACGAACAGCTCGCGATCGCCGAGTCCCAGCCCAGCGGCGTCCGGCTGGCCTTCCGCACCCGCGCCACCGCGATCGACCTGCACACCGTCCCGACCAAGCGGGCCTACGTGGGCGTGCCCACCCCGCCCGACGGGATGTACGACCTCCTCGTCGACGGGCGGCTGACGGCGCAGACCACGGTGTCCGGCGGCAACCTGCGCACCATCGACCTGGCCACCGGCCGCGTCGAGCTGACCCATGGCCCGCCCGGCACCGCCCGGTTCACCGGTCTGCCCGCACGGGACAAGACCGTCGAGATCTGGCTCCCGCACACCGAGACCACCGAACTCCTCGCCCTCGACACCGACGCCCCCGTCACCCCGGCCCCGGACGGCACCCGCCGGCGCTGGCTGCACCACGGCAGCTCGATCAGCCACGGCTCCAACGCCACCCACCCGACCGGCACCTGGCCCGCCCTGACGGCGGCCGCGGCCGGCGTCGACCTGGTCAACCTGGGCTTCGGCGGCAGCGCCCTGCTCGACCCGTTCACCGCCCGCGCCATCCGCGACACCCCCGCCGACCTGATCAGCCTGAAGATCGGCATCAACCTCGTCAACGCCGACGTGATGCGCCTGCGCGCCTTCGTCCCGGCGGTGCACGGCTTCCTCGACACCGTCCGCGAAGGACACCCGGCCACGCCGCTGCTCGTCGTCTCCTCGATCCTCTGCCCGATCCAGGAGGACACCCCGGGGCCCCTCGCCGCCGACTTCAGCACCGGGGCACTGCGCTTCCGGGCCACCGGCGACCCGGCCGAGACCGCGGCGGGCCGCCTCACCCTCACCGTCATCCGGACCGAACTCGCCCGCATCGTCGCCGCCCGCGTCGCCGACGGCGACCTCAACCTGCACTACCTGGACGGCCGTTCGCTCTACGGCCGGACCGACCACGACGACCACCCGCTCCCCGACGACCTGCACCCGGACCAGGCCGGCCACCACCGCATCGCCGAGCACTTCACCCGCCTCGCCTTCGGAGACACCGGCCCGTTCGCGGATTGACCCGCCCGCCGCCGCCCTCGTGCGCGACAATGATGCGATCAAGGGTCAATGGCCAAGGGGGAGAAGGTCGATGAAGCGCGCGAGGACCGTGATGGCCGCAGGCCTGGCCGCGGCCGTGGCAGTCGTGGCACTGTCTGGTTGCGGATCGGTGAGCGCACCGGGCAGTGCGACCGGCGGTACGCCGGTCGGCAGCGCCCCCGCCACCGCGACCACCCCGGCCCGAGAACCCGGTCAGGCCGGGGCCGAGGCCCTGGCCCGCCACGACCGGCTCTTCCCCCAGGTCGCGGCGAAATGCGCGGGCGTCGCCGCCACACTGCCGTCCGCCCCGGCCGCCGCCCCCACGGGCGACGGCGGTACCTGGGCCGACAAGTACGCGGAGAACCACGCCTACAAACAGACCGTCAGGCTCCTCGCCGACGCCCAATGCCGAGGCGAGGCCCACGCGGCACGGATCGCGGACGCCCTGCGGCCCGCCGGCGCGCCGGCCGTCCTCGACGAAGCCGGCCTCCGCGCGGCCCTCCAACGCCTCGGCTACCCGGCCGAGCTGGTCAACGTCCGCACCTCCGCCGGCGCCCCCGGCTTCGACCTCGAAATCCCCGAAGCCGTTCTCTGCGTCAGCGGCCTGCTGACCGCCCGGCCCGACATCCGCCCGCACGGCATGTACCTGGACGGCGGCTGCACCGAGCCCAAGGGCGGCCACTGACCAGGCCCACTGACCAGGCCCGCTGACCCGGCCGCGGAGGTCGGGCAGGGAGCAGCAGCCTGCGGGGGACGTTCCCCGGGCGTTCACCGTGCGGAGGCCGGCCGTCCGGTCAGCGGTCCGCGTCGTGCCCCTAGCGTCGCGATCACCGTGTACGGCCCGAGGAGCTGCCCCGATGAACCACCATCAGAACGACCTTCCCCACGACGACCACGGGTCGAGCTGCCCGCGGACCGTCGGGTTCGACTCCGACGCGCCGGCGGCGGCCGGACGCCGCGCCTTCCTGCGCGCGACGGGGCTGGTCGGCGCCGGGCTGGCGGTCCTCGGGGCGGGCTCCACAACGACGGCGACGGCGGCAGCGGCGGACGGGCCCACCGACGCGACGGCCGACGCCTTCGGCGCGCCCGCCGCCGCGGACGACGGCCGGGGCGCCTGGGATCCGGACCCGGACGGCCCCCGCTTCTCCCTGGCGGTGATGCCCGACACCCAGTACCTCTTCGACGACGACCGGATCCACCCCGCCCCGCTGGAGGCCTCGCTGCGCCACGTGCTGGACGGCAGCGACGAGAACTTCGTCTTCCTCGCGCACCTGGGCGACGTCACCCAGAACGGCAAGGCCGAGGAGTTCGCCGCCGCGGGCAAGGCCTTCACCCTCCTCGACCGCCACGGCGCGGCCTACAGCGTCCTGGCCGGCAACCACGACGTCGGCTCGGGCGGCGACGACCAGCGGGGCCGGACGGCGTACCTGGACACCTTCAACCCGGCCCGGTTCGCCCGCTCTGCGACCTTCAAGGGCGCGAGCCCGGACGGCTACAACACCTACCACCTGTTCCGGGGAGCCGGCCGGGACTGGATGGTGCTCTCGCTGGACTGGCGGCTGTCCGACCGCGGCTTCGCCTGGGCGAACTCGGTGATCGCCCAGCACCCGACCGTGCCGGTCATCCTCACCACCCACGACCTCGCCTACGCCGACGACGGCGGCGCCGCCCAGCTGTCCGACCACGGGCACGCCCTCTGGGACAGGCTGATCAGCGGCAACGACCAGATCTTCCTCACCCTGAACGGCCACTACTGGCCGCCCGGCAGCACCACGCTGACCAACAAGGCCGGCCACGACGTCCACGTCCACATCACCAACTACCAGAACCGGTACTACGGCGGCGCGGCGATGATCCGCGCCTACCGCTTCGACCTGGACCGCAACACCATCGACGTGCGGACGTACTCGCCCTGGATCCAGCAGCTGGCGGCCGAGAAGGTCAACCGCCTCGCCAGCGAGGAGATCGAGCTGACCGGCCCGGTGGACAGCTTCTCGGTGCAGGTGGACTTCGCGCGGCGGTTCGCCGGCTTCGCCCCGGTCCCGGCCCGCCCGGCCCGCCCCGCACGTCAGCTGACGATCCCGGGAACGGTCGCCTACTGGCGCTTCGACGGCGGACGGCCGGACGGCAGCGCCGTCGCCGACTCCCAGGTCGTCAAGGACCTGAGCGGCCACGGCAACGACCTCGTGAGCCAGACCGCCCCGGGCAGCCCGGCCGGGACGCTCACCTGGTCCACCGAGTCCCACCCCGACCAGCCCGGCCGCGGCAGCCTCTACTTCGCGGGCCGGGGCAAGCCGGTCCAGGGCGCGTACCTGCAGACCGTCGCCAAGGCCCCGATGAACGCCGACACCTTCCAGCAGGGCTACACCTTCGAGGCGTTCTTCAAGCTGCCGGCCGACTGGGACGCCGGCCGCAACGCCTGGACGGCGCTGCTCAGCCGCTGGGGCACCAGCGGGGAGGCGGGGAAGAGCGGCCCCGACACCGACCCGCAGGAGCCGGTCGCCACGCTCAGCCTGTCCGGCGGGCGGGAACTGCAGTGGTGCGTCTACCCGACCAACCTGAGCGGCCCCGTCACCAACTGGGGCCACGAACTCCCGCTCGGCGCCTGGTGGCACGTCGCGGTCGTCAACAACAAGCGGCTCACCCGGATGTACGTGAACGGCTGCGAGGTCGTCCGCAACCCCTCGACACCGTCCGAGGGCCTCAGCACCCTCGGCCACCCCTGGCTGCTCGGCGGCTACGAGTACGGCGGCGCGCTCAACCAGGTGTTCCACGGCTGGATCGGCGATGTCCGGGTGGTCAACCGCCCCCTGCCGGTCCGGGACTTCATGATCTCCTGACACCCCGCGCCCCGGGGCGCCCGCCCCACGGGCGCCCCGCCGTCAGCCTCCCAGGGCCAGCAGCGAGGCCCACAACGCCAGGACGGACAGCACCAGCGCCGACGGGACGGTGAGCAGGCCGAGGCGGGTGAACTCGCCCAGCCGGACGGTGCTGCCGTGCTGCTGGACGATCTTGCGCCACAGCAGGGTGGCCAGGGAGCCGGCGTAGGTGAGGTTGGGGCCGATGTTCACGCCGAGCAGCATCGCCAGCACCGCACCTGGGCCGGAGGCCGCCGTCAGCGGCAGCAGGACCAGGACGGCGGGCAGGTTGTTGATCACGTTCGCGAGGACGGCGGCCAGCGCGGCGACCGCGAGCAGGGACGGCAGGCCGGTGCCGGCGGGGACCACGTGGCCGAGCGCGGTGGCGAGGCCGTTGTCGACGACGGCGCGGACGACGATCGCGAGGGCGACGACGAAGGCGAGGAACGGAACGTTCGCGGCCCGGACGACCGCCGTCGGCGTGATGCGGCGCCGGGCGAGCGCCCGGCCGGCCAGCACGAGGGCTCCCGCCGCGGCCGCCCACGCCGGATTGACGCCCAGCGCGGAGGTGAGGACGAACCCGCCGAGCGTGCAGGCCACGACGACGAGCGCGAACAGCGGCAGCTCGGGGGCCACCTCGTCCGGTGGCGGCGGGGCCGCGCTGTCCAGGTCGGCGGCGAAGAACCGGCGGAAGACCACGTACTCGGCGCCGATCGCCACCAGCCACGGCAGGGCCATCAGCGCGGCGAACCGGGTGAAGCTCAGGCCGCTGGCCGCGAACGCCAGCAGGTTGGTGAGGTTGGACACCGGAAGCAGCAGCGACGCGGTGTTCGACAGGTGCGCGCAGGCGTAGACGTGCGGCTTCGGCCGGGCGCCGAGCCGGGTGGCGGTCGCGAACACCACCGGGGTCAGCAGCACCACCGTCGCGTCCAGGCTCAGCACCGCGGTGATCACCGAGGACAGGGCGAACACCTGCACCAGCAGCCGTCCGGGCCGCGCGGCGGTCCGGGCCATCCACGCCCCGCAGGCGTGGAACAGTCCCTCCTCGTCGCACAGCTGCGCCAGCACCAGCACTGCGGCCAGGAACCCGACCACCGGCCCCAGCCGTTCGGCCTCCTCCAGCGCGTGCGTGGGCGATATGGCGCCGGTGGCGATCAGCAGGGCGGCGGCGGGTACCGCGACGGCGGCCTCGGGCCAGCCCCACGGCCGGACGACGGCGCAGGCCAGTACGGCCAGCAGCAGTACCAGTGCCAGGCCCTCCGCGAGCGGGGTGTTCAGTGCGGGCTCCCTTCGAGACCAGCCGAGTCCGGCTGACGGCCACCCGGACGGGTGCGCCGGCTTGCGTCCCTTCGAGCGACCCGCCCGGCTCTCTGGACCGGCGGCCGGACTGAACTGCTGCTATGAATTTTTTGAGCCTATCTGTCCGGCTCCCGTTTTTTTGAGGAGGCATCCTCATGGGTGCGGTTGCAACAACTTCAGCCGACGCCGCCGTGGTGCACATTCTCTGGATCAATGCGGGTCTGAGCTGCGACGGGGACTCGGTCTCCCTGACCGCGGCGATGCAGCCCAGCATCGAGGAGATCGTCACCGGCGCACTCCCCGGCCTGCCGAAGGTCGCCGTCCACTGGCCGCTGATCGACTTCGAGTGCGGTCCGGTCCAGGGCGCGGACAACTTCGTGGAGTGGTTCTTCAAGGCGGACCGCGGCGAGCTCGACCCCTTCGTCCTGGTCGTCGAGGGTTCCATCCCGAACGAGACGATCAAGGAGGAGGGCTACTGGTGCGGCTTCGGCGACGACCCGGACACCGGCCAGCCGATCACCACCAGTGAGTGGCTGGACCGCCTCACCCCCAAGGCCACCGCGGTGGTCGCCATCGGCACCTGTGCCACCTACGGCGGCATCCACGCGATGGCCGGCAACCCGACCGGTGCCATGGGGGTGCCCGACTACCTGGGCTGGGACTGGAAGTCCAAGGCGGGCCTGCCGATCGTCTGCGTGCCGGGCTGCCCGATCCAGCCCGACAACTTCGCCGAGACGCTGACCTACCTGCTGTACCAGCTGGCCGGTTCCGCGCCGATGATCCCGTTGGACGACAAGCTGCGTCCGGCCTGGCTGTTCGGCGCGACCGTGCACGAGGGCTGCGACCGCGGCGGGTACTACGAACAGGGCCAGTTCGCCACCGACTACGGCACGCCCGAGTGCCTGGTGCGCCTCGGCTGCTGGGGCCCGGTCGTCAAGTGCAACGTCGCCAAACGCGGCTGGATCAACGGCATCGGCGGCTGCCCCAACGTCGGCGGCATCTGCATCGCCTGCACCATGCCGGGCTTCCCCGACAAGTTCATGCCGTTCATGGACCCGCCGCCCGGCTCCCGGGTCTCCACGGGCGCCAGCTCGGCGTACGGGGCGGTGATCCGCCGCCTGCGCACGATCACGGGCCGGACGGTCGACCAGGAGCCCAAGTGGCGGCACACCGGGCGCCGTCTGACCACCGGTTACCGCCCGCCGTGGTGACCCCTTTCCCCCTTCGGCCCGCCCGCCCCGCCCGGGGCGGGCGGGCCGTTGCAGAGCCTCCTCCCGCTGACAGAAGGGCATGACAGACGATGGCACCGACGACCAGGACGGCCGGCGACGGCAACGGTCTGGTGGAGATGTCCTGGGACCCGATCACCCGGATCGTGGGCAGCCTGGGCATCCACACGAAGATCGACTTCAAGCAGAAGAAGGTCGCGGAGTGCTACAGCACCTCCTCGGTCTTCCGCGGCTACAGCGTCTTCATGCGCGGCAAGGACCCGCGCGACGCGCACTTCATCACCAGCCGGATCTGCGGCATCTGCGGCGACAACCACGCCACCTGTTCGGTCTACGCGCAGAACATGGCCTACGGGGTCAAGCCCCCGCACCTCGGCGAGTGGATCATCAACCTCGGCGAGGCCGCCGAGTACATGTTCGACCACAACATCTTCCAGGAGAACCTGGTCGGGGTCGACTACTGCGAGAAGATGGTCCGCGAGACCAACCCCGGCGTCCTGGAACTGGCCGAACGCACCGAGGCACCCCACGCCGGCGACCACGGGTACCGCACCATCGCCGACATCATGCGCTCGCTGAACCCCATCGAGGGCGAGTTCTACCGCGAGGCGCTCCAGGTCAGCCGCTACACCCGGGAGATGTTCTGCCTGATGGAGGGCCGCCACGTGCACCCCTCCACCCTCTACCCCGGCGGCGTCGGCACGGTGGCCACCGTCCAGCTGTTCACCGACTACCTGACCCGGCTGATGCGCTACGTGGAGTTCATGAAGAAGGTCGTGCCGCTGCACGACGACCTCTTCGACTTCTTCTACGAGGCCCTGCCCGGCTACGAGGAGGTCGGCCGGCGCCGCGTCATGCTCGGCTGCTGGGGCAGCCTCAACGACCCGGACCACTGCGACTTCACCTACCGCAACATGACGGACTGGGGCCGGCGGATGTTCGTCACCCCGGGCATCGTGGTGGACGGCAAGCTCGTCACCAACGACCTCACCGAGATCAACCTCGGCATCCGCATCCTGCTCGGCAGCTCCTACTACGAGGACTGGCAGGGCAAGGAGCTCTTCGTCACCCACGACCCGCTGGGCAACCCCGTCGACCCCCGCCACCCCTGGAACCAGCACACCATCCCCGCCCCGCAGAAACGCGACTTCGACGACAAGTACAGCTGGGTGATGTCCCCCCGCTGGTTCGACGGCAAGGACTACCTCGCCCTCGACACCGGCGGCGGTCCGATCGCCCGCCTGTGGTCCACCGCGCTGTCCGGACTGGTCGACATCGGCTACATCAAGGCCACCGGACACAGCGTGCAGATCAACCTGCCGCGCTCCATGACCAAGCCGGAGACCACCTTCGAGTGGAAGATCCCGCAGTGGAGCAACGCCATCGAACGCAACCGCGCCCGCACCTACTTCCAGGCCTACGCGGCCGCCGCGGCCCTGCACTTCGCCGAGAAGGCGCTCGACGAGGTCCGCGCCGGGCGCAGCCAGACCTGGGAGCGCTTCGAGGTGCCGGACGAGTCGATCGGCTGCGGCTTCACCGAGGCCGTACGCGGCGTGCTGTCCCACCACATGGTGATCCGGGACGGCAAGATCGCCAACTACCACCCCTACCCGCCGACCCCGTGGAACGCCAGCGTCCGCGACAGCTTCGGCACCCCCGGCCCCTACGAGGACGCCGTCCAGAACACCCCGATCTTCGAGGAGAACCCCCCGGAGACCTTCAAGGGCATCGACATCATGCGCGCCGTGCGCAGCTTCGACCCCTGCCTGCCCTGCGGCGTCCACATGTACCTGGGCGACGGCAGGACGGTGCAGACCATGCACGTGCCCACCGGGCTGAGCGGACTCACCGCATGACCCCGGAACAGGCGGGGGCCCGCATCCAGGAGGCCCTGGACCAACTGGCCGGCGCCGACGCCCAGGAGGTCGGCGAGCACCTCGTCCGCGAACTGATGGCCCTCTACGGCGACGCCCTGGCCCGCCTCGTCCAGGCCCTGCCGCCCGCCGTGCTGGCCCGGCTGCTGGACGAACCGTCGCTGGCCGGCCTGCTCGTCCTGCACGACCTGCACCCCGAGGACGTCACCGCCCGCATCACCCGAGCACTCGCCACCCTGCCCGAACCGGTCGACCTGGCCGCCTTCGACCCCGCCACCGGCACCGCCCGGCTGCGCCGCACCCGCAGCGGCTGCGGGTGCGGCGAACAGGACATCGAGAACGCCCTGGCCTGCCACGCCCCCGAGGTCACCGCGGTCGAGCTCGAACGCCCCGCAGAACTGCTGCAGATCGGCGCTCGGCCCCCGGCGGGCCCGCGATGACCTTCCGCCAGCTCGACCGGCCCGGCACCGCGCTGCTGCGCCGGCTGCGGGAGCCCGCACCCCCGCAGCCGCAACGCTGCGAGTTCTGCGGCCGGCACCTGCCCGCCGAGCACCGCCACCTGGCGGACACCGACCAGCAGGCGCTCACCTGCGCCTGCACCGCCTGCGCCCTGCTGTTCCAGCAGCCCGGCGCGGCCGACGGCCGCTACTGCGCAGTCCCCGACCGCTACCTGACCGACCCGGCCCACCCCCTCGGCGAGGACGCCTGGGCCGCCCTCGGCATCCCCGTCGCCACCGCGTTCCTGCTGCGCACCACACGACTGCAGCGGTCCGTCCTGCTCTACCCAGGACCGGGCGGCGCGACCGAGGCCGAACCCGACGAGGCCGCCTGGCAGGCCGCGCTCGGCGGTAGCCGCCTGTACGCCGCACTGCGGCCGGACGTGGAGGCGCTGCTGCTGCGGCGCGACACCGACGGCATCCAGTGCTACCTGGTGCCGGTCGACGTCTGCTACGAACTCGTCGGCCGACTGCGGCGCTGCTGGAAGGGCTTCGACGGCGGGGCCGAGGCCCGCGCCGAACAGACCGCCTTCTTCGAGCGCCTGGCCGCCCGGTCCCGCGTCCTCCCCGAAGGCGGCGCCCGGTGACCTCGATCTCCTTCGCCTGCACCGGAGTGCGGGCCGATCCCTACGCCGCCGGGCCCGCCCTGGTCTTCCGGCTGCGCATCACCGCCCCCGCCGAGGTGCGGGTGCACGCGCTGGCGCTGCGCTGCCAGCTGCGGATCGAACCGGCCCGGCGCCGCTACGGCGACGCCGAGGGCGGGCGGCTGACCGACCTGTTCGGCGAGCGCTCACGCTGGGCCGGCACCCTCCACCCGGTCCAGTTCGCCCAGGTCCCGCTGCTGGTCGGCGCGTTCACCGGCGAGACCGAGACCGACCTGGTGGTGCCCTGCACCTACGACATGGATGTCTCCGCCGCCCGCTACCTCGCGGCACTGGACGACGGGGACGTGCCGCTGCTGCTGCTCTTCTCGGGCACCGCCTTCGCCGGCCCCGGCGGCTTCCAGGTCACCCCGGTGGCCTGGGACCAGGAAGCCGCCGTGCGGATGCCGGTCAAGGTCTGGCGGGAGGCGATCGACGCGCACTTCCCGGGCTGCGGCTGGCTCCGGCTGCCCGCCGACCTGATGGCCGAACTGCTCGCCTACCGCTCCCGGCGCGCCCTGCCGTCCTGGGAGGCCACCGTGCGCGAACTGCTCGGCACGGCCCGGACCGCAAAGCCGTCCCAGACCGTGAAGCCGACCCAGGCCGCGAAGCCACCCCAGGCCGTCAAGGCGGCCCAGACCGCGAAGGGGGAGCGGTGACCGCGCCCGCCCACGAGAGCGAGAACAGGTTCGCCCACGCCCGGCAGATCGCCGACGCAGTCCTGTTCGAGGGCTACGTGCTCTACCCCTACCGGGCGTCGGCGGCCAAGAACCGGCTGCGCTGGCAGTTCGGCGTCCTGACCCCGCCGCGCTACGGCGCCGACAGCGGTGAGCACTCCCACCAGCGCACCGAATGCGTGATGGAAGCGCGCCAGGGCGACCAGCTGGCCGTCGAACTGCGCTTCCTGCGCCTCCAACGGCGGACGGTCCAAGAAGCAGGCAGACAGGGCGGATTCCGGACCGTCGATGAGCTGGAGCTCGCCGACCGGGTGCTCGTCCCCTGGGACGAAGGGGTCGAGGAACGGATCGAACTCCTCATCCCAGTTGAGGAATTGGCGGCCGGTGAAGCCGTCCGCAGCTTCGAACTCGACGCGTCCGAGGGCGAGGAACGGCTCGTCGAGGACGGCACGTTGGCCGGGCGGCTCCTGCGCCGCCGGGAACGGGTCCAGGGCCGCCTGCGGATCGCCGCCCAGGACGTACCCGGCCCCTACCGGGCGCAGCGGCTGACCGTCCTGGTGGAGAACACCTCCGACTGGGATCCGACTCCCGGCGCCCGACGCGAGACCGCACTGGCACACGCCCTCGTCTCGGCCCACCTGCTGCTCGGCCTCGACCGCGGCTCCTTCCTCTCGGCGACCGACCCGCCCGAGTGGGCGGGCGAGGCGGTGCGCGCCTGCCGCAACGAGCACACCTGGCCCGTACTGGCAGGCCCGCCCGGCAGCGGCAAGGTGCTGCTCTCCTCGCCGATCATCCTGGAGGACCACCCGCACATCGCCCCCGAGAGTCCCGGCGCGCTCTACGACGCCACCGAGATCGACGAGATCCTCGCGCTGCGCACCGCGGCCCTGACCGAGCGGGAGAAGCGCGAGGCCCGGGGCACCGACGACCGGGCCGGCGCGGTGATCGACCTCGCCGACTCGATGCCCCCCGAGATCCTGGAACGGCTGCACGGCGCCGTCCGGGGGCTGCGCGAAATCACCGACCCCGAAGCCGGGGCGGACCGGCCCTGGTGGGACCCGGGCAACGACCCGCAGACCGACCCCGGACGGGACCAGGTGATGATCGACGGCCGCCCGGTCGCCGCCGGCAGCCGAGTGCGGCTCCGGCCCGGTCGCCGCCGCACCGACGCCCAGGACCTGTTCCTGCACGGGCGCACCGCGCTGGTGGAGGCGGTGCTGCACGACGTCGACGGTTCGGTGCACCTGGCCGTCACCGTGGACGACGACCCGGGCGCCGACCTGTGGCGGGCGCAGGGCCGCTTCCGGTACTTCCAGCCGGACGAGGTCGCGTTGGTGGAAGAGCGGTGAGCGCCGACCGGACCGGGCGGGTCCTGGTCGCCGGGGTCGGCAACATCTTCCTCGGTGACGACGGCTTCGGGGTCGAGACCGTCCGGCGCCTCGCCGCCCGGGACCTTCCCGCCGGCGTCGAGCTCCTCGACGTCGGCGTGCGCGGCGTCCACCTGGCCTACCAACTCCTCGACGGCTACCGGACGCTGGTGCTCGTCGACGCCACCGCGCGCGGCGGCGAGCCGGGGACGGTGTACCTGATCGAAGCGGACGCCGGACCGGTGGAGTCGATGGTCCTGGACGGCCACCGGATGGGCCCGGACGCCGTGCTCGCCCTGCTCGCCACCCTGGCCGCCGGAACGGGCGGCACCGCGCCCGAGCGGGTCCTGGTGGTCGGCTGCGAACCCGCCTCACTGGAGGAGGGAATCGGACTGAGCACCCCGGTGGCCGCCGCCGTCGACGAGGCGGTCGCCGTGATCCTGCGCGTCCTCACCACGGACGCACCCACCCACAGAGAGGCGGCACCATGCTGAAGAACCTCGCCGTCGCGGCCGCCGCGGCCGTCCTGGCCGCAGTCGCGGCGCTGATCTGGCAGAGCCTTCCCGACCTGAGGCGCTACCTGCGGATCCGGCGGATGTAGGAGCGGACGCGGTAGCGGAGCAGTACGCGCGGGGGCCACCACCGGCGTGCTGCGAACAGGTAGTCACGGGTGCGGCGGCGGCGCGGCTTCGAGCCGTTTCCGCCGCCGCACCCTGTAATGGGGCCTGTTGCTCACGGGGCCTGTTGCTCACGGGGCCCGGACACCGGGCCCGCGCCCCCAAGGAGCCGGGCGCCTCCAACGGCGGGAAACGAGACAGATGCACGAGATGTCGATCGCGACGGCCGTCGTCGACCAGGTGGACCGGGCTGCCCGCGCACACGGGGAGAGCGCCGTGGCCAGAGTCCGGCTGCAGATCGGCGAACTGGCCGGAGTCGTCCCGTCGGCACTCGACTTCTGCTTCGAACTGGCCTGTGCCGGAACGCTGTTGGAAGGTGCGGTGCTGGAGACCGAGGCCGTCGCCGCACGGGCGAAGTGCACGCCCTGCGGGGTCGAGTGGAGCGTCGGCATGCCGCCCGACCTGGGCTGCCCGCGCTGCGCCGGTGCCAGGGTCGAACTGCTGGCCGGGCGTGAGCTGCAGATCCTCGGCGTCGAGTGGTCCGAGCCCCCGGCGGGCGCCCGGACCGATCAAGGAGGCTGAAACCGATGTGTCGCACCGTCGATCTCCGGCAGGCGGTTCTCGCCCGCAACGACGACGACGCCCGGCGGCTGCGGGCGGAACTGGCCGCCCGGGGCACCGTCGTGGTGAACCTGCTGTCCAGCCCGGGCAGCGGCAAGACGGCGCTCCTGGAGGCCGAACTCGGCCTGGCCCGGGAGCGCGAGGTGCCCGTCGCGGCCCTCACCGCCGACCTCGCCACCGAGAACGACGCGCGCCGGCTGGCCCGTTCGGGCGCGCCGGTGAAGCAGGTCCTCACCGACGGGCTGTGCCACCTGGAGACGGCGATGCTGCGCGGGCACCTGGCCGGCTGGTTGCCGCCGGACACCCGGCTGCTGTTCGTCGAGAACGTCGGCAACCTGGTCTGCCCCGCCTCCTACGACCTCGGCGAGTCGCTGCGGGTCGTCCTCGCCTCGGTCACCGAGGGAGAGGACAAGCCGCTCAAGTACCCGACCGCCTTCGGGCTGGCCAACCTGGTGCTGGTCACCAAGGCGGACCTCGCCGTCGCGGCACAGTTCGACGAAGCCGCCTTCCTCGCGAGCGTCGCGCGGGTCAACCCGGGGGTGGAGGTGGTCTTCACCTCGGCCCGCACCGGGCAGGGCGCCGGGGCGCTGCTGGACCGGGCGCTCGCGGTGCTGGCCGGCGCGCAGGTCCACCGGCCGGTGATGGCCGGCGCGCACGACCACGACCACACCCACGGCAACGACCACACCCACGGCAACGACCACAGCCACGACCACGGCAACAACCACAACCACAGCCACGACCACGACCACGCCCACGCGGGGGCCCACGACCACCCGCACCCGGCCGTGGACCTGTCGTGACCACGGATCAGCAGCCGCCCCTGCTCCAGCGCCGCCGGGTCGCCGTGCGCGGACTCGTCCAAGGCGTCGGATTCCGACCGTTCGTCTTCACCCTCGCCACCGAACTCGGCCTGTCCGGCAGCGTCACCAACACCGGCGATGGCGTACTCGCCGAGATCGAGGGCACCGGCGAGGCGGTGACCGCGTTCTGCCGACGCATCGCCAGCGACGCGCCCCCGCTCGCCGACGTCGCCTCGGTGGACCACCAGCCGCTGGCCGTCACCGGCACACCGGGCTTCGTCATCACACCCTCCCGCGCCGACGGACCGCACCGCACCCAGATCCCCCCGGACACCGCCACCTGCGCAGACTGCCTCGCCGAACTGGCCGACCCCGCCGGCCGCCGCCACCGGCACCCGTTCATCAGCTGCACCAACTGCGGGCCCCGGCACACCATCGTCACCGCCCTGCCGTACGACCGGGCCAACACCACGATGGCGGCCTTCGCGATGTGCCCCGACTGCGCCCGCGAGTACGCCGACCCGGCCGACCGGCGCTTCCACGCCCAGCCCGTCGCCTGCCACACCTGCGGCCCGACCCTCACCCTGTCCGTCCCCGGGCTCCCCGTGCTCGACGGCGAGCAGGCGCTCACCGAGGCCCGGCGCCTGATCACCTGCGGAGCGGTCCTGGCCGTCAAGGGCATCGGCGGCTACCACCTGGCCTGCGACGCCACCGACGCGGACACCGTCGCCCTGCTGCGCCGGCGCAAGCGGCGCGGTGACAAGCCCTTCGCCCTGATGGCCCGCGACCTCGAACAGCTCAGGGCACTGGCGGCATCCGGGGCGGTGGAGCTGGGGCCCGTCGAGGAGGAACTGCTCACCGGCCCGGTGCGGCCGATCGTGCTGCTGCGCCGGGGGGCACACCGGATCGCCGAGCTGGAAGCCGCCGCTCCGCGCAGCCCCGACCTCGGCGTGCTGCTGCCGTACACCCCGCTGCACCACCTCCTGCTCGCCCCTCCCGGCCCCGGACTGCTGGTCATGACCAGCGCGAACCTCTCCGGCGAGCCCATCGTGACGGACGACCGGGAGGCCCTCGCCCGCCTCGCCCCGCTGGTCGACGGCTGGCTCACCCACGACCGCCCCATCCACGTGCCCTGCGAGGACTCCGTGGTGCGGGTGGTGGACGGGCAGCTGCTGCCGGTACGTCGCTCGCGCGGCTACGTGCCGCTCCCGGTGCCCCTGCCGGTGCCGGTGCGGCCCGCGCTGGCCGCGGGCGGCGACCTCAAGAACACCTTCGCGCTGGCCCGGGACGGCTACGCCTGGCTGTCCGGCCACCTCGGCGACATGGACGACCTCGCCACCCTGCGGGCGTTCGACCGCGCGGTGGACCACCTCGGGGCCGTCACCGGCGTGCAGCCCGAGGTGCTCGTCGTCGACCGCCACCCCGGCTACCGCTCCGCCCGGCACGTGCGCAGGTCGGCCCGGGGCCGTGAGGTGCGGGACGTCCAGCACCACCACGCGCACATCGCCTCGGTGATGGCCGAGCACGGTCTCGACGGCAGCCGGCCCGTGATCGGGATCGCCTTCGACGGCACCGGTTACGGAGTGGACGGCGCGGTGTGGGGCGGAGAGGCGCTGCTGGCCGACTACCGGGGCTTTCGGCGTCTCGCCCGGCTCGACTACGTTCCGCTGCCGGGGGGCGATGCGGCCGTGGTGCGTCCGTACCGGATGGCGCTGGCCCATCTGCGGGCGGCAGGGCTCCCGTGGGCGGCCGGCCTGCCGCCGGTGCGCTCCTGCCCTGAAGGCGAACTCCGACTGCTGTCACAGCAGTTGGATCGATCGGTGAACTGCGTGCCGACCTCCAGCATGGGCCGGCTGTTCGATGCCGTGTCCTCGCTGGCCGGGGTCTGCCAGAAAGCCGGGTACGAGGCGCAGGCGGCGATCGAGCTGGAGGCGGCCGCCCTCGCGCACGGGCCGGTGGCCGGCCCGGGGGAGGGCTACGCATTCCAACTCGTCGACGAGGGCGGGATGATGACCGCCCGACCCGGGCCGGTGCTGGCTGCGGTGGTGGCGGACCTGGCAGCAGGGGCGCCGCCCGGGCTGATCGCCGCCCGGTTCCATGCGGCGGTGGCCGCGCTGGTGCGGGCGGTCTGCGCCGATATCAGGCGGCGGCACGGCACCGGGACGGTCGCGCTGAGCGGCGGCGTCTTCGCCAACGCGCTGCTGTCCTCGGCATGCGCGCGGGGTCTGACGGAGGACGGGTTCACCGTGCTGCGGCACCGCCGGGTGCCGCCCAACGACGCGGGGCTCGCGCTCGGCCAGTTGATGGTGGCGGCGCGGGCCGACGACTGAGCGCCCCGCGCGTACGGAGTTCGGCAGGTTCGGAGGAACCGGAGAGAGGAGGGAGACCGCAATGTGCCTGGCGGTACCCGGAAGAGTGTTGGAGATCGCGGAACGCGACGGGACCAGGATGGCGGTCGTCGACTTCGGCGGGGTCGTCAAGGACGTGTGCCTGGAATACCTGCCGGACCTGAAGGTGGGCGAGTACGCCATCGTCCACGTCGGGTTCGCCCTGCAGCGGCTGGACGAGGAATCGGCCCGCCGGACCTTGCAGCTGTTCGAGGAACTCGGCCTGCTCCAAGAGGAGTTCGGCGACCCCTGGGAGGCGGCTGCGGCTGCGGCGACTGCGGCGACTGCGGCGTCCTCGGCGAGGCAGGAGGAGGAACGGTGAGATACCTGGAGGAGTTCCAGAACCCCGAGCTGGCCGGTGGTCTGCTCGCCGACATCAGGGCGACGGTCACCCGGCCGTGGGCGCTGATGGAGGTGTGCGGCGGTCAGACGCACAGCATCATCCGTCACGGGATCGACCAACTGCTGCCGCCCGAGGTCGAGTTGATCCACGGCCCGGGCTGCCCGGTGTGCGTCACCCCGCTGGAGGTGATCGACAAGGCGCTGGAGATCGCGGCCCGGCCCGAGGTGATCTTCTGCTCCTTCGGTGACATGCTGCGCGTGCCCGGCACCGGCCGTGACCTCTTCCGGGTGCGCGGCGAGGGCGGCGACGTCCGGGTGGTGTACTCCCCGCTGGACGCGCTGCGGATCGCCGAGGAGAACCCGTACCGGGAGGTCGTCTTCTTCGGCATCGGTTTCGAGACGACCGCACCACCCAACGCCATGGCCGTGCACCAGGCCAGGAAGCGGGGCATCGGCAACTTCAGCATGCTGGTCTCGCACGTACGGGTGCCACCCGCCATCGAGGCCATCATGAACTCGCCGCAGTGCCGGGTCCAGGGCTTCCTCGCCGCCGGACACGTGTGCAGCGTGATGGGCATCGACGAATACCCCGCGCTCGCCGAACGCCACCGGGTGCCGATCGTCGTCACCGGCTTCGAACCGCTGGACATCCTGGAGGGAATCCGGCGCACCGTACGGCAGTTGGAGCGCGGCGAGCACACCGTCGACAACGCCTACGCGCGGGCCGTGCGCCCGGAGGGCAACCCGGCGGCCCGGGCCATGTTGGAGGACGTCTTCGAAGTGACCGACCGGGCCTGGCGCGGCATCGGCATCATCCCGGACAGCGGCTGGCGGCTCTCCCCGCGCTACCGCGACCACGACGCCGAGCACCGCTTCGACGTCGCGCGGATCACCACCGTCGAACCCGCGCAGTGCCGCAGCGGGGAAGTCCTCCAGGGGCTGCTCAAGCCGCACCAGTGCGAGGCCTTCGGCACCGCCTGCACCCCGCGCACCCCGCTCGGCGCCACCATGGTCTCCAGCGAGGGCGCCTGCGCCGCCTACTACCTCTACCGGCGGCTCGACGCGCCGGGCATGGCCCGGGAGGCGAGCCCCGTTGGCTGAGACCCAGACCCAGACCCAGACCGGCGCCGGCGGCGCCCCGGACCTCCTCGGATGGAGCTGTCCACTGCCGCTGCGCGACCACCCCCGGGTGGTGATGGGGCACGGCGGAGGCGGGGTGCTGTCGGCCGAACTGGTGGCGAACCTGTTCGCCCCGGCCTTCGGCGGGCCGGTGCTCGCCGGGCTCGCGGACTCGGCGGTCGTCGAGCTCGGCGGTGCCAGACTCGCCTTCTCCACCGATTCCTACGTCGTGCGGCCGCTCTTCTTCCCCGGCGGCAGCATCGGCGACCTCGCGGTCAACGGCACCGTCAACGACCTGGCCATGAGCGGGGCCCAACCGGCCTATCTGTCCTGCGGCTTCATCCTGGAGGAGGGCGTGGAGACGGCCGTGGTCGCGCACGTCGCCCAGGCGCTGGGCGCCGCCGCCCGGGCCGCCGGGGTGGAGGTGGTCACCGGCGACACCAAGGTCGTCGAGGCCGGGCACGGCGACGGCGTGTACCTGAACACCGCCGGCATCGGCCTGGTCCCCGCCGGAGTCGACATCCGGCCGCAGCGTGCCGCCCCCGGCGACGTGGTGATCGTCAGCGGTGAGATCGGCCTGCACGGCGTGGCCATCATGAGCGTGCGCGAGGGTCTGGAATTCGGCGTCGAGATCGAGAGCGACTGCGCGGCCCTCGGCTCACTGGTGGCCGCGATGCTGGCCGTCACACCCGACCTGCACGTCCTGCGCGACCCCACCCGGGGCGGCCTCGCGGCGGCGCTCGGCGAGATCGCCGAGGCCGCCCGGGTGGGCGTCGTGGTGAACGAGCGCGCCGTCCCCGTGCCCGCGCAGGTCGCCAACGCCTGTGCCATCCTCGGTCTCGACCCGTTCTACGTCGCCAACGAGGGCAAGCTGGTCGCCTTCGTCCCGCGCGAGCACGCCGACGCCGTCCTCGCCGCGATGCGGGCGCACCCGCTGGGCGCGCGCTCGGCAGTGATCGGCGAGTGCGTGGCGGACCACCCCGGCATGGTCGTCTGCCGCACCCCCTTCGGCGGCACCCGCGTCATCGACCTGCCGATGGGGGAGCAACTCCCGCGTATCTGCTGAGGGTTCCGCCCGCCTCGTGCGGGTGGGGGAACAGGATCGGGGCTCGTGCCGGCTTCACCGGTACGAGCCCCGATCCTTGTCCAGGGCGTGCGATCAGCCTGGGTGCACCAGGGCCGCTTGGCCCGACGCAACCGGGATCCTGCCGGTCCCGGGTGTGCCCGGGACCGGCAGGACAGCGGTCAGCGGCGGCTCCGGCGGAGCGTCAGCAGCAGGCCGCCCGCGGCGAGCATCGCGAAGGCCGCCAGGCCCGCCAGGGGCATCGGGTCCGACCCGGTGGGGGGCAGCGGGCCGCCCGTGGGGCTGGGCGAGGGCTGCGACGGGTTGACGGTGATGCTGGTGGCGCAAGGTCCGCCGGTGGTCGCCGACGGCTCCGGCACCTCCCGCGCGGAGCGGAGCGACCGGTTCGTCGAAGCGGGGCAGTTGCTGCCGTCGCCGAGCGAGACGACCCGGTTGTCGAGGCGCTTGCCGCCGGCGTCGGACTTGACGGTGAAGGTGTAGACGAGGGTCTCGGTGGCTCCGGGGCGGAGGTCGAGGGTCCAGGTCAGGCGCGGCGGGCTGTAGGAGATCCGGCCGATGGTGGCGTGGGCGTCACCGTCGTAGTCGGCGGCGTCCAGGACGCCGGTGAAGTCGTCGACGACGACGGCGCCGTGGTAGGTGCCGCTGGCGCGGTTCGTGGCGGTGACGGTGTAGGTGACCTTGTCACCGGGGTCGGGCTTGGCCGGGGAGACCTGCTTGGCGAGGTGCAGGTCGTGCCGGACGGTGATCGGCTCCGTCGGGGTGGCCACGGCAGTGCGCGTGGGCGTCGCCGGGTCGGGGCCGCCGGTGACGACGGCGGAGTTCACCGGCACCTCCGTCGCGTCCGGCGAGAGGGTCCCGCTGAGGGTGTAGGTCGCGGTGGCGCCGACGGCCAGGTCGATGGCGGGGCAGGTGGCGACACCGCCGGTGTCAGGGCAGGGCGTGCCGTCGGCGTCGGCGGTAAGCACCGGGTGGTCCACCTGCTGCGGGAACCGGTCGGTGACCACGACGTTGCGGGCCCGCGAGGGGCCCTCGTTGGTGACGCCGACCCGCCAGGAGATCGGCCCGCCGGCCACGACCGGGGAGGTCAGCAGCACCTTGGAGACCGTCAGACGGGCCTGCTGGGAGGGCGGACCGGTCGGTGAGGCCACGGCGGTGTGGGTGGGTGTGGCGGGGTCGGGCCCGCCGGTGACGACCGCGGTGTTCACCGGTGTGCTGGTGGCCGCGGGGTCGAGCGTGCCGGTGAGCGTCCACGAGTGGGTGGCGCCGACCGGGATCTGGACGGCGGGGCAGGTGGCGACCCCGGCCGTGACGGGGCAGACGGCGCCATCGGAATCCGAGGTCAGCGAGGCGCCGGACACCCCGCCGGGCACCCGGTCGGTGACGACCACGTCCCGCGCCTGGCTGGGGCCGTTGTTGGTGACCGACACCCGCCACCGGATCTGCTGCCCAGGCACCACCGGGCTCGTCAGCAGCACCTTCGACACCGTCAGACGGGCCTGCTGGGACGGTGAGGAGGTCGGTGAGGCCACGGCGGTGTGGGTGGGTGTGGCGGGGTCGGGCCCGCCGGTGACGACCGCGGTGTTCACCGGTGTGCTGGTGGCCGCGGGGT